>CAZRXN010000061.1:0-2549 GCA_964604085.1 uncultured Candidatus Saccharibacteria bacterium | reverse complement strand
ACCTTTCCCGAGCACACGACGGTGCTGAAGGGCGCGAGCGTGCGGCTCGCACCGGAGACGCTCGGTTTCCACGCGAGCGACCGCACCGAGCTGCTCTTTCCGAGTGGAGACCCGTGCCCGCCGATTCCGCTCTCGAGCGCACCAGGTGCGCAGCCTTCCGCGTCTGCGCCCGTTGCAGCCCTCAGGCGGGAGAGCGCACCGATCGTATCGGCTCCCGCGCGCGAAGAGAGCGGCTCTGCCATGGCAGAAACTCCTGTGGATCTCGCCGCCGCCGCGCTGCCCACGGCCAGTTCCGTCCCGGAGCCGAAGGCCTCATCTCGCTGGCTCTGGTGGGCGGCATGCGTCGCACTCACCGCGATCGCCGCCTTCGTCGTCTATCTCGCCGCCCGACTCTCGAAGAGGGAGTGGCGAATCATTGAAGAAATACCCGAGCAGGGGTAGTGTTACTCACCATGGCGCACACAGTGGTCGTAACAGGCGGTGAGGGCTTCATTGGGACGCATGTCGTGCGTCGGCTCGTCGCCGAAGGCGCGCGCGTCATCTCTCTCGATAATCACGCCACATCTCCCGAGGGTGAGCGGATCGCGGGAGCCGAATACCGGGAGGGGCACACGAAGAATATCGAGGCGCTCATTCCCGAGGCGCCCGACGTGCTCTATCACCTTGCCGAGTACGCGCGGCCGGAGCGCAGCTTCGAAGACATTTCTCTCGTTTGGGATCTCAACATGACGGGGACCTTCGGCGTGCTTGAATTTTGGCGCAAAAAGCAGCCGAAGCTCATCTATGCTGGCTCCTCGACCAAATTCGCCGACGGCGGCCTCGGGCGAGACCAGAGTCCCTATGCCTGGACAAAAGCGGCGAATACGGAACTCGTGCGCAACTATGGCGCTTGGTTTGGCCTGCGGTATGCCATTACCTACTTTTATAACGTGTACGGACCCGGCGAGCGTGCCGGGCGCTACGGGACATTGATTGAAATTTTCAGGCAGAAAGTCCTCGCCGGGCAGCCGCTCACCGTAACCTCGCCGGGCACGCAGCGTCGAAATTTTACGCACGTCGACGATATCGTGGACGGGCTGCTCCTCGTGGGGGAAAAGGGAGAGGGCGACGACTTCGGCCTGGGGCACGAAAAGGATTACTCGGTGCTTGAAATAGCGGAGCTCTTCGGTGCGCCGATTGAGATGATGCCAGAGGTGCCGGGGAACCGTATGAAAGGATTTATAGACCCGTCGAAGGCGCGCTCGCTCGGCTGGAGCGCGAAGCGCGACATCGAAGAGTACATTCGCACGATTACGGCGCGCGCATGACGAAGCGAGTATTGATCTTCTCCCTCTCCTACTTTCCGGCACACGTCGGCGGCGCGGAGATCGCGATCATGGAGAAGACCCGCAGAATGCCGGAGTACGAATTCCACCTCGTGTGTCTCCGCTACGATTCGACGCTGCCCGAAGTGGAGCAGATGGGGAACGTGCTGGTGCACCGCATCGGATTCACCCGGCCTCGGCCAAGCATGGCCGACCTGCGCCGCTGGCCGCTGCACTTCAACAAATTCCTCTACCAGCTCCTCGCGGTATGGGTAGCGCTGAAGCTGCACCGTGAGTATCGCTTCGATGCGATCTGGGCGATGATGGCGCATTCATGCGGCGTCCCCGCAGCGCTTTTCAAATGGTGGCATCCGGACGTCTCATTCATCCTTGAGCTGCAGGAGGGCGATCCTCCCGCGCACATCGAGCGCACCATGCGCCCACTTTGGCCGCTCTTCGCTCGCGCGTTTACGAGCGCAAACATCATATCGGTCATTTCGACGTTCTTGGGGAAATGGGCGCGCGCCCGAGGATTCAAGGGGCCGGTGGTGCTCGTGCCGAATGCCGTCGATGCCGCACACTTCTCCCAGGAGTATCCGGCGCAAACGATCAATGAGATCAAAGACAAGCTCGGCAAGAAAATGGGCGATATCTTTCTCATTACCACGTCCCGGCTCGTACACAAGAACGCGCTCGATGACGTGATCCGAGCGCTCCCGCAATTGCCGGAGAATGTGCATTTCATCATTCTCGGCGAGGGTCCCGATGAGTCATTGCTACGCGAGCTCGTCGCGAAACTACATTTGGAGACTCGGGTTCAGTTCGCAGGGCAGGTGGGCCACGCGGAGCTGCCGAAATATCTCAATGCATGCGACATTTTTATCCGACCATCGCGCTCCGAGGGAATGGGTAATTCGTTTCTGGAGGCGATGGCCGCCGGGCTTCCCGTCGTCGCTACGCAGGAAGGGGGGATCGCGGACTTCCTGTTTGATCGGAAACGAAATCCGAACGAGCCGATCACGGGCTGGGCAGTCGACAAGGATTCGCCGGAGCAGATAGTGGAAGCGGTTACGGACATTATGGCGCATCCCGAGAAAGCACGCGCGGCCGTAGCGACCGCGAAAGCCATGGTGCTGGAGAAATACGACTGGAATCTCATCGCGGAGAAGATGCGAAGGGAGGTGCTCGTGCCAGTGATGCGATGAAGGAGGAGGGGATAGCTCTCTTGCATAGATCTCGGGAGTG
>CAZRXN010000060.1:0-2580 GCA_964604085.1 uncultured Candidatus Saccharibacteria bacterium | reverse complement strand
CTACGACGGGTGCCGCCGGGCCCGGACAAGGACGTCACACGCGACGCAATCGAGGACGTTCATGCGCTGCTAGGCTCTCCCGGGGAGCTCGTGCTCTCCCGGGGCATTGCGCACTCTCATGAGAATGAGGGGGGCATGCGCCAAGGAAGCGCTCCCAAGCGGCTCATCATCCCTTCGATAGGAGTATCTGCGCGCGTGGAGCAGGTGGGACTGACGGAGAGTGGCGCGATGCAGGCGCCGTACCTCTTTGCAGATGTCTCTTGGTATCGCGAGGGTACTCTTCCGGGAGAGCCCGGCAGCGCCGTATTCGCGGGACATGTCGATAATGGTCTGTCGCTGCCTGGCGTGTTCAAAAAACTGGATGAGGTCGAGCCGGGGGATCGCGTCTATGTCGTACTTGAAAGCGGAGAGCGGATCGCATTCATCGTCGAGAGTACGGAGGAATATCCCTACGACGCGACGCCGACAGAGGTACTCTTCTCTTCCAGCGGAGCTCCGCGCCTGACGCTCATTACTTGTGCGGGAGACTGGGTGCGCAGTGGGGGGACCTATGATCGCCGCCTTGTAATAACAGCGGCTCTCGTGTCGTAACGCGGTATTCACATTGCTCGGGGCCCGAACAGGTGCACAATGCGGCGATGAACGAGTCACCTTTTTCAGATGCGCTCGTACAGCTTTCCCGGGCTGCTTCGCATGGCACATTCGACCCCGTGTTCATGGCGGAGATGGAGTACCCCGATCGAATCGTGGATGTCTCGATCCCCGTTTCTATGGATGACGGGTCAGTCCGCGTGTTCGAGGGGCTGCGCGTACAGCACAGCGATCTTGCCGGTCCCTACAAGGGCGGCATTCGGTACCATCCAGCAGTCAATGTCGACGAGGTAAAGGCACTCGCGCTTTGGATGACTGTGAAGACCGCGCTCATAGACGTCCCATTTGGCGGCGGGAAGGGCGGCGTGCGTGTCAATCCGAAAGAGCTATCCGAGGGAGAGCTTGAGCGGCTCACACGGGAATTCACGAGAAAAATTTTTCCGGTGATAGGTCCGTCTTCCGACGTTCCCGCTCCCGACGTGCAAACGAACGGCATGATTATGGACTGGATCGCTGATGAGTACGCGAGAGAGGCGATTCGCAGGGGAATGGGCGAGAAGGAAGCGCGTGCTGCGGGCAGCGCGGTCGTAACGGGGAAGTCAGTGGGGCACGGCGGCTCGGAAGGGCGGGAGGAAGCGACGGGCAGAGGCGGTGGCGTCGCGCTCCGGCGTATGCTTCGGCTTTTGGGCCGAGAGCGCGAAGGAATGACGGTGGCGATTCAGGGGTTCGGCAACGTAGGCAAGCATCTGGCGGAAGATCTCGAGAGTGCCGGCTTCAAGATCGTCGCGCTTTCCGACTCGAAGGGCGGCATCTACATCCCTGGTGGTATAGAGAGCATTGCAGAAATTGAGCGCTGTAAGAAGGAGCAGGGTACGGTCGCGGGCTGCTATTGCATCGGCTCTGTCTGCGACGTGAGCAATAGAGAGAAACTCGGAGCTTCGACGATTTCGTCGAACGAGCTTCTTGAGCTTCCTGTGGATATCGTCGTGCCTGCGGCGCTCGAAGAGGCGATTACGATTGAGAATGCGGCTCGTATACAGGCGCCGATCGTGCTCGAAATGGCGAACGGTCCGACGAGTGCAGGCGCAGAAGAGTTGCTTCACGGGAAGGGAGTAACGATCATTCCAGACGTGCTCGCCAACGCGGGTGGCGTCGCCGTCTCCTATTTCGAGTGGTATCAGAACATGCACCGAGAATTCTGGAACAGAGAGGATGTGCTGAAGCGTCTCGACGAAAAAATTGAGGCCGCGTCAGAGGCGGTCTTTAACGCATCTAAGGAGCGTGATATTCCGCTGCGCGTCGCCGCGTACGTGGTAGCGCTCGAGCGACTCCACGAGACATACTCGGCACGCGCTTCAGTGCGCGCACGGTAAGAAGGGAAAGGCGCTGCCGTCTCAATGCGCATGAACCAGCACAGCGGCGCGTATGTCGTGTTTGGCTTCGTGGTGCTCGCCGTGCTGCTTATCGGGGCGGCGTGGCTCGTGTGGAGCGGGGAGGCACCCCCTGCGTCGGAAGATATGACGCTCAAGGAGCGTTTATCGGCGTGCCAGTCCGTACCGTCGGGTTCGACGCAAACGGTAACCGCGGGATCTCGCGTATTCATAAATCTTCCCGAGACTATCTACCCGTACGAGAATAGGCGGTTCACGATGGATGGCGCGAGTGCGGGAATCGTTACAAATGGCGAGAACTTAACGGTCAGTGACGAGTTTGCGCGTGCGGGGTGTGCGACGCATCTGTACGAGTTCAGCGGTACGGGGACCGTGCTGCTCGACGTACCAAGCGCGGTCTCGTCTTCTCCGGACTACCACATTCGATTTGTCGTTGAGGGGGACGAAGACGCTGCGACGACGACGGGAGCGACCACTACTTCGCAATAGGCGGTGCTCCGAAGCCCCTTGGGAACACACGACCACTCCGCTCCGGTAGCAGCGCAGTATATACTATAGTACATACTATAGTATGTACTATTGATCAACGCAGCCGGCC
>CAZRXN010000059.1:0-2693 GCA_964604085.1 uncultured Candidatus Saccharibacteria bacterium | reverse complement strand
TTGGAAATCTATTACATGGAGCAACCGCTCGTCATAAACGAGATTGGATGGATGGGAACGGCGTCACATGCGGAAGATGAGTGGCTCGAGGTGAAAAACGTGTCTCCGTATACGTTGACGCTCAATGCAGTGCGTATCGTGAGCGCGGACGGATCACCTGAAATCCCACTCGAAGGAAGCGTTACACCCTATATGCCATTCAATCCCGAAGTGCCTGATAACTTCCCGCCGAACGACGGCTACTACCTTATTGAAAGAACGGACGATACCACTACGGATGCGCCTGCGTCGCTGGTCGCGCCGTTTAGCGGCGAGGGTCCGTCCGGTCTTTCCAATGATGGAGAAGAACTGCTCCTGCAGTGGTATACGGGAATCAGCACCACCACTATGGATCGCACGCCAGCGGTCTCGACGTGCGGCGGATGGTGCGCGGGCGCGGTGAATGCGGAAATCGGAAGTACATTTAGCGGAAATACGTCTACTGCGCCCTTGAGTATGGAGCGAATCGAGGGGACGGCGGACGGTTCGCTCGCAGCGAACTGGCGCGATAACGACACGTACATATCCGGTCTCGCCAGAGGCAGCGAGGACGCGGAAAGTATCGACATATACGGGACTCCCGGCGTGGAAAATGGGAAGGGGTGGCCCGATGCCGGCTGGTTCTGCTCTCCGGATGAGACTCCTATCACGGACGACGTGCATTACCAACCAACCTCACAGCAGTGCACGTATTTGTCCCGGTTCATCAATGTAAGCACGAGCAGAAACGGTGCCGTGTTCGAGGGAGTTCCGGGGGCATCGAAGAGACGGTCGGAACACCTCCTTGGCAAGGGAGTTCGAGCCACCACGGTGGATGACGGAGTCCCGGAGGGTACTGCACCTGGAACACCATTCTTTATACTGATTTACGAAAATACGGGCCGACTTTCGAATGTGCAGAAGGAGAATCTCATTACCTACTTCGAGACGGGCACCAGTACACTGCCCAACATGCTCTACCGCACGATTCCGTGGGTGTATGGGCCGTAGTATATACGATAGTAGATACTATAGTATATACTATTGTCGTGTGGATTGCGGCATTGCGGCGGGCCGAGCCCGCTATACAATCTCCGCATGAGAGAACCCTCGCCCCTCGCGTCATTCGCTCGCTTCGTCGCGGGCTTTGTCGTATTCCTCTCCGTGAGCTTGGGCCTTACCTTTGCGGTATCGGTATACGCGGCGGGGAAGGACGCGAAGGCGCAGGCCGCCGCTGCGCTGGAAGGGATGCTGGGACAGTAGGACCTTTACCAAGGCGGGGCCTTGGTAAAGGTGCACGGGAGGCACTGTGCTTGACGGCACAGTGCCTCGTGAGTAGTATGCCGAGACAAGGGCCAGAGAAAGCGAGCATTCCTGCGTGTAATCAAAGGATGTCAGTCTTGCCGAGGTCGAAAACACGCCCTTTGTTATAAGAACTGCAAATGCAGTATGGCAAAAACACGTGAGCAGAAAGCAGAGCTGGTATCCCAGCTTGCCGATGCATTCAAGGCATCCGCTTCGACGACATTCCTTCATTTCACCGGTCTCTCGGTGGGGGAGGAGTCGGAAGTCCGACGTGGCCTTCGCAAGGAGGACGTGCGTTATCATGTCGTGAAGAAAACCCTGATTCGCCGCGCGCTTGAATCCCTCGGATTAGAACACCAGAACTTGCCGCTCCAGGGAGAGGTGGCAGTGAGCTATGGCGGTGGAGACGACGCGACCGCGTCTGCGCGACTCGTGCATGATTTCGGAAAGAAGATGACAGGCAAGCTCTCTATCTTGGGAGGCATCTTCGAAGGCCGCCTCATGGGCGAGAGTGAGATGACGGAGATCGCGACGATTCCTCCGATGCAGACACTTCGCGGCATGTTCGTAAACGTCATCAACAGCCCGATCCAAGGTCTCGCAGTGGCGCTGAATGCAATCGCGGAGAAGAAACAGTAATTAATTACGTAATCTTAAAAACTATGGCAGACGAAACACAGGTAGCAGATACGACGGCAGAAGCAGGAGCTTCCGAAGTGGAAGTGCCGTCCAAGTTCAAAGCATTGGTAGAGCAGGTTGAGACGATGACCGTGCTCGAGCTGAACGAGCTCGTCAAGGTACTCGAGAAGAAGTTCGGCGTCTCGGCGCAGGCAGTCGCGGTCGCGGCACCCGGCGCGGGAGGCGGCGCGGCAGAAGAGCAGAGCGAATTCACCGTCGAATTGACCTCGGCTGGCGAGCAGAAGGTGGCCGTGATCAAGGTGGTGAAGGATGTGCTCGGCCTCGGCCTCAAGGAGGCGAAGGATCTCGTCGACGGCGCTCCGTCGGTCCTCAAGGAGGGCGTCAAGAAAGAGGACGCCGAGGAGTGGAAGAAGAAAATCGAAGAAGCCGGTGGAAAAGTTGCCCTCAAGTAACTTTTACGGCGGCTTGGGAGGGGTTCGGGGAACGGGAGTTCCCCGTGTAGGAGAGCAGAAAAGCATCCGCAATTGCGGATGCTTTTCGTTGAGAGTCGTGGGTTCTCAAAGAGGAGCGAAGCGACGACAGTCTGGTGGGAAAGGTACGCTTAAGTACCTTTCTCAACTCCTCGGGAAAGAGATTTTCATTCCAGTGGAGGTAATAAGGGAGGCCCGGGCACAAATGCACCCGGGCCTTTCTCGTCTCGGCTTATTATTCCTTCATATCGGCGATGAAAT
>CAZRXN010000058.1:0-2764 GCA_964604085.1 uncultured Candidatus Saccharibacteria bacterium | reverse complement strand
TCGCTAGCTAGATGGAGTAATCGACCTCATTCTTCCCCCTAGTCGATTTCGGTTTCGGTATCTCAAACCACTCAGGGTGAACTTTGTAGATAGCTCGCAGTTTTTGTATACTTTTATCAAGATCCTCAAATTTGAGCCGTGTTTTGGGTTCAAAGTTCCGGGCATCGTCCCCGCAGAAAGAAACTTCCTGTTCCGAAAGCCGAGATGCGCCCCGCGCCAAAGGCGCGGGGCTGGGCAAAAGGTGGCGTCGCTTCGCGACGAATTGGGACGGAATGGGCGGGGCGAAATGGGCGGATTTGTCACGAACCAGGGGGTTCGTTCCGATTTTTTGGACGAACGACTTGATTTGGTACAAATCAGACGAGAAGGACAAAAAATCGGCTTGTTTCATATCTAAAATCCATTCCCGCAAGGGTTCGACCCAATTTTTCTTCCCACGTTCAAAATCTTTTTCTTTTTGGCGCAAAGCGGCGAGAGAGCGCATGAGTACATCTTTTCGCTTGAGATACATTTCTTTGTCAGTGTGCGCGGCGGAGCCGCTCATGTTTGTCCCGCCACACCCGAGCCGCGCTCTGCGCGGCGAGGGAATGCAGTTCGAGCTATTTTTAGAATACACCGCATTCGCGATATACTCTTGTTCATATATGAACAAACTGCTCGTAAGCATTGCAATGATTGTCATCCTCCTAATCGGGGGCTTTTATGCGTTCAATTCACATACCCAGGAGGAGATGGCTACGGCCGCCGACTACAAGGAAGCTGAATTCGTAATTGAAGGAGAGCGTGTGCGGCTCGGGAGCGATGCGGCCTATTTTGGTAATGAACTTAAGACCGATCTTAACGGCGACGGCCGCGAAGATGTTGCGTTCGTGATCACGCACTCCCCAGGCGGATCGGGCACCTTTTACTACGCCGTGGCCGCTCTCAATACGGATCATGGCTATGTCGGCTCCGATGGGTATTTCCTCGGAGATCGGATCGCGCCACAGTCCACGGCGCTTAGCATGAACCCTCGCCAGAAGAATGTCGTGGTCTTCAACTACGCGGACCGTGCCGAGGACGAACCGATGACATACCGACCATCCATCGGCAAGAGCGTCTACCTCAAACTCGATCCCGCCAGCATGCAATGGGGCATTGTCGAACCCGATTTCGAGGGCGAATCTCGATAACCCGAAACGAACGGATCGCTTTCAGCAGAAACGCACGGTTTGAATGCTAAAATCGCCGTATGAGGAAACTCGTAGTCCTATCGATGATAACGCTCGACGACGTGCTGCAAGCGCCAGGTGGACCGGAGGAAGACACCTCGGGCGGCTTCAAATACGGCGGATGGACCGTTCCGTATGTCGACGACCTGTGGATGCAGATCGCAAATGAACAGATGGGCCATCCGTTTGACCTGTTGCTTGGGAGAAAGACGTACGATATCTGGGCGTCCTATTGGCCGGTTCATAACGAGCCAGGCAATGTCATAGCTAATGCCTTCAATAAGGCAACTAAATACGTAGCTTCGGATACGCCGCTTACGCCCACCTGGGATAAGACGGTAGTGCTCGAGGGGGATGTTGTTGAAGCGATCAAGAAAATCAAAAACTCCGATGAGCGCGAACTGCAGGTTCAGGGAAGCGGCAATCTGATACAAACTCTCTTAAAGCATGATCTGGTCGATGAGCTCTGGCTCAAGATATTCCCGATCACCCTCGGAAGCGGCAAGCGTCTCTTTGCTGAAGGAACGATACCGGCAGCGTTCAAGCTTACCGACAGCAAGGTAACGCCAACTGGCGTCATCATCGCGAACTACGCGCGCACAGGAGAGGTACAGACGGGCTCGTTTGCTTGAACAATCGCAGTCCCAAGCCATGAATTTCTTCCGAAGCGTGCTTCACAATATCGGCGTGACGATCGTCTCGTTCGCGGTTGCATTCGTCGGTGCATGGCTCGATTCTCTTTTTGGCATACCAAGATTCGATTCGTTTCCCGCGATGATCGCAGGCTGGCTCCTGCTCGGCATAGGGTTCGTCCTTCGCGTGTGGGCTACCGATTCCTTTTACAAGCACCACATGCGGGTGATCTCGCTCGAACCGCAAAGCACGCTGGTAACATCGGGGCCTTTCCGCATTTCGAGAAACCCTCTCTACCTTGGAGGTAATGTTTTTATGTTCTTGGGCACATCTCTCATACTCGGATCCCCCATCGCACTCGTCTTCACTCTCCTCCATCTTCCGCTCGTCGATCTATTTATCCGAAGAGAGGAAGCGCAACTGGAGCAGCGCTTCGGTCAGGAGTGGCTAGAGTATAAAAAGCACGTCCGCCGCTGGATTTAATCGTTTGTCGCTTCATCGTTAGCCCACCGATGGGTTATACTGTGCCCTCATACTTCATGGCGGCAATCATAGACATACAATCGCTCACAAAAACCTATGGCGATTTCACAGCGGTAAACGACATTTCCTTCTCTATCGAGCGAGGCGAGACATTCGGCATCCTCGGTCCCAACGGCGCGGTCAAAACGACGACGCTTGAAATGATCGAAGGGTTGAAATCCCCTACGTCCGGCACGATTACGCTCGACGGAAAAGATGTCGAGCACGAGACGGATGCGGTAAAGAGCATCATCGGCGTGCAGCTGCAGGCCGCGAGTTTCTTCGAAGGGCTCAATCTCGCCGAACTTCTTGATACGTTCGCGGCGCTCTATGGCAGAAGCGTGAATGCGATGGGGCTTCTCGAAGAAGTACAGCTTACCGATAAGGCAAAGAGCGAG
>CAZRXN010000057.1:0-2773 GCA_964604085.1 uncultured Candidatus Saccharibacteria bacterium | reverse complement strand
CGAGCATGTCGAGAATTTCCCCGAGATGCTCGCCGCGGCCTACGAGAGACTGAATCCCGGCGGAGTCATTCTTGTCGAAACCGGTAACTACCAGTCTATCGACCGAATCCGGGGCGGGGCGGTGTGGTGGGACTATCAGCTTGACCATCGCTGGTACCTAGCCCCCAGCGTGCTCGACAAGGCCCTTCAGGAAGCCGGGTTCCGGGATATCCGCGTCATCCCGCGTGTCGCCCGCCCGCATTGGAGACAGGAAGACAACGAGCCCGTCACCTGGACGCGCGCGGCGAAATCCAGCATCCGCCAGCTTTCGACTGTTCCCCTGAGCCAGCTTCGAGAGGAACAGCGCGCCGCTGAACGATGGCCGGAATGGCACTTCCTGCCGATCTTCCTGATGGCCGCTAACCGCTAACATCCTAAATCGTAAAAATGCCGTTGGTTCCGTCGAACGCGAGGTCGAGATCGCCGGACACGTTGCCGACATCGGCGTCGAAGGTGGCGTAGGCGATCAGCGGGTTGGCGCTGTCCGCCCCGCCGGCATCCTTCGCGAGAACGGCATACTTGGCGTCGCTGAATCCTGAGGCCGACTGCGAATAGGTACTGGGATCGGTCGCGTCGAATTTCAGCGTGTTGCTGCTGATCGAAAGCGCGGCGCCGGAGAGCGTCTTGCGTGCATAGTTCGTTTCGGTGATTTCATCGGCCGAGATGTCATCGACAAAATTATGATTCGCGCGATCCGGCGTATGCGTGTTGTCGAGAAGGATCAGGATGATGTCGTCGGTATCGAAGTCGATCGCGCTACCGCCAAACTGCGCCGTCTTGAAGGCGTCGTAAGGTGTCCAGGTCGCGGCCATGTCAGATAACTCCCTTCAAGGCATCGGCTATCTCGGAGAGTGCTGCGACGTTCGCTTCCCGGGCGGCGCGCAGCTCCTCGATCTTCGCGCGGACGCGGGGCGTCTGCTCGCGCTTCTGCAATCGCTCGATCGCCTGATTGATCTGGACGATCCGGTCACGAGCACGGCGAACGCGTGTCGCGTTGTCCGCCTTCACGGGCGTAATCGTGCCCCCTTTGAAACTCATCTCGTCGTTCGATGAAAACGGCCACCCCATGATGTCCTCCTATCAACGATCCGCTCACAACGCCGAGAAGTCGGCGAGCGTCGCGGTTTTCGTCGTACCGTTCGAATCCGTGATCTTGACCATCAGGTCGCCGTCGTCGCCTGCACCGGTCCCGTCCGAAAGCCATAGAACCGCGGCGCCGTCGGCAGGGTCGTCCGGATCGGCACTCTGCGCTTCCAGCGTGAGCATCGCCGCTGCCTCGCTGCCGTCCTTCGGCACCATGCGATTGAGCCGGAAGCCGATCTCGCCGAATGTTTGCAGCAGCTGCTTTCCGAGGCCGGTCGTGTAGCTGACGAGGCCATGGAAGCTCGTCGGCACCACCTGCGGCAGCATCGGGCGCTCCGGGACCGGCTTCATGTCTGTTTCCCTTCACAGTTATGGGCCCGTATTTCGTCCAGCGATCCAAACAGGCGCTCATCGCAGCGCGGACACGTCGCTCTCAAATCGGTCTGCGCGAGCATGTGCTGACGAACTGCAGCAGCCCGTTCCGGGCTTGCCCCGGCGCGGCGGCGGAGCGCTCCTTCAATGGCATGGCGCCTGCGCGTTGCGTCCGTCATCGCGAGCCCGCCATAACAGCATCGTGGTCGTAGCCGTCGAGGAACCACGGCACTCCGGACACCTCGTTCCGGAACTCAACCTCCATGAAGCGGGCGATCTTCCGCGGGCTGACGAAATAGGTCGATGAACCGTGCGTCAGGTCGTAGGAAAACGATCCAAGGTTAGTGAGCGGGCCGGCAGCCTGATCGGCACCATACAGCCGCACGGTCAGCGTCGATCCCGATGCCGCATGCCTGGCTGCGAAGGGATAGATTCGGGTGATCACACCCTTGCTCCGCCCGTCGACAACTGTACGCCGACCAAACCTGGCAAAGGACGTAATGTCCGTGCCATCCTGCGCGTCGGACGTGCCCAGCGTGTAAATGTAGCCGTCGGCGTCTCCGAACAGGTTGAACGGGAACGCAGCCTGGAAGAACCGGTCGTTCCAGCGGAACGTGTTCTGCTCCCAGGCCGTCGTGATCTGGTCGAAGGTGAGCGTTTCCAGCCTGTCGAAATACCCCGTTGCCGTCGCCGGCCAATCCCGCACCGTGTACGGTGTCGGTTCACTCTCGGAGACGGATTCCAGATAATGTTCGACATACGCTGTCTCGATCGGTCCAGCATCCGGATCGGCGTCGGACGTCAACGGCGCTCCCCACAGGACTTCGCCGTTCTCTTCGTCAAAATGGGAGAGGAACAGGTCAAAGCGTTGGGGCGACTGCTGGCGCAACACTTCGCGCCAGACCTGCCATCCGATCTCGCTGACAGTGATCCCGTCGAAGCGGTACTGCGTGTCCGGCCCGATGAACGTGTGCTCGTCGCCGAAGTCGGCAACGACGCGTCCCGCGATGGGACCGATGCCGGAAACGGCCGTGCGGAACACGAACAGGATAGGCGCCTCGACGAATTGCGCCAGACTGATCGATCGGTTGCCATAGATCACGAGGCTGTCGCCGAGAGGCATAAGGAGCACAATCGGGTCCACGCCATCGGACACGACGTTCTGGGCAGCCTCGGAGGTCGAGGTGTTCTCGGGCTCTCCAATCGCGGAGTTCCGCATGGTGAACGGCAACTGCTCGCCAGTGGATAGCGTGATGTTCCCGAACAGCATCATGTTCTT
>CAZRXN010000056.1:0-2827 GCA_964604085.1 uncultured Candidatus Saccharibacteria bacterium | reverse complement strand
CTCGATGGCATCGATGTCGAGCTCGCGATGGCGACGCGGGCGCGACCGAAGATGCGTATCCCCTGCTTGATCCCCGTATTTCGTGAGGCGCCAGGCGGGGCCATGCTCGCGAGCCATGACGCTGAAACGAGACGGCTGGGAGAAGTTGGTTGAGCAATGGCGAGGGAGCCGGCAGACGGCGCGGCAGTTTGCGGCGGCACGCGGCGTGACGGAGTCCGCGCTCCGGTACTGGGCCAACCGGCTCGCGGACGAGGAGGATGAGGAGATGCCCGTTGGACGGGCGGCGAGCGAGAGGGCGCGGACGGCGAGCGCGCCGCGGCTCGCGCGCGTCGTAGCGCCCGGGGTGGCGGCCGCGCCGAGCGCGGGCCGCATCATGGTCGTCATCGGGAAGGCGTCGATCGTCGTCGAGCGCGGCTTCGACGACGCGCACCTGCGTGACGTCGTTCGCGCGCTGAGCGAGGTCGGATGATCCCCGCTGGCGTGGAGATCTACCTGGCGCTGGAGTCCGTCGACATGCGGCTGTCGTTCGATCGCTTGTCCGGCCTCGCGAAGGAGCGCGTCGGATACGAGGCGCGGAGCGGCGCGCTTTTCGTCTTCTTCGGCCGCCGCAGGGACGCGCTCAAGGTCCTGTTCTTCGATGGCAGCGGCATGTGCATCTTCTACAAGCGACTCGACCGCGGCACGTTCAAGATCCCCGGCGCGCCTCGCGCCGACGCGCAGCATGTCGAGATCGAGGAGGCCACCCTCGAGGCCTTGCTCGATGGCATCGATGTCGAGCTCGCGATGGCGACGCGGGCGCGACCGAAGATGCACTGACGCGCGTCGCACAAGGTGCGATCGAAATTATGACCGCGTGCGCATCGTCCTCGACCACGTCGATCGCGTGAGTTAGTGACAAGGCGTGCCTGGCGAGAGCGCGCCCGAGACAGAGCCGGAAGCGGCGCTCCAAAGGCGGATCGCCGAGCTCGAAGACGCGCTGACCTCGATGACCGAGGCGTTCACGACGACGGCGTCGACGCTCTCGAAGACGACCGCGGAGCTCGCGGAGATCCGCGCCGAGCGAGACAAGCTCCGGCGCGCCTACGAGCTGCTGAAAGGGCAGCTCGAGATTCTGCGCCGTCGTCTCTTTGTCGCCAAGGCCGAGCGGATCGACACCACGCAGCTCGAGCTCGAGTTCGCGGAGACCAAGGCGAAGCTCGACAAGCTCGCCACGCAGCTCGAACCCGGCGCTGACAAGCCCGCGGCCGCGCCGGACGGCGGTGACCCGACCGCCCCGGCCGGTTCGGGGAGGCCCGCGGGCAACAAGAAGAAGTCCAAGGGCAGCGGGCGGCCCAACCTGCGCGCGCTCGATGTGCCCGAGGAGCGCGTGGAAATCTTCGACCCTGCGCTCGAGGGAAAGGCCGAGCGGATCGGGTTTGAGGAGACGTGCATGCTCGGCCGTCGCCGCGGCGGCACCATCCGCATCGTCATGGCTCGGGCGACGTACAAGAAGGCGTCGGACGACGAGAGCACCGAGATCGTCACGGCCGACAAGCCCAAGGAGCTCTACGCGCGCGGGATGCTCGCCCCGTCGTTCATCGCGTACCTGCTGACGAAGAAGTTCCGGTGGGGGATGCCGTTCCACCGCGTCGCGCTGGAGCTCGCGTCCGAAGGGATCGCCGTCGACGACAGCACGATGTGCCGCTACGCCGAGCACGTCGGTGCCACGCTCGGCTGCGTCGTCGACGCGATGGCCGACGAGGCGAGGAAGACCGCGTTCTGCCTGTCGACCGACGCCACCGGCGTCGCGATCCAGCCCGAGCGGCTCCAGGACAAGAAGCGGCAGCCCTGCGCCAAGGGGCACTTCTTCGTCGTGCTCGCCGACAAGGACCACGTCTTCTTCGAGTACCAGCCAAAGCACACGAGCGACGCCGTCTGCTCGATGTTCCGGGGCTTCCAACGCTACGTGCAGGCCGACGCCCACTGCGTCTACGACGCGCTCTTCCGCGGCGAGGCTCGCGTTGACGATAGCGACAAGGTTCCAGAAGAGGTCGCGTGCTGGGCGCACGCGAGGAGGAAATTCTGGGAGGCCGCCGTCACCACCAAAGAGCCCGAGGCTCGCGAGGCGCTCCTTCGCATTCGGATGCTCTTCAAGCTCGAAGAGGATTGGGCCGACCTCGCGCCCAAACAGCGGCACGCCCATCGACAGCGCGTCTCGCGCCCGATGCTCGACGAATTTTTCGCATGGGCCGACGGCATCTTCGAGCGCGTGCGCGCCGTCCGCGGCCCCGTCGCCAGCGCCTTCGGCTACGCCATCCGGCAGCGCGATGCGCTCCGTCGGTTCCTCGACGACGGCCGCCTCCGGCTCGACAACAACGCTGCCGAGCGCGCCTTGCGCTCCTCCATCGCCGTCGGGCGCAAGGCCTGGCTCTTCTTCGGCTCCGGCGATCACGCGCAGGCCGCCGCGAACATCTTCTCGCTCATCGCCTCGTGCCAGCTCCACGGCCTCGACGTCGAGAGCTACCTCACCGACATCATCCGCGCCCTGCCGTACTGGCCCCGGGATCGCTACCTCGAGCTCGCGCCCAGGTACTGGCGGGCCACCCGCGCTCGCCTCGACCCACGGGAGCTCGAGCTGCCCCTCGGCCACGTGACCGTGCCGCCGCCGCCCTCGGAATAGCAGTTGTCGCCGGGCTGAGCGCGCCTCCACGCGAACGAGGATGCGTCACGGCCGCGCCCTCGTCGACCACGCCGCTTCAAGCAGCGGATACGCTAGATCGGCTGCCGCTCGATGGAAACAGCTACATGCAGTATGCAATAAACAAACCAGGGGATCCCTCAGGTTCGG
>CAZRXN010000055.1:0-2940 GCA_964604085.1 uncultured Candidatus Saccharibacteria bacterium | reverse complement strand
TGGGAACACACGCCCACTCCGCTCCTGTAGCAGCGTAGTATATACTATAGTACATACTATAGTATGTACTATTGATCAACGCAGCCGGCCGTAGTTGCTCGTAAGAACCGTTTGTCGTACTATACAAAAACAGCCCGTGCGGGCTTTTTCTTATGGATATACGAAACATTGCAATCATTGCGCATGTGGACCACGGCAAAACGACGCTCACGGATGCGCTCATGCGCCAGTGCGGGGCTGCGGAGGAAGGAGTCTCCATGGACTCGAATTCGCTCGAGCGCGAGCGCGGTATTACGATCTACTCTAAAAATACGTCCATTCGATACAAGGATACGAAAATAAATATTGTCGACACGCCGGGGCACGCGGACTTTGGCTCCGAGGTCGAGCGCGTGCTTCGTTCGATCGATTCGGTACTGCTCGTCGTGGACGCGCAGGAGGGTCCGATGCCGCAAACGCGCTTCGTTCTGAAGAAGTCGCTCGAGCTCGGTCTTCGCCCTATCGTCATCATTAATAAAATCGATAAGCCGGCGGCAGACCCCGCACGCGCCGAAGAGCAGGTGCTCGAACTCTTTCTCGAACTTGGGGCGTCCGACGAGCAGAGCGATTTCCCCGTCGTGTACGCGATCGGTCGCGAGGGGATTGCGAAGCGGGCCCTTACGGATGATTCGAAAGACCTCACGCCGCTTCTCGACCTCATCCTGGAGCATGTACCTCCCGCTTCGGGGGAGCGCGGCGGCGCACTCTCTCTCCAGCCCTTCAATCTCGCGTATGACAATTTTCTGGGGCGCATGGCGATCGGCCGTATGTACTCCGGTGAGGCACACCCTGGTCAAGCAGTATTCGTAAAGCGGCAGGATGGCGATACGCGTTCGGGGAAGCTCTCGAAAGTCTATACCTTCGAGGGGTTGCGACGCGTGGAAGTCGAAAGCGCGGAGGCAGGAGACATCGTTCTCATCGCGGGATTGCCGGACATAGATATCGGCGAGACGGTAACGGATGATGCGAATACCCCCGCACTTCCCGCGATCGCAGTGGACGAGCCGACGATCACGCTCGATTTTCTGGTAAACAATTCGCCATTCGCCGGACGTGAAGGATCGCTCGTTACGTCCCGACAGATTCGGGAGCGCCTTGAGCGCGAGCTCGAAGTGAATGTGGGACTTCGTGTGGCATTCGGAGCGGGCGACTCGTTTACGGTTTCCGGACGCGGAGAGCTCCATATCGCCATCTTGCTCGAGAATATGCGGCGCGAGGGCTATGAAATGCAGGTCTCGCAGCCGCACGTCATTACGCGCGAAGAAAACGGCTCCAAACTTGAGCCGTTTGAGGAAGCGCTCGTGGAGACACCCCAGCTCTACCAGGGGGCGATTATCGAGCGCCTGGGCTCGCGCGGCTTCACGATGACCAATTTGGTGCAACACGGGGATGTGGTACGCATGACATTCGAAGGTCCGACGCGGGGACTTCTCGGCTATCGCACGCAATTCGTGATCGACACGAAGGGCGAAGGAATTTTGTCTTCCCGGGTCATCGGCTTTCGGCAGTGGGCGGGCGCGATTCGAAAGCGCCAGGAAGGGTCCATGATTTCCATGGCGACGGGGAAGGCGCTCGGCTATGCGCTCTGGAACCTGCAGGATCGCGGGGTTCTTTATATCGGACCGGGTGTGGAGGTGTATGAGGGAATGGTGATCGGTAATACCGCCAAAGGTGAAGAAATGCCTGTTAACCCGACGAAGGGAAAGCAGCTCACGAACATGCGTTCGAAATCTTCGGATGAGGCAATCCAACTTATTCCTCCGTATGAGCTTTCGATCGAGCGCGGACTCGAGATCATGGCGGAAGACGAGTATCTCGAGATCACGCCGAAGTCCGTGCGGCTGCGCAAGAAGAATCTCACCGAGAGCGCGCGGGCTAAGGCGCGTCGCGCATAGGCATCCTCCCATCGTGCGAGATATGCACTGTCTGCGCGTACCTGCGCGCTATTCGCACGAGTGCTCACGTATACTTGTGCTATGCATCGGTTTCTCCAGCGAGGCGCGCTTTTCGCGCTCGCGCTCTTCGCACCTGCTCTTGCGTGGGCGCATGAGGTCTACGTACTTTCGCCAGAGCAGATTGAGTCCGGATTGGCCGCGCACCCTGTATCGCCGCTTTCGGTAGTCGAGGCGGATCCGACCCGATTCTTCTTTTGGGCCGGCATAGGGGCATTCGTGGTTTTTCTCGTGTTCGCGGTGTCGCTCTCGCGTCGCCTCGAACAGCGATTGGATCCGCTGCTCCTGCGGGTGAAGCACTACGGACCTGCGGTCGCGCGCATCACGATAGGATTAAGTTTCATCGCGGCTGCGTACTACGGTGCGCTCTTTGGACCCGAGCTGCCGCTCGCGGAGTCGTTCGGCTCACTTGCTCCGTTCATTACGTTCGTGCTGATCGCGCTCGGCGTCTGCATTACGTCGGGTTTCTACACGCGTTGGGCGGCTCTCGTCGCACTCGGCCTCTTTTCATACATGACGTACCTGCATGGCGCGTACATGCTCACGTACACGAACTACCTCGGCGAGATCGCGGTGCTCCTCGTCATCGGTTCGCACCGCGGCGGCGTGGATCGGCTCCGGCTCGCCTCGGCAAGAGCAAGGCACGCGCTCGATCGGGTGCACCAGGCGCTCGCGCCGTACAGCTTCGCCTTTCTCCGCGTCTGCTTCGGTATCTCGCTTCTCTACGCCTCTCTGTATGCGAAGTTTATTCACGCGAATCTCGCCTATCAGGTTGCCTCCCTGCCGCTTGCGGGACACGCCCATTCTCTCGCATTCTACTTTGGGTTCGAGCCGCACTTTCTCGTACTCGGCGCGGGAATCGTAGAGATTGTGATCGGGCTTTTCTTCCTGCTCGGTATTGAAATACGCTTCACGGCGATCTTTATCGAGTTCTGGCTCGCACTCTCGC
>CAZRXN010000054.1:0-2974 GCA_964604085.1 uncultured Candidatus Saccharibacteria bacterium | reverse complement strand
CGCATCTTTGGCTCCTCCCACTGCGGCATTCCGTATCCGACGCAGGATGTTCATCGCCGGCAGTATAGCACCAAAGCGTATGCCTTTTTAGTGCGAAACGGTACACTAGCCACATGGCCGACCGTGGGTACAATCCTGAACTGCATCGAATACGGCGAGTGTGCTACTTTGGCACGTATTCAGCTGACTATACGAGGAATCGTGTCAACATTATTGGACTCAAGCAGTGTGGCGTAGAAGTGCTTGAGTGTCGTTCGGTTCGTCGTGGTTTGTGGAAATATGCGGACCTCTTTGTGCGGCACTGGCGTGTATGGGGGAAGTACGATGCGCTCATTGTGGGATTCCACGGGCCGCTGCTTGTTCCGCTTGCCTGGATGCTGACGCGGTTTCCTCGGCGTCCACTCATTTTTGACGCCTTCACCTCTCTCTATGACTCCCTGGTTCTGGACAGGCGCGTGCACCCGCCCCGAAGCGTACATGCGCTTTGGTATAAGTTAATCGACTCCATCTCGTATATCCTCCCGGATCTTGTCCTGTTCGATTGCGCGGCTCATGTGCAATTTATACAAGAACTATATCCGAATATTCCCACGAGCATGCGAGGACTCCCGGTAGGCTGTCCGGATGACGTCATGTATCCTCGATCTGAACCGGCTGACCACCCCACGTTCAGAGTGCATTTTCATGGAACGAATATTCCGACGCAGGGGATTCCATACATCCTTGAAGCGGCAAAGTTGCTAGCCGACGATGATGTGCGCATCACACTTATCGGTCGCCTCTCGACGTCGACCGAGCTCATGATGCGAGCTAAAAAGCTCGGTCTTACAAACGTGATCTTTCTGGACCGCATGCCATATACAGAACTCGCCGCACGGATGGCAGAAGCCGACCTCTGTCTCGGAGCTTTCGGGGATACCGAAAAGGCCCGACACACCGGTGCATTCAAGATCATCGAAGCGATGGCGATGCGGAAGCCCGTTCTGACTGGTGAGAGCCCCGCATTGCGCGAGTTTTTTACCGATAATGAAAACATCCTGTTCTGCGCACTCGCGGACGCTGCGGACCTTGCGGCAAAAATACGGCTGTTGAAATCCGATAGGGCCTTTCGGAACCGGATTGCGGAGCATGGGTATCGCCTCTATACAGAGCGTTTTACCCCAGTGGCGATCGGAGAATCACTGCTGCAACAGATGCAATCTCTCGGCATTGCTTCCAGATAGTTTTTGCCTACACTTACGACATGCATACCGGACAAACAGTGCTCGTGACCGGCGGGCTTGGCCATATTGGCTCCAGTCTCATTCGGTCACTCGAGGGTATTGCTGGGGAAGTACGGATTCTCGACAACTTGTCGGCGCAGAGGTATGCGTCATTATTTGATCTTCCAGGGGGGCCGCGATTCGCATTCTATGAGGACGATATCCTTTCTGCCGACATGGCAGCGGTACTGAAAGGTGTCGATGTCGTGGTGCATTTGGCAGCTATGACGAATGCAGAGGCGACCGTCGGAAAGGAAGAGGAGACAGAGGCGGTTAATTTCACCGGGCTGGTTCGCGTCGCGGAGGCTTGTGAAGCTGCCGGTATCCCGATTTTATTTCCCTCTAGCACAAGCGTGTATGGCAGTCAGTCTACCGTGGTAGACGAGTCGTGCGGCGAGCTGAAGCCGCAAAGCCCGTACGCGACTGCAAAGCTAAAATCAGAGGAGTATCTCTCAAGTCGGAAGGGGTCGCTTCGCTATGTAACATGCCGCTTTGGGACCATCTTCGGATGGTCGATCGGCATGCGCTTCCACACGGCCGTTAATAAATTTATCTGGCAAGCAGTAAGCGGCCAACCGATAACGGTCTGGAAGACCGCATGGGAGCAGAAGCGTCCATACTTAGATCTCACGGACTGTGTTGGCGCGATACGGTTTATTTTGCAAAAAAACCTGTTTGAGGGGGAACTCTACAATGTTGTAACCGATAACTACACCGTTCGGGAGGTCGTGGAGACAATACAAAAAAACATACCGAATTTGGAAGTGACGTTCGTAGACTCCGCGATCATGAACCAGCTCTCCTATGATGTGCGCGCAGATAAAATAGCTTCCGAGGGCTTTACTCCGACAGGCAATCTCGCACAAGGAATACTTGATACGATAAGCAAACTTGGCCAATTGAGGCCGGTTAGCTAAATGCCCCTTGACCCTTTCGGGCCATCATCCACTCGGGTTTACATTTGGTCACAAAGACATATACTTTTGCGCACATATGGCGCTCGATCTCAAGCCCATTATCGATTTTGGCAAGATGCCGATCGCGAATGCGTTTCTCACTCCCGCGGAATTCGCAACGGAATTTTTTTATGACATGGTACTCGGGTATGACCCGGAGAGCCATGCAATAGGTCTCGTTAATACGGTACCTCCTGAAAAAATGTTCCACGATCATTACGCATTCTTCTCCTCTACGTCAAAGGGGATGCAGCGACATTTTCGGGAACTCGCCGAGAAACTGCATCCGCTTGCAAAAGACGGTCTTGTTGTAGAAGTCGGTTCGAACGACGGCATTATGCTCGACGCATGGAAGGCGCTGAATGTGCGCGCGCTTGGCGTAGAGCCATCGTCAAATGTGGCTGCGGTATCGAAAGGAAAGGGGCATGATGTTCTCGTCGAATTTATGAATGATGACGTTGTGGAACAAATCCGAGAGAGAGGAGGTGTCTCTTTGGTTTTCGGTGCGAATGTCTCGTGCCACATCGAGAATATCGAGGGTTATTTCAAGAATGTTACCGATCTTATCGGGAAGGACGGCGTATTCGTATTTGAAGACCCGTACTTTATCGACATGGTTGAGAAGACTTCTTATGATCAGATATACGATGAGCATCTTTGGTATTTCACCATTTCATTTGTGAATACGCTGCTCGCGCCGCTCGGTTTCCACGTGTTTAATTGCGAGCATGTGCCCGTACATGGGGGAGAGCTTCT
>CAZRXN010000053.1:0-3300 GCA_964604085.1 uncultured Candidatus Saccharibacteria bacterium | reverse complement strand
GTCCAGTATTCGGCACTCGATACTGGTGACTTCACCTTCCAGATCACGGAGTACAAGCAGTCCGGTACTTACATCACGAACAAAATGAAGCAGGATGCTTACTATGCTGAGCAGCTTGTCGGTCGTTTTGTTCCTGAGATGTCTCGGGCGCTTCTCACTCAGATGGAAGTCGATGCGCTTCGCGTCGGTCCGGAGGGTCAGACTAGCGACGATCCTAATACGATCGAAGGTGTGTCTCACCGTTGGGTAGGTACTGGTACTAGCAATACGATCTCGATTGAGGACTTTGCTCGTGCCCGTCTTGCTCTCCGCAAGGCTCAGGTTCCGATGACTAATCTCGTCGCAATCGTCGATCCCAGCGTTGAGTTTACGTTCAATACGCTGGCTAACTTAACGAACGTCCTTTACAACCCGAAGTTCGAGGGTATCGTTCGTGAAGGTATCGGTACTGGTATGCAGTTCAAGGCCAATATCTACGGCTTTGATGTGTACGTGTCCGACTTCCTTAAGCAGGGTATTGGCGAGACGATCCATAGCCAGGCTGTGACGAATGGCGTCGCTAACCTGTTCTTCTCGGCTGCGTCGGGCGACGTCACCCCCTTCGTTGGTGCGGTGCGTCAGGCTCCGAAGGTTGACTCCGAGTATAACAAGGATGAGCAGCGTGAAGAGTACGTCACGACCTGCCGGTATGGCATGAAGCTTTACCGTCCGGAGAACCTCGTTGTTGTCCTCACCGACAATACGATTGCTGTTCCGACCTACTCGTAAAGGAGAATAAATAATGGGTACTTGGACTAATGATGATGGCCTTACGATCCGCATTGGCGTTGCCGAGGCGGAGAAGGGTCTTATCGGTGAGTATCGAAACGACGGTCCGGAGCATGTAGTTGAGGTTTATCTCGACTGGAATGAGCTACCTGCCGTCGCTAGTAACTCCGTAAACATCAGCACTCTGAATAAGCTTCCTGCTAATATTCAGATCGAGGCTGTCGAGATCGTTACGTATACTGATTTCGACTCCGCTGGTGATGCAATGACGCTGAACGTCGGTATCGCTGATGCCGATGGTGGCAGCACTGTTACTGACGTCGATGCGTTGGTCGTTGCTGCTACGCAGGCCGAACTCAATACCGGCGGCACGAATGTCACCGGTTGGGTTGGCGCTGCGGTCGGTACGGTCATTGCGGAGAGCACTTATCTTACTTGGGAAGTTGACGCTGCTGCGGCTACGGCTGGCTCCGGTGTCCTCCGGGTGTTCTACTCGGTTCCGAAGAAGACGACTGATACTCTCGGTACGTAACAACCAAGGGGGCTGCTTAGGTGGCCCCCTCAACTCTTAGGAGGATAAAATGGGACTGGTCGCTAAATTGACTTCTCTCGTCACTCAGTTGACAGAAGTCTTGACGTTGACGGGTCAGGTTCAGACGGCGCTAAACGATCTGAATTCCTTTCTCGATACTGTATAAAAAACGGGTAGTTCTATATTGTAAGAAGGAATTATCCAACAGACAAATCACTACTGTTGATATTCCTCTACGTAACATCCTTCTCTTTTTACAAAGGAAACCATACATGAGTGAAATTGCTGACTTCACAGGCAATATCATCCGAGCAGATGGCTTCGACGGTCCAGTTACGAACTCCGACGTAGAAGCATTGACTGCCCTAGGTGGTACTCTTACCGGTACTGTCGATGGTGACTTGGCTGATGTTGCTGCCCTTAGCACGTCTGATACTTATACCGACGCTGCGGTTAACGTCGCTATTACTAGCATTAACCTCCAGCTTAAGGAACTTCAGACTAAGATCAACGCGATTATCGCTGCTATACAGGCTTAATAATGGCTGACGTACAACACTCCGCAATTACCGATCCTGAAATTCACGAACCTAAAGGTGCCAGTACTGCGTCTGCGGATACTGTGTACGTCGCTGACGGTGCTGGTTCTGGGACTTGGGAGAAGGTTACTTCCGACAGTCTGAACAAGTCTAGTATCGATACGTTCATTCAAGCCAGTATCGATGCTGAAGATGTCGTTGCACCTTATAAATTTGTGGCAACCGCAGTCATTGCGGATATATCCACCGCGCAGTCTGTCTATGTCCCCGTTCCGGACGACTGTACAATTCTCGGAGCTACTCTAGTCCTCGGCGGTGCAATCACTACTGCCGATGCGTCGATCTCTTTTGCTGATGGTGCTGGTAACTCTCTCGGTACTGCCGTGACTGTTGCTTTTACTAGTTCGGCTGCTGGTGATATCGATAGTTTTTCTGCCACGACTAATACTGCATTAACTGGCCCGACTTTCGTAAAGATTACTACCGACGGTGCCAGTGATACCGCTGTTCCACTGTACATTACTCTTGCCTTTGAGGTCTAAGTGGCTAAGCTAGTTCCCAATACTCTTGCTAATGTCCAGAGTGAGTCGACTTTTCTCGAACAACTAAACGAGAATTTCACTGACATCGCAACTGCTATTGAGAATACGTTGTCTCGTGATGGTTCGTCCCCTAATGACATGGGGGCGAACCTCGACATGGACAACAACAGGATTATCAATCTCCCTGCTCCTACGAGTGATACAGAGCCTGCTAGACACGGGGATATCCAGACTTATGTAGATCAGGCTGAGGCTGCCCAAGAGGCTGCTGAGACGGCTCAGACTGGCGCAGAGACGGCAGAGACTAATGCCGAAACTGCCGAGACTGGTGCTGAGACAGCCCAGGCTGCCGCTGAACTAGCTCTCGATGAATTCACAGATATGTACCTTGGCATCAAGGAAACTGAGCCGACTGTCGATAATGACGGCGACGCCTTAGTTCATGGTGCTATTTATTATAATTCAGACGATCAGAAATTATATATATACCTTCGTCGTGAAGTCATGGCGGAGGCACTTCACGTTCTCGTTGGAACTAGTACTGTCGTTACTCTTCAGTGGGAGCAAGGCTACGAAAATGTAACTGGCTTTGTCGAAGAGGCTCCAAACGATGGGTCTTATTACAATCGCAGAAATTCTGCTTGGGAAGTTAATCCAGAAGCGGAAGTCGCTCCCAGTGATGGAACACCTTACGTTCGTATGTCTGGCGACTGGCATCAGCTTTCCGCCGACATCGATACTATCGTAGTGCTGACCCAGCTTGAGTACGATGCTCTGACCCCCGATGCCACTACGTTGTATTTCATCGAAGAAGAATGATTAAACTAGGTTCTACTAGTATTGGCTCTGTCTACAAAGGAAGTACTGCACTCTCCAAGGCATACCTTGGTAGTACATTAGTACTTCAGCCCGCCAATCT
>CAZRXN010000052.1:0-3452 GCA_964604085.1 uncultured Candidatus Saccharibacteria bacterium | reverse complement strand
AGAGCCGACGGAGCGGTGGAAGGACAAGGAACGCGCGGCGGGGTACTCGTACCGCTTCGACGCAGTGAAGTTCGTAAAGCAACTCTGCTACCCCCACGACGCGGCTCAGAAGCTCCCGAACGACGAGATTCTCGTCTGGTTCGACGCCGATGTCGTGACGCACGCGCCAGTTCCGGAAGGCTTTGTCGAGGACCTGCTCGGCGACTCCGACCTCTGCTATCTCGGCCGCGACGCGAAGCATTCGGAAATCGGGTTCTGGGCTTGCAGGATAAATTATCGGACGCGGTTCTTTCTGCGCGCGATGATGACCTGCTACGTCACCGACGACGTTTTCCTGCTTCCTGAATATCACAGCGCATACGTCTTCGACCGCTGCTTACAGGATCTCGTCAGCGATCTCGGCCAGGTGAAGAACCTGACGCCGGGCGGTCGCGGCAATGTGTGGCTGTCGAGCCCCCTCACTCGGTACACCGAGCACCTGAAGGGCGACCGCAAATATCAAAGGCGTCGTGCATGAAGAAATATGCTCAGCGTGCGGCGCCCTCGGTCTGGATCGGGTTCGATCCGCGGGAGGCGGCGGCCTTCGCAGTCGCGCGTCACTCGATCTGGAAAAACTGCTCGCATCCTCGACCGCCGGTGTTCGGACTCGTGCTCGACCGGCTACGGAAGGCCGGTCTTTACTGGAGACCGACGGAAATGCGCCCGGGCAGCGACCGGGATGTCATGTGGGACGTGATTTCCGACGCTCCCATGAGTACCGAATTCGCCGTGTCGCGTTTCCTGGTGCCGTCGCTCGCTCGGTCCGGCTGGGCGCTCTTCATGGACTGCGACATGCTGATCCGGGCGGACCTTGATCCGCTCTTTCGATCGCTCGATACCTCGAAGGCCGTTTATTGCGTCAAGCACAACTATCGTCCGCCGGAAGGCGTGAAGATGGATGGCATGCCGCAAACAGCGTATTCGAGGAAGAACTGGACATCGTTCTGCATCTTCAACGCCGATCATCCGGCGAACAGCGCCCTCAATCTCGATCTGGTCAACTCCGTCCCGGGCCGCGATCTCCATGCCCTGTGCTGGCTTGAAGATGATCTGATCGGCGAACTGCCTCCAGAATGGAATTTCCTGATCGGTCATTCCGATCCGTCAATCGATCCGAAAAACGTCCATTTCACCGAAGGCGGGCCGTGGTTCGAAGCGTACAAGAACGTCCCCTTCGCGGAGGAGTGGACGGAGGCTCTGTACGACTGGGCGGAGCGCTGATTGCCCTTCGGCCCCGCCCGGATCTGTGGATGCGGTCACCGCGTCGCGTCCGGACAGAAATGCGCCTGCCAGATCAAGCGCGACAAGCAGCGTAAGGCAGAGTTCGACAAGAAGCGCCCGACTGCTACTGCGCGCGGCTACGATTCAAAGTGGGCGAAGGCGCGGAGAGAGTTTCTCGCGGCGAATCCCTGGTGCGTGAAGTGCCTTGAAGACGACAGGCGAACGCCGGCCACGGTCGTCGATCACAAGATTCCGCACCGCGGAAATCTGAAGCTTTTCTGGGACAGAAAAAACTGGGCCGGGCTCTGCACCCACCATCACTCGTCGGTAAAGCAGAGCGAAGAGCGTCGAGGATTGCATGAAGGGTCGTAAGCCGAACTTAGTCGCGATTGATGGCGGGCTGTCCGATGTCCCGGAGCCACCCGATCACCTCTCGGAAGCCGCGCAGGCCGAATGGAAGCGGGTCACGCCGCTCCTCGTGCAGGCCGGATTCCTTGACGAGGGCAGTCTCGGCAGCCTCGAGAACTACTGCATCGCGCATGGTGCCGTTAAGGAGTGCGAGCAGCAGTTGAAGAACGGCCACGTCGTTCAGGTCAACGGCATCCCGAAGGCGCACCCCGCGGTTTCCATGCAGCGGCAATATCTTGAGATCTGCCGCCGTTACGCGACCGAACTCGGCCTGATGGCCATCTCGAAAATGCGCGTGAAGAAAGGACCTCTGGCTCCGGTGGGCGATAATGGGGCTCCGGCCGGACTGGATATTTGATAATTCGGACATTGACGACCCTTTTGGCCATGGCCAGAAGGCCGTCAATTTCCTGAATGGGCTTCATCACCCCAAGTCTACGCTGCCGAACAAGCAGTTCACGCTGCCCTCGTTCTGGGAGCGCGTGACGCGCCGGATCTACGGCCCGCGGCATCCCGACGGTCGCCGGATTGTGAAGACGGTGTTTTGCCTGATGCCCCGCGGTGGCCGGAAGACCACATGGGCGGCGGCGCTCGGGCTTCTGCATACCGTCGGTTACGAGCGAAAGCCGGACGGCCAGGTTCTCTCGACCGCTTCAGCCGAAGATCAGGCGGTCAAGGCGTTCAATGAGGCGGAATCGATTGTCATGGCAACGCCGTGGCTGGCGGAATCGCCGAACGTTAAGATCACCGCGTCGCTGTTCAAGATCGAGCACACCAAGTCCGGCGCGACGTTCCAGTCGATCTCATCCGACGGCGGCGCCCAACTCGGCTCGACTCCGTCATTCGCGATCGTCGACGAGTTGATAGCGTGGAAGAACCGGACGCTTTGGCAGGCCATCTCGAGCGGCATGCCGAAAGAGCCGGACTCGCTGATGGTGATCATCACCCAGTCGGGCCGCGGCCAGCAGAATTTCGCTTACGAGCAGTATGAGTACGCAAAGAAGGTGGCGACGGGCGCCATCGAGGACCCGAGCTATCTCCCGATCATCTTCGAACCGCCGGAGGGAGCCGATTGGCGAAGCGAGCGGCTTTGGTATCTCGTAAATCCTGGCCTTACGGAAGGCTTCCCCGATATCGAAGGCCTCCGGGCTGCCGCGCGCAAGGCCGAGCACATCCCGTCCGATCGCGACGATTTCAAGCAGTTCAACCTGAATTTCTGGCTCGGAAAATCCGCGTCGCCATTCGTCGACATGGATGTGTACGACGCTGGCAATGTTGAGGTTGATGTCGAGGCCCTAAGCGAGCGGCCGTGCTACATCGCGGTCGACCTCGGACTCGTGAACGACCTCAGCGCTGTTGCAGCGGTCTGGCCTGATGGCGATGAGGGCTATGACGCGGCGGTTTGGTTCTTCTGCCCGGAAATGAGCCTTCAGGAGCGCGCGGACAAGGACAAGGTGCCTTATCCGCGCTGGGCCGAAGAGGGCTTCATCATCCCGACGCCGGGCAACGTCACCGATTACGGCGCGATCACCGAGTTTCTGAAGGCGCTGAACGATCCGGACCACGAGATGCCGGATGCGTATCGGCCGGTCTTCGCGAATACGACGATTCCGAAGTTGAAGATCAACGAGTTCGCTTTCGACCCGGCTTATGGAAAGTCGATCACCGTTCCCCTAACCGAACTCGAATATCCGATCGTCGAGATGCGGCAGGGCTGGGTCACGATGGCACCGGCCATCAAGGAGCTCGAGCGCGCCATTCTCGCGGGCCGGTTCCGGCACGGT
>CAZRXN010000051.1:0-3479 GCA_964604085.1 uncultured Candidatus Saccharibacteria bacterium | reverse complement strand
GGGAAGGTCATCAAAACTACTCCAGATCTCCCCTTATTTTTAGGTACGTTATAGTATATTCCATAGTACATACTATAGTATGTACTATTTCGGCACAGAGGAGTAACATTATACCTATGCATATCAGCGTACGCGTTCAAACAGAGGCACGAAAGGAGAAAGTAGAGGAAGGGAAGAGTGGGCGACTGAAGATCGCGGTCAAGGAGCCGGCCGAGCGCAATCGTGCCAACCGCCTCGTGCGGGAACTTGTCGCAGCCCATTTTGGAGTTCCGCTATCCAAAGTCCGTCTCATCTCTGGTCATACGAGCCCTGCCAAAATGTTCGATGTCGTAGTGTGAAAGCAAGGCACGGCCGGTGGCGCGGTGCTGCGGGGTTATGTATGATTCTTCGTTATGAAATCAAGCGATCTGGCGAGGTACCGGAGCGCGGTGCGCTTCCTTGAGGGCCTCGCGCTCCTCGCCAAGGGGCCCGACTACATGCGGGGGAAGGCGGCCGATCCCTCTATTTTTATACAGCGCACACGGCATTTTCTAGACGGCATCGGTGCGCCGGACAAGGGACGCTCCTTCGTCCACATCGCGGGCACCGCGGGAAAGGGAAGCGTCGCTGCGAAGATCGCTGGCGGACTTGCTGCCTCGGGGAAGCGCACCGGACTCTTCACCTCGCCCTTCGTTACGACAACCCTCGAAAAAATGCAGGTAAACGACCGGTTCATTTCAGCCGGTGAATTCGCCGACATCGTGGAATCGTTGAAGCCGCGCATCAGAGAGGCCTACCTGGGGGGCCCGTACGGCATGCCCTCCTACTTCGAAATTATGCTCGCCATCGCGCTCGAGTACTTCGCACGGCAGAAGTGCGAATGGGTGGTGCTGGAAGCGGGACTCGGGGGCAGGTACGACGCGACGAATGTGATTCGCGAGCCAGCGGCGTGCGTGATCACGAACATCGACTACGATCACATGCACATTTTGGGCAAGACGCTCGTGCAGATCGCGCGCGACAAAGCGGGAATCATTAAACCGGGATCGGCGTTCTTCACGGCTGAATCCCGCCCGGTGCTGCTCGATCTTTTCAAAAAGGAATGCGCGAAAGCGGGGGCAACATTCAATATGATCGAGGGGGTCGAGGACTACCGAGAGGCGAATGACCGGCTCGCGAGTGCGGTAGGGGCGCACCTGGGCCTCTCGGCAAAGGCGATACAGCGCGGACTCGAAGCGCGCATGCCCTGCCGCTTCGAAGAGATGCAGCAGCATCCCCGGGTCGTGCTCGATGGCGCACACAACCGGGCGAAAATTCGCGCGACGGTGCGCGACGTCTCCGCACTCTCTTTCGATACGCTGCACCTTGTGATCGGCGTAGGACTCAAGAAACAGGTGGAGGTCATCCTGGAGGAGATCGTTCCGCTCGCGGACGCAGTGTACGTAACGCGCTTTCAAACACCGGGGCAGGTCGCGGCCGACCCGAATAGATTGCTGCAGCTCGCGCGCGCTCACAAGAAAAAGAAAGCTCCCGCGGAACTCTTCCTCGATCCGAACATCGCGCTCGATCGGGCGCTCTCCAAAGCTGGGCCGAATGATCTCGTGCTTGCTACTGGCTCCTTCTATCTCGCCGGAGAGTTGCGCAGCCGATGGTACCCGGAGGAGTGGGTCGTGCGGCATCGACGCGCCTTCGCCCTGCGTCGGCACTGAGCCCAGAAAGTGCGTTTTGCTACACTCTCCCCATGGAGTACCGCGCGGTCGTCTTTGACTTCTACGGCGTTCTTACGGGGAGTGCGGAGCCAGCATTTGCGCTGCCCGAGGGTGCGGCGCCGCTCGATGGCGAGACGCTTGCCTGCGCGCGCGAGCTCGCGCAGGCGGCGTACGCGCTGGGGATTTGTTCGAACAGTAGCGGCGCCGTGCTGCGCAAGTCGCTCGCTGCCTATGGCGTCGAGGAGCTATTTCGCGCACTCATCGTATCGGGCGAACTGGGACTCGAAAAACCCGCCCCAGATATGTTTGCGGCATGCGCGCTTGCGCTCTCCGTCTCACCCGCGGAAACCATCTTCGTGGACGACAGCGCGGTGAATGTTGAAGCCGCGACGCAAATCGGTATGCATGGGATTCTTTTTGAAGGTGCCGCAGCCCTGCGCCGGGAGCTTCACGAGCTCGACATGCTGCAAAAGCGATGATGAGGATGATACGATGATCCGACTACTCATTTAGTGTAATAACATATGGCAAACAGAATCGTGCATTTCGAAATCCATGCCGACGATCCGGAGCGGGCGGCGAAGTTCTACAGGGACGTATTCGGCTGGGACATCAGCAAGTGGGACGACCCCAGCATGGAATACTGGATGGTCATGACCGCGCCGAAGGAGAGCACGGATCCGGGCATAAACGGCGGGCTCTTGCGGCGCCCCGTCCCGGGCAGCGCAGAAGGACAGGGCGCGAACGCATTCGTGTGCACCGTGCAGGTGGACGATATCGACGAAACCATACAGAAGGCGCTCGCGGCCGGTGCAAAAGAGGCGATGGCGAAATTCGCCATGGTAGGTATGGCGTGGCAGGCATACTACCTGGATACGGAGAACAACGTATTTGGCCTCCACCAGCCGGACCCGAACGCGAAATAGGTTTGGTACAATGCGGCGCAATGGCGGAGCGTACCTTTGCCGCCCTCTGTGAAGCCGCATGGAAGCGCGGCGCGTCTCTGTGTATCGGACTCGATCCGATTCTCGAGCGCATTCCGGAGGCCGTTTCCAACGAATCCGATGCTGCGCGTCTCGAAGCATTTTCGATGGTGATCGTGGAGGCGACGCGCGATATAGCGGCAGCGTTCAAGATCAATTCCGCATTTTTCGAAGCGCACGGAGCGTCTGGCTGGCGCGCGATCGAGAGCGTCGCAGCCGGCATTCGCGAGAGAGCGCCTTCGGCAGTCGTCATTCTGGATGCGAAGCGTGCGGATATAGGGCACACCAACGAAGCGTACGCGCGCATGGCCTTCGACGCGATAGGCGCGGATGCGATTACGGTGCACCCGTACGTGGGCAGAGAGGCGCTGCGGCCCTTCCTTGAGCGCGCCGACAAAGGGGTAATCGTGCTATGTAAGACATCGAATCCGGGCAGCGGGGAGCTCCAGGACGCGATCGTGGGAGACGAGCCGCTCTATCTGCGCCTCGCGCGCAGCGTCGCGGCAGAGTGGAATGGAAACGGCAACTGCGGCCTGGTGGTCGGGGCGACGTACCCGGAGGAAATTCGCCGCGTGCGTGCGGCCGCGCCGACCCTGCCATTTCTGATACCCGGCGTGGGCGCGCAGGGCGGCACCGCGACGGAGGCAATGATGGCTGGCGAGAGAGTAGGCGGAGGAGGCGTACTCGTTAGCGTGTCGCGCGACGTGCTGTACGCATCGAGCGGCGCTGATTTTGCAGCGGTAGCGTGCGCGAAAGCACAGGAAATCGATATGCTCCTGCGCACCGCATTGGTACAATGAAGACCATG
>CAZRXN010000050.1:0-3577 GCA_964604085.1 uncultured Candidatus Saccharibacteria bacterium | reverse complement strand
CTCGCATGAAGAAAATTCTTTACATAATTACGAAATCAAATTGGGGTGGCGCGCAGCGGTATGTGTTCGATTTGGCGACGAATCTACCGCACGGCTACGAACCAGTGGTCGCCCTCGGCGGAGGCGGCACGCTGGAGGGTCGGCTTCGGGAGAAAAACATCCGCACCGTACGCGCTGATTCGCTGCGGCGCGACCTATCATTAGTAAAAGAACTGCGCGCCTTCTTCGAGCTGCTTCGCATCGCGCGCGCCGAAGCACCCGCAGTGATACATCTCAATAGTTCCAAAGCCGGCGCGCTCGGCGCACTTGCGGCTCGATGCGCCGGCGTTCCTCGCATCGTGTTTACGGCGCATGGCTGGCCCTTCAAGGAGGCGCGTGCGCTGCCCTGGCGCGCCCTCGCATGGCTCGCGAGCTGGGCGACGGCGCTCCTCGCGCATGCCGTAATCTGCGTCTGCGAAGAGGATTTTGTGCTCGCAAAGCGTATGCCGTTCATACCGCGAAAGGCGGTGCTCATTCACAACGGGATCGATCTTTCCATGCCGTTTGGCACCGGCGAGGCGATTCGCGCCGCATTCCCGCCGAACGTGCACATTACGGGAACGATCGGAGAACTCACTGCCAACAAGAATCAAACTGCGCTAATAGAAGCGGCGGCGGAAGACCCGAACATGCATGTGGCGATCGTGGGAGATGGTGAAGATGCCACGCTGCTTGATCGAATGATTCAGGAGAAAGGGCTGGAGCAGCGCGTGAAGCGATTCGGATTCATGCCCGCCTTCGAGGTACTCAAGGGATTCGACACGTTTGCGCTTCCGTCAAAGAAGGAGGGGCTTCCCTATGTGCTTCTTGAGGCGAAGCTCGCCGGGCTGCCGCTTCAGGCGAATCCTGTCGGCGGCGTACCCGACATCCTTTCCGGAGATCTCCGTGAATTTTCGCTGGAGCGAATGGTCGCTCGCACGCAAGAGCAGTACGCAGTCTGACTTACATCGCACCGACGAACTCCGTCTGATCCTTCGCCGCGAAGCCCAGGCGCGAATGGCGCCGCATGCCGACCAAGATGCCGAGCGCTGCAAATTCCGTGAGCAAGTGAGAGCCGCCATAGCTCATGAACGGCACCGTCGTACCGGTAACGGGCAAGAGGCCCAGATTGATGCCCACGTGGACGATAAAATTGCTCATGAGCATGATCGCGACACCAAGTGCGAAGAGCGTTACAAAATTATCCGTACTCGCTGCCGCGATACGCACGATGCGCAGGATCACGACCCCATAGAGGGAAAATAGCAAAATGACGCCAACGAAGCCCCACTCTTCGGCATATGCCGCGAAGATAAAGTCGGTCTGATACTCCGGGAGAAAGCGTAGTTTCGACTGCGTTCCGTATCCGATCCCCTTCCCTGTCAGAAGTCCGCTTCCGACAGCCACGGTGGATTGGTACGCGTTGTATCCCGTCCCGTAGATATCCGCGAGCGGGTGCAGGAATGTCAGCACGCGTTCCTTCTGGAAGGGCTCGAGGCCGAAATTCCACAGTGCGCCCGAAAGGAGCGCGCCCACCAGTAACAGCGCGGCAAGGTGCTTCCACGAGATACCCGCGACGAGCACCATGCCGAGCCAAATGGAGGCGATGATGATGGCTCCCCCGAAGTCCGGCTGGAGAAACACGAGTAAACAGATGAGAAACGCGTAGCCGCCCGAGACGAGCACGTGCCGGATATGCTTGATCACGATGTGCCGCCTCGCAAAATATTTCGCAAGCAGAAGGATGAGCGCAAGCTTCGCAGGATCGGCCGGCTGCACCGCAAAGAAGCCGAGGTCGAAACGATTCTGCGCACCTTTGACGATAACGCCGAACACAAACAGCGCGGAGAGTAAGGCGATTGTTGCAGCATACAGCGCGACGATCACCGGTGTGCGGCGAAGAAATCCGTAACTCGGGATCGAGGTGAGGAAGAACACCCCGACCGCGATAGCGATCCAGAAGAGCTGCCGATCGAAGAAGGCATCCGCCGCATTTGCAAAGGGGCGCATCGTTACGAGGCCGAGCAGTGAAATGGAGAGGGCGCCGGCAAATAGCACCCAGTCTATGTGTCCGAAAATATAGCGGGAGGCGATGCGACGGGCGCTCATCATAGGAGAGCGCACCTCCTAGGCGCACACGCACCGCGAGTGAAGAAGTGTCCGAGCACCGTCATAGATTAGCGCGGACGCGCGGGAGCGTGTACGGGAATAATGTCGATCCGTCCAACTGGCTCTGTGAACGGCTCCGGCCACGAAAATACGAGGTTTGCCCGCTCGCCCGCGCCGATGAATGGAATGATCGTCTGGGACGCGGCAAAGGCATTACTCGCCGGATTGAATACGACCGCGACGAATTTCACGTCTTTCGCATCGGTAACCGAAGTATTTTCGGCCACGGCCGTTATCCGCGGCATCGTGGCTGTATCGCTCGCCTGCTTGCCATTTACGGTTATCACGCGGGCAGTGTCCACGAGTTTCTCCCATACGAGCGGTGCGGTGAATTCGAAGAAAGCGCGCGCGACGCTGCGATTGCCGGTAACGATCGCTCCTTCGAATACCGGCGTGATCGAGCCGGGCATGATGAATGTGGTACCTGTCCGCTCTGCGACGAGCACATTGCCCGAATCGTACAGGCGAATGCGGTATGGTGCGGCGGCGACGCCGGCAACTTCATTCGGATTCTCTAGATAGGCGACCGCATTGTGCATGCCTTCGGCAGCTTCGCCGGTGTTGCGCACGGCGAACGCGCGGGTCCACTGTATTGAGTACGGGATGAGTGCACCGCCGTCGAGCAGCGGGCAGGGGCCACCGTGATCGGGCGATGTCTCTCCCTGGTTTTGCACGCCGTCGGCGCAGCTGGGCGGATCGTACAGCCACAGGGCTACCGGAATACCGAAGACGAGGAGCAAGAAGAGCGCAATGCCGGAAACATACAGCGTACGACGGCGTGATGCCCAGCTCATTAGGATTGATTGTACAGCGGAGACGCCCCCGCGCCAAAACGGCGCGGGGGCGTCTCTTTCAGTACTCTGTGCTGGCGCCGACCTACTCTCGCCTTTCGACTACCATCGGCGCAGATGGGCTTAACTGCCGTGTTCGGAATGAGAACGGGTGTTTCCCCATCGCCAAAGCACCAGCACAGAACACTGAACTTGCAGGTCAACAACCGAATAACGACACGAGTGGCAAGAATCCACGCGAATTCTCACAGTTCCTCACGAGAGATTCTGTCGACGTATTAGTACACCTCGGCTCAATGCATTGCTGCACTTCCACCTGGTGCCTATCAACGTGGTCATCTCCCACGGGTCTATGACGATTCCTTATCTTGGAGTTGGCTTCCCGCTTAGATGCTTTCAGCGGTTATCCGGGCCCGACATAGCTACTCGGCAGTGCCACTGGCGTGACAGCCGATAGACCAGAGGTCAGTTCATTTCGGTCCTCTCGTACTAGAAACGAATCTCCTCAAGAATCAACGCCTGCAGCAGATTAAGACCAACCTGTCTCACGACGGTTTAAACCCAGCTCACGTACCTCTTTAAATGGCGAACAGCCATAC
>CAZRXN010000049.1:0-3781 GCA_964604085.1 uncultured Candidatus Saccharibacteria bacterium | reverse complement strand
CGCCATCCGCGTTCGTCTTGAGGAGCGAGGACGTGGCGCTCGTGATGGCGAGAGAGGTGGTAGTGGCGCCGTTCGCTCCCACTTCGAAGATCGTCGTTGAAGACGTATTCACTGCGGCAAAAAGGTTTCCGCTACCCCATACGGTAAATTTTGCCGACGCGCTCGACGTGCCGACCGCAAGATCATCTCCAAGAGCAGATAAGTACGTCGTAGCGCCGCCATCAGTAAAGAGCGAGGATCCTCCGCTGCCGGTTACGCAAGTGCCATTCACTGCAAAACAACCACTTGTAAGATTGAATCCTACATTGGAAGTCGACGTCGCCGAACCGTTGATCGCGAGCCCGGTTACCGTAGTCGTCGCGTTTCCAGTCGCTGCGATCGAAAGCGCGGTGGTCGAAGCGCTTGTTACCGCTTCGAATATATTTCCTGCATTACTTCCCCACACCGTGAGCGGGCTGTACCCCGTGGAAGTACCTATAGATAAGTGCGAGCCGTCGAATGCGAGCGTCGAGGATGACGTGAGGTTCGCCGCTCCCGACCAGTAGGCGATGCGGTTCGCCACGCCGGATCCGTTCAAACCGGAGGCAATTCCTAAACTCGAGGTCGCTATCAGATCATACGTGCCCGAGGCATTCCCCACGAGCAGTTGGCCGTACGAAGGAGCGGTCGAGGTCGCGGTGCCGCCACTCTGAACACCGAGCGCAGTTGAGAGTGTGAGCGAGGTAGAGGAAGCGCCGGCTCCGAAAGTTTGTAGTGCGGTCCATGTGTTTGCGTTTCCGAGATCCAGCGATATGGTTCCCGATTCGGTTATCTCACCTCCGGAGAGACCATTCCCGGCTTGCACACTTTCCACCGTTCCACCTCCTCCGGCGATCACAATTCCACCGCCGATGTTCGGCACGGAGATTGTCGGATTGCTCGGCGTTCCGGAAATGACGACATTCGTTCCCGCGGTGATTGCATTCAACACGTTCGACGCGAATACTCGCCCGCCCGCAAGATTGATATCTGCCCCTGACGTCGTAATACCTCCGATGGCGCTCACAATGTTGGAGAACGTAGCCGGTCCGAGTGCTGTAAGCGCTCCTCCAAAAGATGCACTTGCAGAAATATTCAACGATCCAGCTGCCAATGGGCCCGTTTCGATAGAAGCTGCCGACAAAGATCCCGAGAAGGATGCCGGACCGGTTGCGAGAAGAGAGTTGCCGATAGAAAGGGGTATGCCGATGTGCAGCTCCCCAGGATCGTAATCCGGACGAGGTATGACCGTACTGCCAATGGTGAAAGGCGTGCGAGGGGTTTCCGTTTCCGCATTTGTGCCCACAGCCGGTACGAACGCGTCAAGCGGCGACGCTTGTGCTAGCGTCGCGGCGGCAAGCTGCTGCTCCCCACCAGTGCGCAGCATTTTTTCGGCGACAGTCGTCGCGGATCGCACTGCCATTCGCACATGCTCTGTTGCTTTCTCCGAGACGGTTCGTACTTCCTCCGGATGCGTTAGTGCATACGCACCGCACGCGAAGCTGAAGGTGCACACAAGCGCAACCGCAAAGAGCGGAGCAGGATTAACTGACGTGCTCGGCACCGAGCGAGCGACCGTCGGCTGCTTCTTCGTCGGGTAAAAATCACTGGCAGAGTGGAGAGGGACTTCATCACCCGGGACGTCTTGTCGCTCCTTCCGTACATCGCGTCCTCGTTCCCTATGTCGCTCCACATACTCACGTATACGCTCCTCACGTACCGATTCCGCCTGCAATTTTTTGTCCGCTTCCTTTGAGGTGACGAACGACGCCAAAGAGGCTTCGTCCACATACCATGACCGGCCGATAAACTGTCCAGATATTTTTCCCTCTCGGCACAGGCGCGAGATGTAGTCGCGCGACAGGCCAAATGCAGCCTCCGCTTCTCGCGAGCTGCATAGTCGGCGTCCATTTATGTATACAGAATCAGACATCCAATTGAACGAGCACGTCGGAAGTCATGGGAATATCGTCAAAACGAAAACACTAATGAATGCCTATCTTTTTCGTCGATACGACATGAGGAGAACATGCACTAAGAATACCAGCGATGAGTGCGCAATATTTCAAAATGCGGGCACATGGTGTGGAGAACATGTAATCAAAAAACGGACGGGTGCTTTGATACCCGCATAGGATTTTTCTCTGAACGGCTGTTTTGCGCAGCGCTAGCAAAACCGATTTAGAGTCGGACAATTAAAAAAAACGCATCGAGTGACCCGGATCGACATCAACTATCAGCCGAGATCCCTTATTTAAAGCCATCTCGGATCGCCGAGATTCTATTCTTTTGCTCTTCAGGAACAATATCCGCGAATATTGAGACTAAGTCATCCATTACCCGCACCACTGCTAAATCAAAGATGAAGGTCTCTTGTTCCCCCTTTGCCGTAACAACGGTTATCGGGGCGTGTTGGACCATGGAAATGAAATGTGCGTGCTCCGGAAGGAGGTCGAAAGGACCTTCGGCGTTTACCGATGACACTGACTGGGCGATGCCCTCCCAAACGGTTCCCTCCGGCGATAGAACCTGGACGCGCAGGAACCCTTCGTACTCCTCTATGAGTGCTCCTCGCTTATGCGGAGAAATCGTCATGGAAGCAATCCCGAGGTTTTAAGGTCGGAGATATAGAGTAGCTTCTCTGCGGGAATTGTGTCGAGCGCTCCTTTCAAAATTGCGCGCACATCTCTCACAACATCGGTTCGCTTGACGGCTACGCCTGGTCTTCCACTTTCAAGCTCAGTCGTAAAAAACGGTTGGGTCATATAGTTGAGCAACCGCTGCGCGCGCTGGTATGTCTGTTGATTCTGCAGAGATAATTCTTCTTCGCCGACGACAGATGCCATGCGCGCGAGACGATCGTATTGATTGAGAATTGCGCGCGCCTCGAGCACCGCCTCATAGTGCTCTGGTCCGAGCGTTTGTGTATTTATTGCATTCGAGTTTGAGCGAAGGGAGTCCACTGCAGGATATCGCCCATGTTCGGCGACGGAGCGGGAGAGAATCACGATAGTGTCCATGTGCGGAAGCGTTGCTGCGACCGCAGGGTTTGCGAATTCATCAGCGGGTACGTAAACCGTCTGGACGGAGGTAAGACTCCCCTGCTCAGTCGAGACGAGCCGATTCTCGAATTCCGCAATTTCAGATTGCAGCGTCGGCTGATATCCAAACTCGGACGGGATCTCTCCCAAGAGCGTCGAAAGTTCGCTGCCTGCCTGGAGAAACCGGAACACGTTATCGACGAAGAAGAGTACGTCCTCCTTCTCCTCGTCTCTGAAATGCTCTGCGAGCGCGGCGGCCGCCGCTGCCGTGCGGAAGCGGACAGCTGCATTCTTATTTACGTACCCGAATATGAGTGCTATCTTATCGAGTACTTTTTGTTCTTCGAGCGTGCGGCGCAGCGTATACCCTTCTCTGGTGCGCTCCCCTATGCCCGCGAAAATCGAGATTCGATTTCCTCCGTGAATGATATTGCGAAGAATCTCCGTTTGGAGCAGCGTCTTTCCGACTCCGGCTCCCCCGACGAGCGCCATCTTCCCGCCTTTGAGAAGCGGCGTAACAAAATCCACGACCTTCACTCCTGTCTCAATAATTTCGTTCAGACGCGCGAGCTGTACCGAATTATTGCGCAGTGCCGGATAGATAGAACGCTCTGCTGTCTCTTTGATCGGCCCGGCACCATCCAGAGGACTGCCAAGGAAATCGATTGTACGGCCCAGTATGGCAGGGCCAACGGGGATGCGTATGTGTTGCTTCGTAGAAA
>CAZRXN010000048.1:0-3829 GCA_964604085.1 uncultured Candidatus Saccharibacteria bacterium | reverse complement strand
CCCCCCGTCACGCCCGCCGGCTCCCCGCCGGCATCGCGCCTCGCTCCTTTAACTTGACCCTGAGAGATGATCTCGCCGCGTCCGTGCGAAGGCGATATAATGGTTCCGCCGCCGCTTCGCAGCGTCAAGGTTCTGCGACCGCAAGCGGCGCGGCCAACAGGCCGCGACCTTGACCCCGCGCCGCGTCGGCGCACAACAGCAAGCGAGATCGCAATGGCGAAAGTGAACGCTCCGCTCCTTTCATGGGGAGCCTCTGGCACCATCGCAGACGTGCAGACCTACTCAAGCTGGAAGGGGCGACCTTATGTCCGGCAACGCGTGATCCCGGCCAACCCGGACACGGCCGAGCAGCAGCTCACCCGAAACACCTTCCGATTTCTTAACAAGCTCTGGGCCTATATGCCGGCAGGAGCGATTGGCGCTTGGAACCTCTATGGCGATAACAACCGCTTCACCGCCCGCAACGGTTGGCTGAAGGTCAACAATGGCGTGCTGCGCACACAGACCGACCTAACCTTGCTCAGCCCCTCGCCGGCCGCTGGTGGCGGCATCCCCGCCGCCAGCATGAGCGTCACCCCCGGATCGACGCAACTGACTGTCGCGCTTACTGCGCCCTCCCTCCCGACCGGATGGACCATCGTCGAGGCCAACGCCGTCGCAATCCTGAGCGTCAATCCGCAGACCAGCGACGAATATGAAGTGGTGTCAGGGACCGACGCGTCAGACCCTTACAGCATCGTCCTCGCCGGCCTTACGCCATCGGTCGATTACCTCGTAGGCGGCTGGTTCGAATACACCAAACCTGATGGCCTCAGCGCCTACGGCGTGGCGCTGACGGACGTGGCTCAGCCCACCGCGTGAGGATCAAAGGCGGACCCATTAACCCGAAAGCGCTCACATCGCGCTACCCGGGCGTAGTCATCAGAGACACATGGCAGGGGCCGGTCGTGCAAGCACGGCCGCGCCCCGGCTCCATGAAGGGCCAGCCGATCAATGCCGCCTATCGAAAGCGCTTCGGCTTCGCAGGCCGCATGGCATCGAGCCCCGCGCCCCTCGAAATGCAAACCGCAATCGAGATGGCAAAAGGCACCGAGCAGGTTCCTCGAGACATCCTCACAATGGCGGCTCTCGGCCGCTATTACATCATCGTCAACCCGGACGGAACGGAATGGGGCCACGTCGAGGGACCGCTCGCCTACGTGCGCCCCGAGAAAGGCGAAACCATGTGGGAGTGGTCACAGTGGGACGACGCCTATGCAGGCGCGATTTCCGGCAGCGCCAACGCATGGAAGGGAACGATTTTTACGAGCGCCTACGCCGATATCGCCCGCGGCGTCCGCGCCGTCCTGACCACCGTCGCTGCTGGCCAATACCGCGCCGCAATCGGCACCATCAACGCCAGCAACGTCATCCAGAGCGTCACGTTGAGCAACACCATCACGGCCGCTAGTCCCGGCCAACAAGTCCTCGAATGGGACCTCACCGCTACCCTCAACCCCGTGAGCCGAAACTTCCTCATCGTCGGCCGCATCGATGCCGGTGCGACATACGCACTCCCCATAGCGTTCAGCCTTCCGCCGAAATGGCTGACCACCATCGTCAGCACCGCCCCGGCTCTCCTCCCACAGGTCACACCCACCGTTGGACAGACCATCACGCTAGGCGCGAGCTCCTCATGCCCCCCGCTCGCCATGCTCTTCAATCAGTGAGGCCGCATGGCGATCATCGACCCGCGCAGAATACCGATCATCGGCTCCGACGTTTACCAAGTCGGCCAAGTCTACGACATGCTCGTTCAGCCATGCGGGCCATCCCCATCAATCGTAGTGACCGCCTTTTTTCAGGCGATCCCGACCCTCATCTGGGCCATCGCAAAGCCCGACACTTTCGACCTCGTGCAAGACCGGTTCGGCCGCCACCATAAACGCGTCAGCAAGAAAAAATTCCGCCTGTTCGACGTGACGCGAGGCAACCTCCCACTCCCACGCGGCCTCGCCACGATTGGTCTACCGATACAGAACGCCCTCGAACGCATCGGCTTCTACTTCCTCGTCGCCGATGCCACCACGGACTTCCTCGTAAATTGGACCTCACTGGCCTACGTCTTTTCCGGCTGCACCCCGGCCGGCCTCCCCTACGCCCAGCAAAAGCAACCCCCAGGCACCGTGTTTTACGGCAACCTCCCCCTCACCGAAGCCATTGGCTCGATGACCGATGTTTCTTTCAACACATGGTTCGCCAGCGGCACTACGATCAACGCCCACACGGTCGGCCCCAAATGGATCGCAGGGGGATTTCAGCAAGCGAAATCCGGTCTGGCGGGCCCAGAGGCCACCGTCAGCCGCGTCTATATCCGCGCCGATCAGGGGCCGAACTCCGCCTTCTACGATCTCGGCCAGACCAAAAATAGCGACGGACTGGTTGGCGCATCCGGTGCCCACAAGGAGTGGTCGATCAGCGAGGGACCGACCACCTACACCATGTGGGCCGAACGCAGCGCAGGCCATTTCGCCGTCCAAGGCGCATGGATGACTTGCAGCGGCTCGACCGGGCAGGGATTGCTCGCCGACCCATGACCCACGACGCATCGGAAATCACCATCTACCTCCTACACCTAGATCCCCCGGTCGGCCGCGCTGCACATTATCTCGGATCGTGCTATAGCGAGCGGCTCCCAGAACGCATGAAAGAACATGCGCACGGAAGGGGAGCCGCCTTGACCGCCGCCGCCGTCAAAGGCGGCTCCCGCTTCATCCTCGCCGCCACCTGGACGACCGACGATCGATCGCTGGAACAGCGAATGAAGCAAGCAGGCCACCTCAAAAAGAAATGCCCCATCTGTCGTCTAGGTGGCGAGCAACTGGCGCTCCCCATTTTCGACCCTCAGCCCGCAGCGGTTGCATCAACTGGAAAAACGGCGCTATCTTGGTGACGACCGCGCCGCGCACCTAGCAGCCGGTCAATGAAAAAGGACCGGAGCGGGGGTGCTGCCGGCCCTTAGTCAGGGATTGTGGGGGTCTCTTGACTTACTGCGGCGAAGCCACCGCTGTCAAGCACGGTCCGGGCCGTGCCACCGCAATTTCCCTACGCTGCCGCGCTTGGACATGCCCCGACTGCGCCGACACCCGCAAAAAGGGGCTGATCGCTCAGGGCATCGGCGGTCGCCCCAATAAATTCCTCACCCTCACCATGCGGCGAACCGACCGCATGACGCCCGAACAAGCCGCCGCCGAAATTACGCGCGGCTGGCGCATCGTCAGGCACCGCATAATGCGTTTCTACGGCCTGACGAAGCTACCATTCCTCGCCGTCATGGAGAGACACCAAAGCGGCTGGCCGCACCTTCACATTCTCGCCCGCATGCCCTTCATCGACCACGAAATGCTCAGCGAGTGGTGCTGGGAAATATTCGACGGTCCCAATGTCTGGATCGAGCATCTCGACCGCAGCCATAAAGCGCCGATCTACTGCGCGAAATATTGCACCAAGTGCGCGCAGAAAATCGGCACTTCAAAACGCTACTGGCAATCCAAGGATTACGACCTTCGGGAACCATTCGACGGCCGCATCCAAGACCCCCAAGACGGGCCATGGCAGCGGACCATGAGCGACCTTTACGAGGTCGAGCAGTCATTGTGGAAACGCGGCTTCTACGTCGAACGGCTGAGCAAGTGGAAAATCGTCGCCATCATGCCGGCGCGAGCGCCGCCATGATGGCGAGGGCGCTGCGGCTTTTTATTCGGAGAGTATGGACCCCGGGGGCGGAGGGCCGGCTGGCGCTGTCCGTTCGCTCTCGCTCACTCCCCGCTTTCGCTCCGCGCCAGCCGGC
>CAZRXN010000047.1:0-4043 GCA_964604085.1 uncultured Candidatus Saccharibacteria bacterium | reverse complement strand
GCAATCGCGATCGCCTCACTCCTCCTCGCGTTCAGGAGCTTCATGTCTGACGTGAACTACGGCGTCATTTCTATAGGGCGTAATCCACGCGCGAAATCATCGATTCAGTCGATGGTGTTCTTCAATGCGCTTCTCGCGATTCTGATTGCGGGAGTCGGCCTTTTCGCATCTCTCGCCGTGCTTTTTATAAGCGTATAGCCATATTATGACTGCTATACTTAGCATACGTTTCTGCTGATTATGCTCTCCATTATCTCGGTAGAACTTCTCTCGGCTGTGTCGATCGGCCTCATGCTGGGGCTCGTTGTACTACTCGTGCTTCAAATTTTGAGCAGCATACGCGTGAATCGCATGACCTACCCGGTGTATGAGTACGCGCTCTCCAAAGCGGAAGCCGAAGCAAATCACATCCTGCACGAGGCGGAGGAGAAGGCGCGCAAGATAATCGCGGACGCAGAGCAGAAGAGCACGTCGCTACTGGACGTGAAGCGAAAAGAAATTGAGACCGCCGAAGAGACGTATCGCTCCGCACTGGAAAATCTGGCTGGAGACCTGCGCCAAAAAATACAGGCGCGTGCGGATACCATCGGCGCGCAGGAGGAAGGCATGGCTGCCGCACTCGCAAAAAGCGTTACCAAAACTAGTGAAGAAATCCGCACGCATGCGGAGGCCGTTGAAAAAAGCTTAGATTCGCTTCGGGAACATACGGAGGCGCGCGCAATAAAAACTGAACAGGTCCTCTCAAAGGGGGCTGAAGAAGCCAGCGCGCGCATGATTGCGGCGTTCGCGCGTGCCGAGGAAGAGGGGAAGAGACAGATCCAGGAGCACTCGCGCGCCCTAGCCGATAAGCTTGAAAAGGAAATTGCCGATTACCGCGCAGCTCGCAAAAGATTCATCGACGAACACGCGGTGGAACTTATTGAAAACGCGACAAAAATTGTACTCCGGAAGGAACTTTCGGCTGACGATCATACGAAATTCGCGCTGCGCGCCCTCGAAGAAGCAAAAGCAATGGGCGTACTATAGATATGGAAAAAGCGCTCTCGGAAATTCTGAAGAACACATTCACCAAGGCGGACCTGTATGCGCGTCTCGGACTGCTGCAGGAGATCCTTGAGCGGATGTATTTTCAAGAGGCCGCACCTTCCTCTGGCGAGGAAGCATTCAATGTCGCGTTGAAACATTTGACTTCGTATTCAAAAAGCGACCGGGAAGCAGTCGCAGAATGGCACGCGCATGCACCCGACCTTTTTACGGAGAAAAAATTTGTTTCTTCAATAGAGACGCTGAAGAAAGGTGCGGAAGCGCTCTCGGAATTCACATTATATCTCCCCGCGGCGCCGCGTCCTGAAGATGTGGCAGTGCTCGGATCCTGGTGTCGGGTGCATATCGCGCGTCAGCTCATGCTTCGCATTCTGATCGACGCTAATGTCGTCGGCGGCTGTGCATTCGTACACAAAGATGTTTTGCATGATTTCTCGTGGAACTATTTCGCGCGTAAATACAACGGGCAACTCGCGGCCCTCCTCCCGACCTTATGAACTTGACCGATTCAGGGAGGGAAGTAGGTTTCGTTACGCGTGCAAAACAGTATGTGCTCTTTCTCGAGGGTCTGCCCTCGGCAAAGATCAATGACATCATCGTCGATGAAGAGGGAAATCGCGCGATGGTCAGAGCACTCGCCGACGGTCACCTCGTTGCCCATGCGCTGGACGCGATGTTTCCTCGAGCGGGGGAGCGCTTCACGCTTCCGCCGGAGCGGTACCGGCTCTCAATAGGAACGCATTTGTTCGGACGCGTGATCGACGCACTGTGCGAACCAGTCGATGGCGGAAAAAAGTTTCCCGTACCCTCCACTCCGTATATGCTCGATATAAACGCGCCCGGTATAGATGCGAGAGCACCCATGCGAGAACAGCTCTACACGGGTGTAACGATCGTGGACACGCTTCTTCCGATCGCCAAAGGGCAACGGCAACTGCTCTTCGGCGGCGGCCATGCGGGAAAGACATCCTTCTTGACGGACGTCGTACTAAATCAGGCCAAGGAAAATACGGTATGCATCTACGCTGCAATCGGGAAATCTTTAAGCGAACTTGAACGCATCAGCGAAACCATACTAGGTGGGAGAGGCGGCTCGAAGAACATCGTGCTTGCCGCTCTTTCCGATCAGGTGCCTCCGCGCATCGCGATCGCTCCGTCTATCGCATTCCTTATTGCTGATTACTTCCAGCGAAAGGGGGAGCATGTGCTCGTCATCCTCGATGATCTCGATGCTCACGCAAAATATCTCCGAGAGATCGCACTCCTTGAGGAGCGCCTCCCAGGACGCGAATCGTATCCGGGAGACGTATTCTACCAGCACGCGCACCTCATGGAGCGGTCGGGCTATTTCAGCGAAGCCGCCGGAGGCGGCTCAATTACCGCGCTGCCCGTCGTAGAAACGGATAACACTAATTTCTCGAATATTATCCCGACGAATCTCATGGCGTGCACGGACGGTCACCTTTCTTTTATCCCGACGCTGCAGGGGGAGGGCGTATATCCCGCGATCAGCGAAGCGCAATCCGTTACGCGCGTAGGACGCCGGACACAAACGCTTATTCAAAAACAGCTCTCGACTCGCGTACGAATGCTGCTTGCAGCGTACGTGCGGCAGCGAGAATATGCTGAATTCGGCGCCCAGCTCTCCGAGGAGACGCGAGCCGCGCTTAATCAGGGAGAGTTGCTCGAGTGCATGTTGCGCCAGGATCCTTTTGAGCATATTGCTTCGGACGTGCAGGTTGCGCTTGTTGCCCTCACCCTAACGCCGTTCCTCCAAAAAAAAGATGCTGCATTCTGCGCCTCACACAAAAAAGCGCTTACCGCCGCTATCGCGACAATGCCCGCTCTGCAAAAGCTCCGAGAGCTGGGGAAGAAAGATACTCCGCTTGAGGAATACCTATCGCACCTGAATAGCAAGGAGGAAGTATTCGAATACGTATGTCGAGAATAGCCGAAATACATGCTTCGATCGAGGACTACCGTGCTGCGGAGCTCATTACGGGGGCGCTGCAGGATATCAGCTCCATACGAATGCAAACGATTAGACGACAATTCGAAAAGAACACTCGTTTTTTCCGCGGGATTCGAGAGGTATACGGCGTCGTAAGCGCCCATGCGCGGGAAGGTACGCATTCGGTATCTCATAGAGAACGCGGTCCGCAGAAAGATAAGAAAGATCTCTATATCGGTATTACCTCTAACAAACGTTTTTATGGAACGCTTAACCGTGACGTTACGGCAGCGCTGCTGCGACGCATCTCATCTGCACAGCAGGCGGAGTTTCTTATCGTTGGGCAAACGGGTGCGCAGTACCTAACGAACACGGCTCATGCGGGCGTCGCTAAAGAGACGGTGTTTGCGAATGACGTGCCCTCGACGCAGGAGCTGCGATTGACGCTGCACACACTCGAAACATACGGACGTATATACGCTATCTATCCTCGGTTCATAAATCCTTTTCGACAGGAGGTTGCCATGGTCGATATAACGGAAACGCCCTCCATCGCCGAAACGGCAGACATGCGCGTGGAATACATATTCGAACCCGATATACCCTCTATGCTCACATTTTTTGACGCGCAGGTGCGTCGCGTGCTGTTCGAGCGCGTTTTGCTAGAGTCGGAGTTGGCGCGAACAGCAACGCGGCTTCTTAAGATGCGCGATGCGCAAGAGAGTGCGGGAGAAATGCGCGGGGAACAGGAGCGTGCGCTGCGCAGAGAAATGTCTGCAATCGCAAACATGCACCTACTTGAGACATTCGTCGGATTTAAATACATGCGACCATGAAAGAAGCAATAGACAATCACATAGGGGAAAGCGACTTTGTTCCGGTCGGCCGAGTACGCAGTGTCGCAGGGCAGGTTGCGGTCATCGAATGCGAGGGGGACTATCGTCCGCGCCTTCGAGAGCTTTTGGTCGCGAAGGACGATCCGACAGTGCTCCTAGAAGCGTATTCATATGGAAGCGAACGTACCCTCTATTGTCTGCTTTTTTCGTCA
>CAZRXN010000046.1:0-4202 GCA_964604085.1 uncultured Candidatus Saccharibacteria bacterium | reverse complement strand
GCAGCACGTCGCGCCGAAGCGTGGTGGACATTCGTCCTGGCGCCTAGTCCTCTTCTGGAACGATCTCGATGTCGATCGGCACTCTCTCTGTGCCGAACTGAAGTTCGACCTTGAAAAAGCCCAGTGTCTTTATGGGTACGTCAAGGTGTACGGCGTCTTCAGGGAGCGTTATCCCGCGCCGTGCGGCAATACCTTCTACGATATCTTTCCTCGATATCTGCTTATAGAGATGACCCCGATCGCTCGCCTGTTGCGGGAGGCGTATCACGGCCCCCTTCAACTGTTTTGCTCGGCTTGCGTCCGTCGCCTGCTGCTCTTTGATGCGTTCCCCTTGCGCTGCCATAGTCTCCTCGCGCGCTTTGAGCGCTGCCTCTGTCGCCTGGACAGCCCGGCCTGTGGGAATCAGGTAATTCATGGCATATCCCTCCGAGACGTCCTTAAGCGCACCCTTCGAGCCTACTCCGGGCGTGTCCTTGGTCAGAATCACTTTCATACTTACATCGAATTGAGTATTTCGAGCGCCTTTGCCATTTGAGGGTCCTTGCCCGCGGCAATATCCTCCTCGGTAACTGCAATCTCAACATCAGGGACTAGGCCACTGTTAGGAATCTGCGTTCCATCCGGCTGGAGCCAACGGGCCACGGTCAGTTTGAGCGCCGTCTCGGGCGTAATCTCCACCAATTCTTGCACCGATCCCTTACCGAACGTATTGGTGCCGATCAGCGGCGTCTCGCGCCAATAGCGAAGCGCTGCTGCGAGAATTTCGGAAGCGGATGCAGACCCTTTGTCTACCAGGATAACCATGTGAAGATCATCGCTGAAGATATCGTATCCTCGGCTGCGATGCACGATATTGTCCGCATTGCCCGCATAATCCTCGGTAACGATCGTGCGCCCAGACGGCGTAAACCAACTCGCCATGTCAACGGCCGCCTCAAGGTAGCCCCCGGGGTTGCCCCGTAAATCGAGGACAAGTTTGGAGTCGCCCGATTCCACAAACGTCCGCAGCGCGTCGCGGAAGAGCGCGGGCGCGTTCGAGGTGAATGTCGATACCGAGATGACGAAGACACCGCCAGCTTTCTCTTCTGTCGTTACAATGGGCACGTTTATGACGTCGCGTACGACGCGGAATTCGCGAGATTCCGTCCACCCCTCGCGCAGTATCGTGAGCACGACTTCCGACCCCTTCGGCCCGCGAATGTGCCGGACAGCATCCGAAATATCAATCCCGTCCGTGCTTTTCCCGTCTATCTGGAGGATGCGATCCCCTGCCTGTAGGCCTGCGCGGTCCGCCGGGGTTCCCTTCAATGGCGACACCACAGTGAGCACCTGGTCGCGAACGGCGATTTCCATACCTACCCCCTCGAAAGAACCGCTCATGTCGTCTTCGAACTGCTGCTGCTCCGCTGGCGGCAAGAAGTACGTATACGGGTCGCCCAGAGATCCAGCGAGTCCCTGGATCATCCCCCATAGCCGCTGATCCGTCGGATTCGTGGTCGTCGGCGTGCTCGTGGGGACAGAAGCAGGCACGAATTTATCGTCTATGACGCTCCAGGCGCGCCACACGGGACTGAAATCTACCCCAGTAGGTTGCACGTTTGCACCAAACGCAGACGCTGCCTGCCCCGCGAGCGATGCATGGGCAGGACTTCTCACTCCCGCGAGGAATCCGCCGACGAATCCAACTCCGGCAAGGATGACTGCAACGCTTATGAGCATCCCATGGCTGTAGCGCTTATCCATCCGGAAGATTATCGCATATTCCGCGTCTCTAACCAACGGGCTACTATCCAAACTCCCGGCTTGAAGCGTTTCTCTGGCTGCGCGATACTTTCACACATGCAGTCGCGCCACGAGCACAACGGATTGACGTGGATAGACCTCGAATCCCCTACCCGTGAGGAGGTGCGCGCAGTCGCAGAGGAATTCGGACTGCATGAATTCGTCGCCAATGAACTTCTGCTTCCCACAACGAAACCGCGAGTCGAATTCTATGGCTCCTATATCTACACGATCGTCCACTTCCCTGCCCTGCGTCATACCCACAAAACGATCGAGCAGGAGATAGATTTCATTGTGGGAAAAAACTACATCATTACCGCGCACTACGACACCATAGATTCCATTCATAAGTTCACGAAGCTTTTTGAGGTGCACGCGGTACTCGATCGCAGCGAACAGGGCGATCACGCTGGCTTGCTATTTTTCTATATGATCAAGCGCTTGTACCAAGCGGTAGAGTACGAAATTGATTACATCCGCGGCGACCTTGCCTACATTGATGAGAACGTATTCGCCGGCGACGAGGTGAATATGGTAGAGGCGATTTCCCGCAGCGCTCGCGACCTCCTGAATCTGCGCCAAACAATCGAGCCGCATCGCGACGTGCTCCGTACCCTCGAAGCCGACGGTGCGAATTTTTTTGGTCAGGAGTTCATCCCCTATCTGCGTTCTCTCTCGAATGAGTACTACCGAGTACACAATCGCGTGATGCGTCTCACTGAATCGCTCCACGAGCTCCGGGAGACAAACAACTCACTGCTATCCACGAAACAAAACGAGATAATGAAAGTTCTTACCATCATGGTGTTCGTAACGTATCCGCTCTCTCTGATTGCCGGCATTTTCGGCATGAATACGCTCCACAATCCCATCGTCGGCAATCACTTCGACTTCTGGATTATCATTCTTCTGATGGCAAGCTGCACGATCTGCATGTTCCTTTTCTTCAAGTACCGAAAGTGGCTTTAGCAAAATGGAGGTGGCTTCGCCCCCTGCTCCGGCTGTACAATACCCCGATGAAGCTCCTATCTTGGTTCACCCGTCCTGCGAAGCGCGATCAGCCCCTCTACCTGCGCAATACGCGTACGGGCGAGAAAGAACTGTTTAGCCCGTTCGAGGGCAAACCCGTCCGCATGTACAACTGCGGACCGACGGTGTATGACCGGCAGCACATCGGCAATCTCTCCATGTTTGTTTTTACTGATGTGCTCCGCCGCACACTCGAATTCAACGGCATGAACGTCGACCAGGTCATTAATTTCACCGACGTCGGCCACCTATCATCTGACGCGGATGAGGGAGACGACAAGATGACCAAAGGCCTGCAGCGCGAGGGCCTGGAGCTCACGCTCGAGAATATGCTGCAGCTCGGCGAAAGGTACGCGAGCATCTTTCTCGAGGATATCCGCGCACTGAACGTAAGGACCGATGGCGTTAGATTCCCCCGTGCGAGCGAGCACATACCCGCGCAGATCGCGATGATCCAAACGCTTGAAGAAAAGGGATACGCCTATCCTACGAAAGACGGCGTGTACTTCGACACGAGTAAATTCCCGGAATATGGGTCTCTTGGTTCAATAGATCTCTCCGGCTTGCGCGAAGGTGCGCGCGTCGCACCGTCGAAAGAAAAGCGCAATCCCACCGATTTCAATCTTTGGAAATTCGATAGGCGCATAGGGTGGGATTCCCCTTGGGGAAAGGGCTTTCCCGGATGGCACATTGAGTGCTCCGCGATGATCCGCGCGTTGCTGGGCCAACAAATAGACATACACACGGGAGGAATCGAACATATAGCCGTCCATCACAACAACGAAATCGCCCAGTCGGAAGCCGCAACGGGCAAAAAGCCCCTCTCCCGGTTCTGGCTGCACCGCGCGCACCTGCAGCTCGAGGGCGCGAAGATCGCAAAGTCGACGGGGAATACCGTGTACCTCTCTGATATCGTCGAGCGCGGTTATGACCCGCTCGCGCTTCGCTATCTATTTTTGCAATCGCACTATCGAACCCCGGCGAATTTCACTTGGGAGGCACTCGGGGCGGCCCAGCAGGCACTCCATCGACTGCGGGGTATCTACGCCCGCGAGGATGAACGTGCACGAGCAGGCAATTCGGCGGCCGCGCACGAGCGTGCCTTTCGAGAGCGCATAAATGACGATCTAGATACCCCTGGCGCGCTCGCCGTCTTATGGGAAACCGTACGAGATGATTCCCTTTCTGCTTCGGAATTGCGTCGGGTCATGAAGGACTTTGACCGTGTACTTGGCATCGATGTAGACGGTGGCATCCGACCGCTCTCACCGAGCGACCTCCCCGAACATATTGCGAAGCTCGTCGAGAATCGCGAGCAAGCGCGCGCTTCCAAAACCTGGCAAGAGGCAGACGCCCTTCGGGAACAAATCGACGCGTCGGGCTATGAGCTC
>CAZRXN010000045.1:2637-4317 GCA_964604085.1 uncultured Candidatus Saccharibacteria bacterium | reverse complement strand
TTACCGTGCCTCCGGCTGTGAGCGTTACATTTACCGCCTTCGAGTATGCGCCACCACCGCCGCCGGCCGCACCGTTTAACCCCGATCTTCCACCGCCGCCGCCGCCGATCACCTCTATAGTGTTGTTGGCGCTATTCCAATCGGCCGGCACAGACCAGCTCGTGCCGGATGTAAGCATGGTCGTGGTGGCACTTCCTATCAATACGCTTGGCTGGTAGAGGAAGTAGCCACCTGAATCTTCATAAAACGTGAGCGCCGTCGCGGTCGACGTCGCGCGCGGCGATTGACCGAAATTCAATATCGTCGTTCCTCCGTATACATAGGGAAATTGCCCCTCCGGCAAACCAGCTGCTAGCTGCGTAAAACCAGAGCCCGTCGAGGTGTAATACAGATCGCCCTCATCGGCATCAAAGAGAAATCCGTATGTGCGACCACTCGTAAGCGCCGTGGTATGCGGAACGCCATCTCTAGAAATGACGCCTGCGTTCGCGCCGGATCCGGATGCATATACCTCCCAGTACCAGGCACCGCTTGTCGGCAGCTCGATCGTCGAAGTAGCCGCGCCTGTGTTTTGCAGGTTTCCATTACTGAATGTGCCTCCACCAGGTGCTATGGAGTTCCCCGTGGCGTACCCGTTTGACGGTGTATCGACGACTTGATCCGTCGAGTCAGTATTATTGAGTGTGAAATTGTTCCCATTGCCCGAGCTGTCAGCGCCGAGCGAAGCGGAGTTGGAAAAATCGAGGTGAAAACCATTCGTACCATACGTGCCGGTATAGTCTTTCGGACGCCAGTAGCCGTTTGCGTCCTCTTCCCCAAAGGAAGACGGTGTGAGCTGCTGACCGTCTATGAAGTACACATCGGCCATGTAGCCGTCGTATCCCTCGGATCCGCTCGTCCCGACGCTAGTAGCGCCATTATTATTGATACTCGTACTGTAGTTCTGCGCCGGATACGTTGCCGAAGAAAAATCCGTTATTTGTTCCCCATCTACGTATATCTTTACACGGTTCGAATCGGTTGCCTGTGTCGTGTCTACGGCGACCATCACATGCATCCATCTGGCGGGGTCACGGAAAACCGGCGTCGTAACCAAACTGCCGCTCGCCGCACCGTTAAAATACATATGGATCTGGTCACCAGATCGGAATCGGAACGATTCATCACCCGCACTGCTCGCCGTGATCAATCGGTTTTGTGAGGAGCCCATATGACTGCTGCGCTTCACCCACGCGCTGAATGTCCAGGTGTGCCTATTTCCTGCGGCTGCAGGCGTGCGGCTCAAATATCCAGAATCCGCTTGATTGAAACGCAGCGCCGTTTCGATCGTATAGTCCGCGTTCACCTGCTCGGCGCCTGGTACCCAGGTAACGATCTCGAAAGAGATCGCGAGCGTCAGAATGAGCGCCACCGATTTAATCACTGAACTCGAAAAACCTCGCCTTTCGAATTTCATACGGCAAAAATAGACATTGCAAAAATCAAAATTAAAAAAGACAGGGGTAAAGTCATAAAGTTATCGTTTGCCTTTTCGATTCTTGAACGCACTTTTAAATTTTGCATTGTTATTTTCCATTTTGATCTTTCAATGTTCCATTTCTTAGAATGCCAGCGCTGCCGCTCCGAAGACGACGAGCGAGGACGTCGGTGGGTGCCTGGAGGTAAATCACCAGGTCCGGC
>CAZRXN010000045.1:0-2627 GCA_964604085.1 uncultured Candidatus Saccharibacteria bacterium | reverse complement strand
AGACGACGAGCGAGGATGTCGCGTTCGTCGCGACGAACGACACGAGATCGCATTGATTGGCGGTCGTGGTGAGCGTCGGCGCGCTGCCGCCTTGCCAGCGCACGCTAGAGGGCCAGGTAAGCGTCCTGCTCCCCGTGCTGTCTTGGCACACTACGAGACGCAGTATCTGCCCGGCGATGTAGTTCGAGAAGGTAATGGTTCTGTTTCCCCCCAGTGTTACTTTTTGCTGGTTGCCATCGAGCCAGTTGATCGCGACCGTCGCCGCATCGGTCAAACTCTTCTCCACGGTTGTAATCGCACCTCCCGCACCGACGGCAAGTCTGGCGAACGGCGAAGACGTGCCTACGCCGAGGTTGCCGTTCGCGTTCACGACGAAGAGCGACTGCGCCGTGCTGGATGCAATCTGGAAGAAATTCGTTGATGAATCTTGCGTCTCGATGGTGAGCTTGTAGGCCGGAGTAGTCGTGCCGATGCCTACTTTATTTTCAACGACCAGATTTCCTGTACCGGTGGGATTTCCGCTCGGGCACGAGCCACCCGTACACAGGAAGAGATTGTCGTCATTGAGAAATGCGTCGTTTCCGGAAGGGTCGATGACCAGATCCCCTACCGAATCCGTTTGGAACTGCGCATAGCGCGTTCCATCATAGGCGAGCGCGAACTGTGCCGCTGAAACGGTATCCGTAACGGCAAGCTTGCGGAACGGAGAGGTCGTACCGACGCCGACGCTGCCTGTAGATAGAATGCTCATAAGCGGCGCAATACTCGTATCTGCCGGGCTTGCATACACACCGAGCTGGAGACTGTCGGCATCATCCCACCCTATAACAGACTGACTCGCCGTTTCTCCCACTCCTGCGCGAAAAAACTCGGTCGTGCTCTCCTCAGCGAGGATCTGAGCGTTCGTGCCCGTAAGATCAAGCATTTGCGATGGGCTACCATCGTTTATGCCCACAAGACCGTCGCTGCCCACATGTAAGCGATCGCTCCACGATGCGCCGCTATAGCTTAGGATATTGAAATCCGTCGCTCCTTGAGACGCGTCAATCACGAACTCTGCGCCACCGTTTGATGTAAATGGGGATGCGCCGTCGTGTGAATTCCCGAAGATCGAGAAGTATGCGCCGACAATATTATCGACTTCGCTTCCCGGCGCACCGGTAAAGTAATCACCTCCGAAGACCAAGCGTTGTGTCGCGTCTTTAAAGCCGATAGAGCTCAATGTCTTAGTGAACACAAGGTTTCCCGTCGTCGTCGCGCTTCCGTTGATAGTAAGCCCGCCTGTTTCCGTTCCATCGCCGATCGTCGTAGATGCGGTAGAGAGGAGGCCGCCGGAGAAAGTCAGCTTCGTCGACGTGGCGTCGCTCGGGAACGGATAGCCGAAATTCGCATAATCCGTTCCCGCAGTCGCCGCGACGAGCTGGCCGAGCGCATTGGTCTTGAGGAGCGTGGAGGTGAGACCGGTAACGGCGAGATTTGTAGTTGTTGCCGCATCGGAAACAGTCAAACCGGTAATAGTGGAAGAAGCGGTAGATAAAATACCCGATGAGAAAGTCTGAAGGGCGGTCCAGGTGTTTGCGGTCGAAAGAGATGCTCCTCCCCCGCTAAGACAGGTGCCATTTATCGCGAAACAGCCGCTCGTGATGTTCCATCCGACATTGCTTGTGCTGGTGGCGGAGCCGTTGATGTTGAGTCCGGTTACCGTGGTCGTCCCATTGCCTGTTCCTGACACGACGAGTGCCGTGGACGAAGCAGAGGAGACGGCTTCAAAGATGTTGCCGCTCGAGTCGCCCCAGACGGTGAGTTTGCTGTAGGGGGAGGTGGTACCAATGCTGACGTTGCCGCCCTTTTGAATCGTGAGCGCCACATCACTCGAGAGATCAGTCGAGGATGCGATGCGGTACGAAAGATCGGTCGAGTAGTACCCGGTCGTCCAGAGATGCGAATCAGGGCCGAACTGCAGCTGCGCATCACCCGAATCGCTGCTATCGCCGAAGCTAGCCACCCCTGTATTGTCTATGGCGAAGAGCGTCGTCGTGGAGTTCGCGGTGGAGGAAGCAATGGCGAAGAGTGTCGTGTTCGTCTCACCGTTGAGGGCGTGAATCGAGAACTTCGCAAACGGAGACGAGGTACCCACTCCGAGATTCGTACCCGTGAAGGTGAAGTTGCTGTTCGACGCGAGCGTATCTGCACTGGTCGTATAAAGAATTGTATTCGTGCCACCGAAAGTGGTAAGCCCGGTGCCCCCGTATGCGACGCCAAGCGCGTTAGTGAGGTTGAGCGTGTTTGCTGTCAGTGTTGTTCCATTAAAGGTGAGGTTTGCCGAATCGGTGAATGCACCGTTTGTCGTAAGGTACGGAACACGCCCAGAGTTAAGCGACGTTACGACGAGATTCGTAGTCGTCGCCGTACCGCTCACCGTGAGCCCCCCGGCTGCGGTGCCATCGCCGATGGTGGACGAAGCGGTGGAGAGGAGGCCAGAGGAGAAGGTTTGGAGCGCCGTGTAGGTGTTGGCGGTGTAGAGCTTGGGGATGGTGGTGGATGCATGGATGAAGGCGTTCGCGTCGTCGTTCGTGTAGTGATCAAGGTCGGAGATCTGGGACTCGGTGATGGTGAGGTTCGCGAGC
>CAZRXN010000044.1:0-4503 GCA_964604085.1 uncultured Candidatus Saccharibacteria bacterium | reverse complement strand
CCAAACTGTGCCCGCACCGATTCGAACATGCGATTCGTACCCTCTCCGATCCTCATTTCCATGGTGCGAGATAGATCCTGAAGCTGATTTTGCAGAAGCACCAGTCCTGATGAATCATCATCCGGCTTCGCCTTATGGAGGTGCCAGATGATGTAGCCGACCAGACCCGCATTGGCTAGAAGAAGCCCGAGCACAAGTAGAGTAGCTGAATCCATAGAGGCATCGTACCACGACCGTATATGGGCGAGATCTTGCATTCCCGCCACTCTGTAGCCGCGTCAATATTGTCAGGGTATACTGAATTTCATGATTTCAGAGCGCATTCGGGCCGACATGATCGCCGCGATGAAAGCAAAAGACGCACTCCGCGTTTCCACGCTGCGAGGAGTGCTTGCCGCATTCACCAACGAACTCGTCGCCAAGGGAATGAAGCCCACCGAACAGATTTCAGACGATCTGGCGCTCTCCGTTCTGAAGCGGCTCGTCAAGCAGCGCGCGGAGGCCCAGCAACAGTACACTGCGGGTAATCGCCCCGAACTAGCTGAAAAAGAGGAAAAGGAGCGTGCAATGCTTGATCCCTACCTGCCCGAAGGAGCAAGCACGGAAGAGATCGAGCGCGTGGCTCGAGCAAAGAAGGAGGAACTCGGTATTGAGGATCAATCCGGCTTAGGCAGCTTAGTCGGTGCCGTTATGAAGGAAATGCGAGGAACAGCTGATGGTGCTGCGGTAAAAGAAGTGGTGAGGAAGATATTGCAATAATCCATGATTCGTGTTCTAATTAACGTTAGGAAAGGAGGCAACAAAACATGAAGGAATTCGTATCAGGGCTCCCACTCAAGCCAGAGGAAAGAGAGCGACGATCCACTCTCGAAGAGGCACTTCAAAAACTTGGAACAGCCATCGAGAAGCGGGGTGCCCGTCACTCTAAGGATAACGGGGACAAAGATGAAAAGACCGAAAAACGTGACGCCGCATCGTCTGACGCCAAAAGATCGCAAGAGGATGCAGACCGAGGAGGATTACGCACGTGAGGTGCTACGCAGCCCCACATTTCGTCTCTACGCTTCCCTGGGCATCGGTGCATGGAGCGTCTTCGAGGCGACAAGATCACACCTCATCGGATTTGCTGCCCTCCGCACACGGCCGGACTTTGAAGAGTTGGTAAAACGTGTGAGTAGATTAGTGAGTAGTATACTTTCAAAAAAGGCGGCCGCCACAAGAAAGGCGAACCGAGAGCGAAAGCGACAGTATTCATTTTTTGAGTAATGACATGACGCGACCGCGCTTTCGCAGTCGCGTCATTTCTTTAGTACGAATCGCCAGGCCCTATCGGCCCACGCCCCAGCATATGAGACCCCTATACGCGGAGTCCGTACTATACGCGCCCTTTCTATGCCTCGATCTTCGATCCAGACGCCGCTCTTCTGTCCGGCACGCAGTCCGTTGAGGGATCGCGTGATCCCGTAGTGCCTTGTGAGTACTCCAGGCCCGGAAGCGCCTTCCAGGCCGCGAATAAGCACCGCCGATGGTATGTCGTCTCGGCCCGTCGTAATGTTGAGCATCTCGTGCAAGCCGTATACCAGGTATACGTACCAAACCCCCGCTGGCCCAAACATCACCGCATTACGTCTCGTCCGCCCGCGGTGCGCATGGCTCGCCTTATCATGTTTTCCACGATATGCCTCTGTCTCCGTTATCATCGCGGCCCGCTCGCGAGTACCCCGGCGCACCACGAGAAATTTTCCGATGAGTGCGCGGGCAACTATGGGTGCGGGGCGCGCAAAAAATGCACTCGGCAGGACCTTCCTCATGCCTCGCGCTTTCGCAGCAATGCAAATGAAAGGAATGACGCAAGCACGATACCGGCAGCAGCCGCAATGGTGAAAGAGCTCATAATCGCAAAGACGCCGATTACTGCGGCTGCTAGTCCCCTGCCGGCTGCTTGACCCATTTCCTTCTGCGCAGTGTGCTCGTCTACCCAGTGGCCGAGGTCAGCAGCCTGCTCATGCGCGAGCGCATCGAATCCGATACGGCGCACAGGTGATACCCATTGGTAGACTGCATCGGTGAACACAACCGCAATAGGTGAGGCCACGCCGAGACGCAACAGCCAGACTGACCCCGAGAGCAATGTATACACTCGAGCACTCGAACCCGATACGTTAAGAGGTCGAATGAGTTTGAGGAGCAGTCCCGCAAGAAGTGAAGCCGTAAAAATGCAGCCCACGAGTGCATAGGAGCCTGATATGAATACGAATATGACCAGCGGCCATAAAATGAGCAGCACCATCCCCTGTGCGCCCTCTTTCACCGCGCGCATAAGGGAATCTCTCTCACGTCTAGAAAGGAGCGCAGAGAACGTCCCCTCGTACGAGTAGGAGAAATGCTCATAGGACTCCTCGAGTAAAAGGAGCGGGAGCGTCGAGACACTTAGAGCGAAAGCTGAAACTGCGAGTGCGAGCTGCGGCCCCCCTGGGATGAGCGTAGCCAGCAATCCGCCGAGAATGGGAAGAGTTGCGAGCACAATCTCACGCAGGATAGGACGGCCGCTTCCAGTGCTTGCGTATTCAGCGACAGCGGTCGCGTACGGAATCTTGTAGCTCGCTCTATACAAGCCCTGGAAAAGCGAAAAGAGGAGTCCTCCGACAAGCGCTAGATCAGCTCGCTGCGCATCAAAGGCATAGAGCGTCCCGAGCAGCGCCACGAATGAGAGCGCTGCAGAAAGGGTGCCGTACAAGAGCAAGCGTCGCACTCCACGAGCCAACATGCGGCCGCACAGGGGCGCGAAGAGAATCGTCAGCGCTTGCGTGAGAACATAAAGTAGGCAGAGCACGAAGAGCGCTGATTCGCGAGATCCAAGCGCTCGATATCCCTCCGTAAATAGAAAAAGCCAGGCAAACACGTTCGAGAGCGCCAGCGAGGCGCGCACAATCAGCCGATGCAGTGCGAGGGGCCGCACGCGCATACCCTACGCGGCAGGAGGGCGGCGTCTGAACGCGCCAACGCGCGCGTATATGATCGGCGTAACGAAGACGAGGGCGTACCCGATCCATATATTGATGTCGCGGTAAATGCTGAAGCCCGCAAAGGGCACTGAGAGCGCTGCGTCCATTAAAATCACGACTACGGTCCAGGAGACCGCGTAGGGCATAACATCGCGCCAATTCATCAGGCGCAGTGTTCCTGTTGCGATGGCGGCGGTGCCGATGAGCGCGCCGAGCCCGATGATGCGCGGTACAACGCCCTCGACAAAGCCATACATGACGAGGCATGACCAAGCGAGGAATACAATCGCATAGATGACAATCCCCCACCCGAGGAGCGCTCCGTACTTCATGGCCAAATGATACACCCCCGCGCGCCCGGAGGCGCGCGGGGGTGTAGATAACCACTCGCGGGAGATTACCAGCGGCGGTCATTCGAGCGGCCCATACCGCCTCCTCCGCGGAAATCGCGGCGAGGTCTCTCTTCCATAGGGCGCGCCTCATTTACGGTGATGGTGCGTCCGCCGAAATCCTTACCATTGAACTGGTCGATCGCGGCTTGCGCCTCATCATCCGTAGCCATCTCCACAAAACCGAATCCCTTAGATCGGCCGCTCATCTTGTCCATGATGACGACGGCTGATTCAACAGATCCGGCCTGCGAAAAGGCATCCTTGAGCTCGGCATCGGTGGTCGCGTAAGGCAGACCGCCGACGTACAACTTCTTTGCCATTGTCGTGTGTCGTATGTGTTTCCTATAAAAATGTAAACCAACCGTTCCACTGTCCTTGTCGGCTTACCTTTCGGCCCACCGGGACTACACACAATGGAAACCTTACATTCGCCGCAATCATAGCCCGTGTTATATGTATGTCAAGTGAAGCTGGGGCGCTGTGGAAAAAGAACGTGCGCCCTCCCTATAGGAGGGCGCACGAAAAGTGCAATGACTACAGAGGACTACACGTCGCGCCCTCTCCGGGAGACACATGGCGTCGATGCGGCCGGATGTAGCCGAGCTGTCGCGCCGCTTGTATCGTGCGACACCGGCTTAGTTCGTCGCGCATATCGCGCGGCAGAAAAATCTGGTACCGCAAACCGCTCACGCCGCATTCATGCCACACGGAGTACTCAAGGCATATTCCATGCTTGAAATACCCGCTCTCATGGTACTCCGCCACATCGCCACGGCAGCGCGGTTTGAGGATCTTGATCGCTCTCACCATGATCTCCCCGCTTTCGCTATAGCGACAGCCAAGATTTTTAAGGATTTTTACAATATTCTCTTCAATACCGGTCAAAATGTCCTTCCGGTTCTGGAGAGAATACACATCGCCTGACCTCTTCAGGCGTCTGCGGTATGCATCGTTTACACGAGACATCCTGTCCCCCTTTCGTTTTGAGTTACAGATCAACCGGCTTGCACTGTATCACAAAAGCCCGCATAATGCAAGTAGCTATGGCAAAGGAGGAAAAAACACATGGAAGTAATCGGCCCCGATCGGTGGGAGGCCCTCTCACC
>CAZRXN010000043.1:0-4524 GCA_964604085.1 uncultured Candidatus Saccharibacteria bacterium | reverse complement strand
AGCGTACGAGTTAGTTCAAAGCCACCACGCACGCGGCGCGTGCGAAGTCAGTCGCGAAGCTCCTGGAAGAAAGTTCGAGCAAAGGATATGATTTCATCACAAAAAGATACTTCCGCAGAATTGAGAAAGGAAGGCAGCGAGCAAGGCGAGCGTCGGAAAACCGCCGGCCTCCGAGGATTCCTAGGGTATACTCTTCCCTATGACACGCGCTGTGTGGGTAGGCATCATCGTAATTCTCCTCGCCGGAGCAGCGTGGTACGCCCTCGCTACGAAAACGGAGAATTCGGAATCCGTATCGAACGCTGAAGATCAGGCCGTGCGTAATTTCGTTACAGACTTCGGCACCAAGCTGCGGCTCGTTCCCCTGCTCGCGCCGCAGGAGGAGCGCCGCGCCGCCATGGACGAGCACTACTCGGCCTATGTCGCTCCGGCGCTGCTCGCCTCTTGGTACCCAGAGGGCGCGGATGCGCTCGGGCGGCACACCTCGAGCCCGTGGCCGGATCGGATAGAAGTCGTAGAGGTTACGAAGACAGGAGCGGACACCTACACCGTAGAGGGCAATATTATAGAAGTGACCAGCGCCGTGACGGCCGCCAAAGAGGCCGCTGCCGTCCAGCCCGTCACGCTCACTATTCAAAAGAGTGGGGAGGGATACCTGATCACGAAAGCCGTGAAGGGCTCGTATAGTGAATTGCCGCAGCGACAGACGATCGTCGGCTACTGGGAGTGCCTACCGCATAAAGACACGTCGGGGCCGCAAACGGCAGAGTGTGCATTCGGCATCGCGGTCGACCAGAGCGACGGCCACTTCGCAATCGACACGTCGCTCATGGAAACCTATCCGATAGATTACCCCACCGGCACCAAACTTCGCGTTACGGGGATCGTAACGCCCGCAAACCAGCTAAGCGGCGTGCAGAAGTACGATATCGACGGCATCATCCGGGCAACGACCATAGAGAAGCTCTAGGGCGCGCCTACACTTCTCCCAGGAAAGGCATGTCGAGCCGCCGACGGGCGCTCTCCCCTTTGAAGAGCACGCGTGTGCGCGTGGGTGCATCTCCCCGATCGCCCCGGTGCGCCGCATCCCGCATCGCCCGGAAGCTCGAGCCGAGAAAGACGGCGTGCTTCCCGTACTTCTCCGAGAGCGCATCCGCCTGCGCGTAGATGCGCGATACGCCCATCCCCTGCTTCACGGTTCCGAAGAGATCGAGTTGTATCTCCCGATCGCTCTCCAGCCCAGCGAGCGTAATGCCGGTCGCGCGATAGAACACGCCGGGACGATACACCGAATCAAAGACCTCTCGCACCGCGGCAAGGACATCTTGCGGAAGGTTGGTCGGGTATGGAAATCGCAACTCCCGCCCTGCGTAGGTGAAATCCTGCGTCTTGAGGAAGAAGGAGCCGACGGGCGCGGCGAGGCGCCACCGCCGCGCCTTGATGCACGCATTCTCGATATTTTTTGATAACTGCGAAAAAATAAATTCCCGCTCGCTCGAAGGCGGCGTGAAGGTCTTTGTCTTGCTTATGGATTGGTAGCCGGTGCGCCCCTGCACATCAAGCTCGATCGCCACTTCCCCGTTCAGTTCGCGCCACACCTCGACGTAGGGTTTGGAAACCGACGAGCGCACCCACGCCTCACTGCGTCCCGCGAAATCGAGCGCCGTGCGAATCCCGAATTTCTCGAGATAGGCGGCCGTGTTCGGGCCTATGCCCCACACGCTCGAAGCCGGGAGCTTCGCGAGAAAAGACGGCGCCTTCGAGAGCGGGATCGCCGTCAGGCCCGAGGGCTTCTGCCACTTGGAGCCGATCTTCGCGAGCGTCTTGGTAGCGGAGAGGCCCACGCTGAAGGAAAGCCCGAGCTCCTGCTCCAAGGTGCTCTTTATGTCGGCCGCGATGCTCGGATAGCTCTTGCGGTGCACGCGGCGCAAGCCCGTGAGATCTCCGAAACACTCGTCTATGCCGTACTCGTCAACCGCGGGCGTGAAGCGGCGAACGATCGCGTACATGCGCTCCGAGAAAAGCGAGTACGTCTCGTAATCCGAGGGGAGGATCACCGCATCGGGGCAGATACGGCGCACCTCGTGGAGCTGCATGCCGCGCTTTATGCCGAGCGCTTTCGCCTCGTAGGTGCAGGCGGAGACGATACCCCGCTCCTTCCCCGTGATGACGGGCTTGCCTCGCAGCGATGGATTTTTCGCGACTTCGCACGCGGCGAAGAATCCATCGCCGTCTACATGCACGATGGCGCGCGGAAACGAGCGCGGAGCTCCCCACATACGTCTTAATACTTCCGCACGACCGCGACGACCACGGCTTCGACCCGGAATTCCTCCGCAGGATAAATCGGCTTGTACTTTGCATTCGCGGGCTCAAGAAAATAGTCGTTCCCCTTTTTGCGGAGGTACTTCATGGTGAACTCGCCATCCACGCTCGCGATCACGATCTGACCCGGCTTGTACGTCTGCCGCCGCTCGACGATGACCATGTCGCCCGGCTGAATCCCCGCGTCGATCATGGAATCACCTTTGACCTTCAGAATGTAGGAGGACTCTTTATTCGGCGTGAGATACTCGTCGAAATTCATAACATCGAGGAGCTCTTCCTCGGCGGGCGATGGGAAACCCGCCTCCACGAGCCCGAGGAGCGGCACGCCTCGCAGAACGCTCCCGAAGCCGCCCGTGGGCGGTGCAAGGCGGCCTCGCTTGTCTTTGACGAGGACGCCATCATCCGCCAACCGGCGGATCAATTTGAACACCGCATTTTTTGAGCGGAAGCCCGTGAGCTCCATAAACTCCTGGTAGCCGGGCATCCGGCGGTGCCGCTTATAAAAGGAAATGACCTTCTCTTTGTAGTCCTGGTATGCCATGCCTCCAGTATATGTGAACTATAGTTCACCGTCAAAGGATTTCTTCATACAAACTTCCCCCTTGCGCCCCACACTTATTCCGATAGCGCGCCGCCCGCGCGCACTACAATGAGAATCGCCCAAATAGCGCCCATAGCCGAGCGCGTCCCACCCAAGAAGTACGGCGGTACGGAACGCGTCGTGCATGCACTCACCGAAGAACTCGTCGCCCGCGGACACGAGGTGGTGCTCTTTGCGAGCGGCGACTCCAAGACGAGCGCCACCCTGCGCAGCGTCTACCCGCGCTCGCTCCGCGAAGCCAAGATCAGCCGCCCATACGATCTCAACTACCTGACGCTCTCCAATATCGGCCTCGCCTACGGAATGCAGGAAGAATTCGACATCATCCACGATCACCACGCGCCGCTCTCGCTGCCGCTCGCGAATCTCGCGACGACGCCCACCCTCGTCACGATGCACGGTGCGTTCAATTCCGAAACAAAGCGCATGTTTGATCTCTTTCCGCAGCCCGCTGTCGCCACCATTTCGCAATCGCAGTACGGAAGCTCGCGCATCACGAATCATGCTGGCACCGTATACAACGGCTTGGACATGGAGCACTACCCGTTCGGCGCCACACCGGGACAGTACGCGCTCTTCGTGGGGCGCATCTCCATGGAGAAGGGCGTCCACCATGCGATCGAGGCGGCCCAGCACCTCGATCTCCCACTGATCATCGCGGCCAAGCTAGATCCGGGCGACGCGCCGTACTTCCATGAGTACGTGGAGCCCTACCTCTCCGATCGGATTCGCTGGATCGGCGAGGTGGATGAGAAGAAGCGAAACCTACTCATGAGCCGCGCCCGATGCCTGCTCCACCCCGTTACGTGGCGTGAGCCGTTCGGGCTCGTCCTTATCGAAGCGATGGCCTGCGGCTGCCCGGTGATCGGATTCAACAAGGGGGCAATACCGGAGGTGGTGCGGCATGGCCTCACGGGCTACGTCGTTGAGGACGTGGAAGAGCTTTGCGCTGCGATCCTGAACATAGAGAAAATCGACCGCGCTACGTGCCGCTCATATGCGCTCGAGCGATTTAGTGCCAAGCGCATGGCCGACGAATACGTACACCTGTACGAGCAGCTCATCAAAAGAGCACGGCGGCCGCTTTGGCACCCGCTCACACCTTTGCCCTCGGGGGGCTTCCGGCGGGCACTATAACGCCGCGAGGATCTCCCCTTTGGAGATCGCGCCTTCGCGCAGGATCACCGGCTCGCCCGCGCTCACGTCCACCACAGTGGAGGGGAGGCTCTCGGGCAGCGCCCCTGCGTCCACGGCAAGCGCCACCTGCGCCGCAGCATTCTCTCCCAGTTGCACCGCGATGTCCGATACGTGCTGCTTCGGCTCGAGCCCGCTCCTGTTCGCGCTCGTTGTCGTGTAGGGGCGTCCGTATGCGCGAGCGAGCGCTGCGCAAAAAGGATAATCGGGGATGCGTATCCCGAACGTCGCTACCCCTTTCCCTATTCCCGTATCTACTCCGTCGCGTTTCTTCAGCACGAGCGTGAGACGCCCAGGCAAGAAACGTCCCGCGAGGCGTTGCGCGAGTTCATTAATCTCCGCATACGCTGCAGCCATGTCCAGATTTTCGACAATCGCGTGGATGGGCTTGCGCTCCTCTC
>CAZRXN010000042.1:0-4999 GCA_964604085.1 uncultured Candidatus Saccharibacteria bacterium | reverse complement strand
GCGTTTGCCGATCTGACGTCCATTTTGAGCCGTATTTTTACCCTGTCAAATGGTTGCGCTGGGACTATCCACAGCGTAGGATTGCACAAATGATCGTGGGATTAATGGGCGCGGAGGGGAGTTTTTCGGAAGAAGCTGCCCGTTTTTATGCCGAACGCTACCTCTCCGGAGAAAAGCCGACCCTCGATTTTCTCGTGAGCGCTGAAAGTGTGCTCTCCGCGCTCGAAAAAAGCGCTATAGATATAGCTATTTTCCCCATAGAGAACTCAAACGGCGGCATCGTGCTCGAGGCGGTACATGCCATGGCAGGGCACCGGTTTCGGATCCGACACATATTCGAAATCGAAATCCATCACAATTTGCTGGTTAAAAAAGGCGCTACGGCGGAAAGCATTACGACGATCACCTCTCATGATCAGGCCATAAAGCAGTGCCGCATGTACCTTAAGCGACGCTGGCCCACCGCAGTGCTTTCGGAGTATGAGGATACGGCCGTCGCGGCCCGAGATCTCGCGGCCGGGAAGCTCCCGCCCACCACAGCGGTCATTGCCTCTCGTGCTGCCGCAAAGCTCTATGATCTCGATATACTCGAGGAGTCGATCCAGGATTTGAAATTCAATTACACGAGCTTTATCGCGGCAGAGCCGCTCCGATAAAGACGAAGGGGGGCAATGCCCCCCTTCTAAGATACCCACATAGTCCGTGTTTCCGAGGAAAACAGCAGTTGCTCCTGCAGCAGCTTATTGATCTGACGTGCGACGAATGCGATATCTTCTGGTGGATTGAGCGTACCGGGACTCGCGTAGCTCTCTACGGCACGATCTACTTCTTCGTTGAACCGCTTCCACTTTGTAGGCGGAAACCATTCGCACGTCGAACATACAGAGATGAGCCCGTGTTCATGGCAAGCCACAATGAGCCCGACGGTGAATATTTCAGCACCAAATGAACTCTCCTCGCACACCAATTCTTGGGTGACTTTCATTGAGAGGAGCGCTCCGGGGTTGTTGTACATCAGCAGGAGGGTATCGGCAATCTCCGCTTCCACATACTGTTGGAAGTTGGGGTATATGCACTCATTTGAGCCGATGTCGTAGCGTCTAATACCGGTATTACGGAATCGGCGGGTTTCTCCGAGAATCTCTAGGGCATATGGAAACGCCTGTTCGTCGAAGCTCGCCATTGCAAACGTGGCAGGACCCCTCTGACCCTTCTCACCCATAAGAACCTCCACCTGTTGCCTCCCTAAACGATACGTCCTCGCAAAATGGCGTCAAGCGGGCGAGAGATAGTATATACAGAAGCCCCGCGCGCTGCGCGGGGCTTCTTTGGAAAAACATCTTCTATCGCGCGTACTCGATCACTCTGGTTTCTCTAATTACGCTTACCTTGATTTCCCCTGGGTATTGGAGCTCCTTTTCGATCTTATCGGCGATGTCGCGGGCTAGCTTGCGTGCGTCGAGATCAGAGATTTCTTCCGGCTTTACGATGACGCGAATCTCGCGCCCTGCGGAAATGGCATAGCTCTTCTCCACGCCTGGGTGCTGGTTCGCAAGTGCCTCAAGTTCCTCGAGACGCTTAATGTAGTTCTCCACGGAGTCGCGCCGTGCCCCAGGGCGACCGCCGGAAATCGCGTCCGCTACTTGCACGATCATGCTCTCCGGCGTCTCGTACGGGTACTCTTCATGATGGGCCTGCATCGCCTTTATGACGCGCTCGTCCACGTTGAATTTTTGCAGAATGCGTCGGCCGATTTCCACGTGCGTACCCGGCACCTCATGGTCTACCGCCTTGCCTATGTCGTGGAACAGAGCGCCCGCGCGTGCAACCGCGGCATCCGCGCCGAGCTCCTCGGCGAGCATGCCTGCCAGATGCGCTACCTCTACCGAGTGATCAAGCACGTTCTGTCCGTAGCTCGTGCGGAAGTAGAGACGCCCGAGAATCATGAGCAGTTTCGGATCGACATTCTGAACGCGAGCTTCGTAAGCCGCTTCGGTCCCTTTCTTTTTGATGATGGTCTGAATTTCCTCCTCGGCTTTCTTGACCGCCTCTTCGATTTTCGCGGGTTGAATGCGGCCGTCGAGAATCAGATTCTCAAGCGCGATGCGCCCGATCTGCCGACGAATCGGATCGTAGCAGGATAGGGTAATCGTCCCCGGCGTGTCGTCGATGATCACATCTACGCCTGTCGCGCGCTCGAAAGAGCGTATGTTGCGCCCCTCCTTTCCGATTATTTTTCCTTTGATCTCGTCGTTCGGCAGCGTTACGGTCGTCGCGAGGACATCGGAGACGACGGAATTCCCGAGTCGGTGGATCGCCGTCGTGAGGATATCTTGTGCGCGCTGCTCGAGGCGCTCGTTCCCTGCGATTTCGAGCTTTCGCATACGCTCTTCGATGTCGCCTTCGTAGCGCTTTTCGACGGCCGAAATGAGTTGCGTTCGTGCGTCTTCTGCGGAGAGTCCGGCGACACGCTCCAGCTGCTCCTGTCGTTGTGCGACTAGCTTCTCCGTCTCAGCCTTTGTCCTCTGGAGCTCCTCCGCCTTGCTGTCGAGCGTATTTTGCTCGTCGTCCAGATTGCTCTGGCGCTTATCCAAAAGCTCTTCGCGTCGCACGAGGCGCTCTTCTGTCGTCTTGAGCTCCCGCTCGCGCTCCTTCAGCTCATTCGTGATCTGCCCCTCGCGCTTCTTCGCCTCTACTTCAGCTTCTTCGGTGATGCGCTTCGCCTTCACTTCGGCGTCGAGCATCATCTGCTTGATCTCGAGCTCCATCGAGCCGCGCTGGCCTAAGCTGATGATCCAGCGCAGGAAGTACCCGAAGCCAATACCCGAAAGCCCCGCGAGCGCGAGGAGGGCAACGATCAATTTTAATGTCAGCATACGCGTTGGCTGTTTTTGCCGACGCGCACCTTACGTTCACTTCTGCACGGCTCCGTCCATGAATAGAGGCACGAAAAAAATCCCCCGTGTGTTCTCGGTGTCAGCTTCAGGTGCGCGTCGGCGGGAAAACATATGGAAAGTAACGATTTGAGTAATGGTGAACCACCACTATAGCACGCGCGCGGGACGCGCGCCAAATTCATGAATCAGACGCTACGACACTACTGCAGCACCTTGTCAACGATCCCGTAGGCGACGGATTCTTCGGCGGTCATGAAGAAATCCCGGTCAACGTCGGTTTCGATTTTCTTCAGCGGCTGCCCGGTGTTCTTTGAGAGAATCTTATTGAGTCGCTCTCGTGTCGCAATAATGTGCTTCGCGGTAATCTCGATGTCCGCGGCCTGTCCTTCGGCGCCGCCAGAGGGCTGGTGAATCATGACCTCAGCGTTCGGAAGCGCGAAGCGCTTGCCTTTTTCGCCTGCGGAGAGGAGCACGGCACCCATAGAAGCAGCGATACCGACACAGACCGTAGACACGGCCGGTTCGATGTGATTCATCGTGTCGAGGATAGCGAGCCCGGCCGAGACGTGGCCGCCCGGGGAATTTATGTAGAACGAAATGTCTTTCTTCGGATCTTCGGACGCGAGGAAGAGGAGCTGCGCGATAATCAGATTTGCCACATCGGAATCGATGGGGCTGCCAAGAAAGACGATCCTCTCTTTGAGGAGCCGCGAATAGATGTCATATGCGCGCTCTCCCATACTCGTTTTCTCGACCACCATGGGAACGAGCATTTGCGCTCGTGTGTGCGGGTATTCCATGGGGCGATTCTACCAAAGCTCTCTCCGGAGAGGAAGCGCGCCGGGGCTTGCGCGCGCGAGGGACCTGATGCTACGCTCTTTGCATGAATGAAAATCCCCGGTGGTTGAAGTATGTGCTCATTCTCATCGCACTCGTCATTGTGGCAGGTGGACTTATGTACGTCCTTCGTCTGGGCGACCCGGCGGCTACTTCCGCCGAAGCAGACGACCCCGGCGCTGTGAAGACGCAAGATTCCTCCTCGGACCTCATCGGGGTCTGGCGCAGCACGCAGGATCCGAAGTACACCCGCGAATTCGAAGCGAGCGGTGCGGTGATAGATCGTTACGAAGGAGATGAGTCCGCCACCGCGACGGGTACATGGTCTGTCTTTACGGCTGCCGACGCGCCCGATGGTTTGCCTTTCGAGATTCGCGGGTCGGATCGCTATGTACTCATCACGTCAGACGGAGAGGCCCTCCACTTCCGCATCGCGGACGCGAGCGAAAATCAACTCGAACTCGTGTACATGGATAGGGGAGGCGTGCTGACATTCGTACGCGTTCGCTAGTTGTCCACTCCAAGTGCGTGTAATGCGCGCCAGGGCGGGTATCATAACCTGCATATCAATCACACAGCTCTTATGGATTTGAATCTCTCACTCTATCTTGCGCAATTACTCGGACTCTACCTCCTCATCGCGGGTCTCATCGTCATGATCCGCAAGCAGTCGCTCGTCGTTGCCGTCGGCGACCTCAAAAAACATCGCGGGCTTATTCTGCTCCTCGCTTTTGTCGAGCTTGCGGCGGGGCTCGCCCTCGTCATCGCGCATCCTGTGTTTGAATTCTCTTGGCAGGGCCTCATTACCGCCCTCGGTATTACCCTGATTTGCGAAGCTATCTTGTATCTCTCGCTGCCGTACACCAGGGCAGAGCGGCTTATTCGGCACTTTAACAAGCCAGCGTGGTACTCGAGCGGCTCGGTGATCGCGATTGTCTTCGGCGCCTATCTCGCCGGAATCGGTTTCGGACTCATTTAAAGTCAGCGAAGGGTGTCGAGGTGTGCCATGACCCTCTCGTTTCGCAGCGCGTGGGCGACGTGCGCGCGCAATGAGGCCTCATTGATGTCTTTGTAGTGCTCCTTTGCGTGCGCAACCTCCTTTTCGAGGCGCTCTTGATCGGGTTCGATCCCTTCTCTGCGGGCGATTTCTCCGAGTATTAGCCGCACCTTCGCTCGCGTATCCGCTGCGTCGTTCCATTCGGCACGCAGCGACTCGCGTGTCTTTTTCACTTCTTGCAGGTAGGCGTCAAGTGAGGTGCCCATGC
>CAZRXN010000041.1:0-5023 GCA_964604085.1 uncultured Candidatus Saccharibacteria bacterium | reverse complement strand
GTCGTCTCCGTCGCCGTCCGCCTCAACAAAACCCCCGGCGAAATCCTCTCGCTCCCCGTGGACGAGTACGAACTGCTCCTCGGGTATTTCCGGCTGGAAGCGCAACAGCAAGAGCGCGCCCAGGCGGTCAGGCGCGCTGAACAGGCTCGCCCCAAGAGACGCTGATGGCCTCCTACAAAGAGCTGATCCTGAAGATCGGCGCCGACACGACCGGGCTCAATTCTGGCCTGGAGTCGGCGAAGACTTCCATCGGCGGGCTGAAGGATCACGCTGCGGGTCTCGCCACCATCGGCGCTGGCCTGACGGCATCGCTCACGGCGCCCATCCTCGGCATCGGCACGGCGGCGGTCCAAGCTGCCGGGCAGATGCAGCAGACCGTCAAGTCCTTCGAGACGCTGCTGGGCTCCGGCCAAGCCGCTGCGGCGATGCTCAAAGACCTGGAGAACTTCGCCAAGTCTACGCCCTTCGAGTTCAACCAGCTCGTAGACGCATCCAAGCGGATGCTGGCCTTCGGCTTTACGGCGACCGATGTAATCCCAACCCTCACAGCTATCGGCGATTCTGTCGCTGCCCTCGGCGGCAACGGCGCGATGGTGGACCGCGTGACGACTGCCCTAGGCCAGATGAAGGCCAAGGGCAAGGCGTCTGCGGAAGAAATGCTGCAACTTGCCGAGGCCGGCATCCCCGCATGGGACATGCTCGCCAAGGGAGTCGGTCTCAGCGTTGCTGAGACGATGAAGGCCGTCCAACAGGGGAAAGTCGGCGCCGAGGCCGCCATCGGCTCTCTCGTCAGCGGCATGACGGAGAAGTTCGGCGGCCTGATGGCGGAGCAGAGTACCACGCTCCTGGGGCAAATCTCAAACATCCAAGACACGTTCTCACAGTCGTTGACGCGCCTGGGCCAGGTACTCCTGCCGTTCGCGCAGCAAGCCGTATCGCTTGCCGCTGGTATGGCCGATGCGTTCTCGGGCGCGGTTGACGCCTTCGCAGGCTTCCCTGAGCCGATCCAGGCCGCGATTGCCGTCTTCGGCGGTTTGCTGGCCGCTGTCGGTCCGGTGCTCGCCACGGTCGGCGGGCTCGTCATGGCCTGGGCGTCAGTTGGCCCCACGGTCACGGCGGCCGGAACAGCGATTGCGGCGGTTGCAACCGGACCCATCGGAATTGCGGTTGCGGCGGGCGCGGCCCTCGCGGCTGGCGTCACGTTCCTGCTGGACCAGTTTGGCGTTCTCGATCCAATCCTCGCGGCCATCGGCGATGTCTTCGACAACGTGTCGGGCGCCGTGTCTGCGGTGTGGGAAAACCTCGATTTGCTCGCGGCGGGCTTCTCGGCGTGGATCTCCGAGACCATCAACGGCAGCGCCGTACTGAGCACGCTGTTCGAGGTCCTGCAAACGGTTGGCGGCTTCATCGGCGGGGCCTTCTCGACTGCCTTCTCGTTCGTCGCGGACATCATCAAGAGCACCGTCATTTACCACATCGACTTGATGACTCAGGGGCTCGGCTGGCTGAAGGACAAGGCCGTCGAGCTGTTCAACTTCTTCCTGGGCAAGGGCAAGGAAGCGCTCGGATCGACGGCCGAGGACTCGAAGGCGGCGGCGGACGGCGCAAAAGCGCTGGCGACCGAAGTTGCCACCGTAGGTAAGGCGGCGGGGTCGTCCGAGCCTCAGGTCAAGAAGTTCTCTATCGCCGTCGCGCAAAAGAAGAAGGAAGTCAAAGAAGCCAAGATCGAAGTCTTCAACCTCGACAAGTCGCTTCGAGAACTGGAGAAGACGAACAGGGAGCTTGAAAAGCGCCTCAAGGAAGCGTCCAAGGCGCTGGCTGAAGACTTGGCGAAAGAGGCTGGCGTAGCCGAATTGGCGGTAGCCGATCTCTCAGCGGAGACCATCGCGACAACCGCAACAATCCAGACGTTCGCCAACACCGCCGCGAACCACTGGGACGGCCTCAGCACGCTCGCCGGAATGCGCGCCTCGGACATCGCACGGGCGTTCGAGGAGATGGGCATCGCCATGGCTGGCGACATGACGGCCACGGCTGAAGCCTACCAGCGCAATTTCGAGATCATCCGCGATTCCGGCCAGGCGACGCCACAGCAAGTCAATGAAGTTTGGATCAAGGCGCTTGAGGCGCGCAAGGCTGCGGCGGAAGCCAACGGACAGGCGCTTGCAGAAGAAGACCAGAAGACGCTGGATCGCCTACTAGCGCAGCAGGAAGGATACAAAACCAACTCCGTAAACGTCTTCAGCCAGCTTTCCATGGATGTGAGGGCGACGCTGCAAGACCTGGGACAGCAAGCCTCAGACGCGCTATTTAGCGGGAAGTTCTCGCTCGATAACGTCAAGAGCACGCTGTCTAGCATGGCGGATACGTTCCGCTCTTCGCTCGCTCAACCCGCTAAGGATGCAATCGCGGACCTCATCGACAAGGGCATTAACGCGCTCATGGGTGCTCTCGATGGCGTGATCGGCAAGCTGACCGGAACGGGCGGCGTGCAATCGGCGATGGAGGCGGCATTCGGCGGCATCAGCGGCGGGGCGGGCAATACTGCGGGCGCGGCGGCTGGTGGCGGAGGCTCCATTCCCACTGGCGGAGGGGGCGGGGGAGGTGGCGGTGCGTCTGCGGCTGGCGGAGCTATGGGCATGGTGAACATGATCACCGGCATTGCCACGGCTATTTCGTCGGTCATCGGCAACTTTCAGATGGCGAAGATGGAGACTTCGCTCAACGCCATCGAGCACAACACCCGCTACACGATGATGTACGTCGGCGAGCGCGCGGACGGCGGCATTCTGGGGCAGATGTTCCGCGTGGTGGAGGCCCTGGAGTTCGGGGCGGGCACGTTCGCCGTGCAGCAGATCCGAGACAAGCTGCTGGGCGACACCGGCATCACGCCGATGAAGCTCAACCTCGACGGCATCAAGGAATCGACCGCTGCGAGCGTCGTCAAGCAGAACGACGCGAACGGAATGCTTCTGACGATCCGCGATGAAATCACGCGGCTCGTAACGCTGATTCAGGACTTTGTAGGCCGCGACGTGGTTATCGAGATCGACGGTCAGGAAATCGCTCGTGCTGTTGGCGCGGGCCAAGAGGAGCTGAGGAGCACCGCGTGATCCTGACGGCGAGAATCGGCGGTACCAGCCGTGCGCCGCTGATCGCCGGGTCAAGTCTAATCCTGCGGCGCCCGGTTTCGTCCGCAAGCCTGACGCTCGACGATCCTGACGGCTCGATCTCGGTCAGTCTGCTCGATAGCGTCATCGTCGAGTCGCCTGTCGATATCGTCGAGGATTCCGGCCTGCCGGGGGCGATGCTGCCGGGGGGCTGGCTGCCGGGCGGAGGGACGCCGACCGATTACGAGACCACGGTCCTGTTTCGCGGCTACGTGGTCGGGATCGACATCGACCCCAGGGGCAAGGCGAGCACGAAAAGCCGCATCCTCAAACTCGACTGCCGGGACATGAACTGGCGGCTCGACAATGCTCCGGGGTACCTCACGAAGTCGTATCGCGGCAAGTCAGATAGGGAGATCATTCTAGACGCCATTTCCGAAATCGGGCTGACCGAGATCACGGCAACGTCCAGCACGGTTGCGGAGATCGAGACGGGGCTTACAGTCGCTTTCGACGGGGCGACGCTGCGCGACGTGCTCGATGAGATGGCCCGGATTTCGGGCGGCGTCTGGTGGGTAGACGATGCGACGCTCTACTACCACACCGAAGCGGCGGCCACGGCAGCGGATTGGGGGATCGACACTGATTCGCCGGACGACTCCTCAACCTTCGATGTCGAGAAGCTGGGCGTCCAGTCCCGGCACGACTTCCCGCTAAACTCGGTCTACCTTGTCGGACCTATCGACAACGACGGGCGGAAAGCCTCGGCGACCGCATCGGACGCCACGAGCATTTCAGCCATTGGCACGTACAAGAGGAAAATCGAGATCAAGTCCGTTATCGCGTCGTCCTACGCCCAGACGCTCGCCACTCAACTGGTGGCGGCGGGCAAGGAATCGCGGCAGACGATCCGCTTCCAGTTCGACGATGAAGACGGCCGATTCCTGACGGTCAACCAGAAAATCAGCGTCACCTGCGCTCGTCTGGGGATTTCCGCTCAGGACTTCGTGACGCGCGAGGTTCGGATCTCACAGCGCAAGGCGGGCATCAGCGAGTTTTCGGTCGAGGCTGGCGACTTCCGGCCCACGGTCACGGATCTGCTCAGGCGGCTTGATGCGGCGTTCAAGAGCGGGACGAACGTAGCCATCGACATCCCGGGGATCGACTTCGAGGGCTCCTCGAGTCAGGCGGTCAACACCGGCACATCCATCGCCAACATCGACGATTTCTCCGATTTCACCATCGCGGCCACGATTTCGCCTGAGTCGATCAGCGGGACGCACATCATCTGCGCGAAGGACGACGGCTCGAATAAGGGCTGGCGGCTGTCGATCACAAGCGCGAACATCATCCAGCTTGTACGTACGAAGACATCGACGAATTACTCGTACTCCCGGAGCTTCACGTGGGTGGCCGGCCAAGTCTACCGCATCGTGGCGCGCAGCTCGGGGACGGGAGGCGTGCGGTTCTGGGTCAACGGCAATGAGTTGACCACGGGCGGCGGCCAGAACGCAGGATCGGGCACGTTCGATTCCGAGGCGTCGTCTCCGTTCCGCGTGGCGCGGTCGAACGCGGGCAACTACTTCGACGGCATCATTGGCGGCGTTGTGCTGTGGAACATCGCACTGCCCGAAACGACGTGCCTGAACTTGCACAACGTCAAGATGAGCGCCCTGCCGTATCTGTCAAACGCGGGAGTGATCTGGCCTTTGGATGAGTTTGCTGACGGCAATTCTGCGAGCGGTGCGGATTCGATCCGCGACCGCTCAGGCAACGACTACCACGGCACCCCGGCCAACGGACCCGAGGGGGCCTCAATGGTCTTCATCGCGGACTAAGGAGAATCGAATGAAACAGGAAGAGCTGCAAGAAATCATGGGCGTCCCGTTCGAGGAAGTCACCCTCGACGCGGT
>CAZRXN010000040.1:0-5448 GCA_964604085.1 uncultured Candidatus Saccharibacteria bacterium | reverse complement strand
CCAGCCTGGGTCGCCTTCGCCATTAGTTCGCAATGTCATGGTTTGGGAGTTTCTTAAAAGCATCTAGGATTAGGAAGTTTTCTTCGGCCTGCGCCTTAGCCGCCTTAGATACGTCGGCTTTACTAGGACGGCCTTTGGTAGATTTCGGAAGCCACCCGCCATCTATGAGGAATTTATTAGCAGTGAATGAGTTCTTTGAATTTGGTTTATTAGCTTCTGCTTGAATGTTTAGTAGTGCCTGCGAGCGGATTTTAAGCTCAAGTTCCCGCCGCCAACGGGAAACGTATGTTTCGAACCATTTACATGCGCAAAGCATTTCCCAGTGTTCTAGACCGTCGAGGCACTCGATAGCGAAACGGTATTCTGTCGGGTCCGCTATCTCCATGTACAGCCTGTAAAGGGAGGGAAAACCCTCATGGTCTACGTCTTTGAGCGTATAGACGACCTGGGACTTGTTCTCTGACGTCTCAAAGAAAAGTCCTTTTAGAAGTCGTGCGTTTACTGCATTCCGGAATTTATTCAATGTATTCTCACCCTTGAGTTTCCGTAAGATAGTACTAGCTGAATTCCTACCTTACAAGTATATTATACCATTTTTTACTACAGAAGTCAACCCCTTTTCTAAAGAAAAGTGGTATTTATTTATTTTTATTGTTATTTAGAGTAACACAGCAGAGTATTCTATAGGAAATCTAAGGGTGAGTGTATAGATATACTATAGATATATTAAAGAAGATTTATATAGGAGGGGCGAGGAAAATTTCAAGGGGTAGAGGGAAATAAATCTGTGTGGATTTTCTGTTAGCTAAATTTTAGGTGAAGTTCTTACCCGGCGAAGGCGGGGGCCACCCCCACATGCCCCCAGAGGCACAAACCCCCAGTGTACATGAAACATCCTCCCTTGTCAAGTAGGACCTGGCCGATTGTGATCGATTGTTACATCATTGTAACACAATGTGATGACCTGGAATTATACTAGCGATGACTTGTCAAGGGGCAATGTGATAGGAGCGACAATAGGAGCGATACTATTCGAGTACTATCTATACTTCAAAAGCGAGAGTATTCCTTTATTCTTGACAAGTATCTCCGCCAGGAAGTTCTTTCCCGATATTACCCCCGAATATACCCTAGGATTATAGTCCTAATTAGGAATAAATACCTTGCCACAATTTCGCCACAATTGTATGAGACAATTAAGACAATTGAGAATGACTCGCAATATCGAGTTCGTGGCTCATACTCAATCGGACTTGTCAAGCCATAGGCCGATCACATTTAATTGATTGGAACGGATTGACGGTTCGTGCATTGGTGGTTCGATGCCGGTAATGCCGGTTCTAATAGAGGGTTATTCCCATGATTATTACGACGCTATTGCGTCTATTCCGCCTTTTGTTGAAGGCGCGTCGAGAGGCCGTCACCGTATCGCCTGAGATACAAACGGTAATCGATGACTTTCTAAGGGGACGGAAATGACGCAAGTGCTACCTGATCTAAAGGCGCTTGCAGCCGCTGCTATCGAGGTCGGTTCTGTGCCGGTCAAGAAAGGGCGGAAGCAAGGCACGAAACGCAAAGACCTATCTCTGGGCCGCAAGCGATCGCCGGTAAAAATGGCGATACGAAAGAGCGGCAAAGCCAAGGTCGGCGTGCAGTCGTTCGATAGTGATGTGCCGCGCGATGCAACAAGGCACGGCATAGAAACTCAAATCGAGCGGTTGCAACACAACAGGGACAGAATAGGACGGAGGCTAGTCAAGGCGGCCAAGTCTGGCGATATGCTCAAGGTCAATCATCTGAGCGGTCTTCTCGCCAACACCAATGCCCGGATTAGCCTCCTCCACAATCGATTGGAACGGCTAGCCTAGCTAGCCTTCCTGTCATCGCCAGGCGCGGCTCCAGGATATTCCAGGGCAGCGCCAGGGCGGACCGCTAGGGGATTGTCTTTGCCCCCCTTGACAGTTCCCTAGCGGTTCCCTAGATAGGCTCTTGATCGGTCCGCTACGGCGGTTCGTTCTAGTGCCTAGAGCCTGACAATCTCAGCCCGTTATGCGGGAAGGCACGGCAAAAGGGAGATATCCCAAACGTGAGCTAAAGACTGGCGAAGCATTCGGGAATATCGCAAGTCAGAGGCAGGGGAAACTACCGCTACCATTTCATGGCAACGGGGCATTTTTGTACTTTCTTTCTATCCACCCCACGTTACCGCAATCTCGGGGTTATGCCCATCAGCACGACGCATGATGATCTATCGTGACCGACCATAGGCCGAATTAGATCGCTTGCCATCGCTAGGCTATTAGTTGGAACTCCCTTCAATGGGGTTCGCGACGAACGTGCTAGCAAGCATGGAAGCAATGCGAGCGGGTGCCGTGGGGGGTTCCTTTTTGTTTGCTGCAATCCGTCGATTGGTTAGGTCGGCTATGGACGCTAACGGACAGTCGGCGGTTTATCAGCAAACCGAAAGGAAATACCATGTCTAAAGATGCAAACAGCATGATCGCGCTTGCCCGCGATACCGCCGGTCTAAACAAGGCGGTTTCGTCCTTTGGGACGAGGTACAAGAGCATCAATGAGGAAGCGCATTATCTCGCGGTGACGACGCTAGTCCATGCCGCGTTGCATGGCGGCGAATGTCGGCCGCTCAATCGTTTCTTTGAAATGCTCAATCCAAACGACAAGCAGGCGTTTCGCGGTTCGTTCGTTCCTCGCGTCTTTGCGGCGCTTGGCGGTATCGACTTCGCCAAGTACGTTGTAAAGGGAGATAACGGCGAACCTAAGAACCTCGACATTGACGCTGACTTAGTTCAAGCGGCCCGCGATGCTGGCGCTTGGATGGGTTATCAATCAACCGGCAATGCCAACCATGACAAAGGCTTTTTTGTCATTAGCAAGGATGATAAGCCGGAGGCGCCGAAACTTCGCGAGGCTTTCATTAAGTTGGCGGAAAGCCACCTTGTAGAGCCTGATGTCTGGAAAGGCTGGAAGCGGTTTAACGAGCGTAACAACTTCGCCGAAGCAAGGGTATTCGGTAACGATAACCTTGTCGAGGGATTGAAGCGGTTGAAGCAATCGGCAAACCGCGAAGATGCCGCCGTCGATGCCATGCTTAAAAAGGTCATCGATACCGCCGTAGATAACGCGGAGCGGGAGTTCGCCAAGTTGAAGGCAAAGGCCGAAGATGCCGCTAAGGACAAGGCGGCACGGTCTAAGCGCAATGTTCGGACTAAGGCAAAGGGACAGCCCGCGCCGAAGCGGACTAAGGAACATACCGCAGAGGCTAACGCTAGCACGGCGACACACTAGCTTGCGTTAGGCGGAAACGAAGGGAGCCCCGGCTTGAGATATAGCCGGGGTTTCTTTTTATTTATCAATTCGTTAGACACTTTTCTTAAAGTGGATGCAGTCGTATTGTGTCCGCTCCAGGCTTAGTGCCTTCCTGTCATCAGTATGCTAAGGGATACTGGCGCGAATGTCAGTATAGGGGTCTTGTCATGTTCTCAGTATGGAGTACTCCTATGCCGATGAAATTACGCGATAGATTTCTGACATATCTAGAACAAGTCGATACAATTAAGCTGCCGGATAGAGGTACGCCCGTTGGACTTGTTCTAGCACGGCTGTATCTGTATAAGATCGGCTTGAAATTCTTCAAAGATAGAGTGGATGCTGCTGAAACAGAGTTTCTTGACATGTTCGATATGAATACTGTCAAGTTACACGAAGGCAGTAATCTAATCATTGAAACGAAATCTTTCGCTTACATCTGGGAAGTATCGAAGAAGAGAAAGACATTTTCTCCTTCTGTGCTTGCCGATACACTCTTCAAAACATACAGGATACCTCGCGAAGAAACGATGAAGATGATCGAAGACGCCAAGGTTCCTGGAACTAGTGCAATTACAAAACGGGTGGTTGCACGATGAACGACTACGAATGGAATATATCCACTGACGATGGACGTATTCTGTTACGGGACTGGTGCGACTATGACCTGGCGCACTGGTATCTAACTCAGCATTATCTCTTACGTTATCCGCCAGACAAATATCCTGAATATGGCTTCTATCTAGTCTGGCGGGAGAAGCCATAAGGGGAGACTAATATGCACATAATGACTAAACATGGATGGCGTCTTATTGGCGGGCCGATGAAGGCTGTGCCGAAGGATGACTATGATTTCCGTAGCGGTTTGCCGATGCTTATCCGCAACGGAAAGAATGAAGAACTGATGAACAGGTTCGATGTCATTACAGGCAAAGAACTTCCTGTCATCAAGCGGGCTAGGCAGCACCGGGCTGTCGAGTAACCTCCCCGGCGTCCTGAGTACGACGTTAAAAGGCTCCACCCCTTTCTATTCCACGAGAACGGCGGACGGTTCTAGTGCTGTTTTCTAGAGACAGTCGTGGTGTGTTTAGACAGTCCGAAGTGACCGAGAAGCCAGTAGTTAATCCGACGCGGGTTCTGTTGGTGGAGTTGCGGGACCTGGGCACGTCTTAAAACTGCCCAATTAAACCGAGGGAGATTGGCATGGACGACAGGTCTTTTCAGATCGGGAATAGCCGTGTCTCGATTTACAATCACCAACCACATGGCTACTATCTCCAAGGTTTCTATACATATAGAGACGCCAGAGGACGCGGCGAAGGCACTCGGTTGCTTCGCTGTCTAGTGCGGTGGGCAAGGATACACAAGACCCGCCTAGTTCTATTCGTTGGACCCTACGACAATCAACCAATGAATACAGAACAACTGAAATCATTTTATGAGAAGCATGGCTTTAGGGAGATACCGGATTTCGATCCGCCTTTTGCTCCACAACAGCCTTGGCTTGAATACAGGGGAGATTGATATGTACTTCTGCGATAAGTGCCAGACATCTGACTTGCTTTGCATTTGTGACAAGGTTCCAAAGGACGAACACGAACACGCCTACACAAACAAGCTCCAGGCGTTGACTGCCCTCCTGCATATGGCGCAATCTGAGAATGCCTCCGAGATTTTCGGAATGGACTATTACGAACCTCAGGATAAACTGATCGAACTGTCTCGGCACATCGTCGAGAGCATGTCGAACGGTGTCGATACGGATGAAGATTGGCGGGCTGTATTCACCGTATTGACGAATTGCCAACGTCCGCCTAATTACCTGAAATAGTGAGGGAAACATGAAATACTTTCTTTCGGCACTTGCAATTCTAGTTGGCGTGTCTCTTGCAGGTTGCGAGCGTGCCGCTGACGTTGCCTCCAGGAACATCTCGCAGGCGGCGGACAACTTCGAAATCACCCGTCGTATCGTTTTCTACAACGGCATTACTGGTGAATACATCCTGTCTATCGAAGGGTTGTGCTCCCTTGGTAACTTCGACAGTACGGGAGAACTCTCCGTTACATGCAGGACTGGCCCGAGTGATTACAAGAAACATTATCTCGGGCTGTCTGATAATG
>CAZRXN010000039.1:0-5973 GCA_964604085.1 uncultured Candidatus Saccharibacteria bacterium | reverse complement strand
AGACTACGGCTGCACGCAGTACATGTCGTCGGTGCAGTTCGGACCGCTCTGTGCGGTGAAGTCCGTGTCAACGTCGTTGTTGAGCGCGGCGTTGTCATCCACTTCAAGCGACGCGCCGATCACGTAGCTGCCGCACGACGAGCTGCAGGCAGTGCCGTCGCCGTTGAGCGACTTGTACTCATAGCAACCGGTTTCCGCACCGGTCGAGCAAGCGTCTGCGGGCGCAGAGCTCGGATCGCTCGGAACGGAAGAAATGTAGCCGGTTGTTACGAGGTTAGCGTTCGAGAGCGCAGTCGGGTACGACTGGTTCGCGTCGTAGTACAGCTCAAGCGCGAGCTGGAGCTGCTTTACATCGGAGATGCGGCGCGCATCGCGTCCCTTTTCGCGGGCGCTATTGAGCGAGGCGAGCACGACCGACGAGAGAATGCCGATGATGGCGATGACCACCAAGAGCTCGATGAGTGTAAATCCTTTCGCTTTATGCATAAGATTTTTATGTGCTGTTAATGTCTATTAATTGCATCCGGATTCGATAGAGCCGTCTGCATCTATGTGAACCATACCCGGATCGGTGCGAGGGCCGCCGCCGGCTTCCAGATATGCGCATACGATCCAGTGCTGTGAATCAGGGTTCGCCCCTGCGAGCGTGCTCTTGCCGATCGCGTAATCGCACGAATCGGAGGAGCCCGTCGTACAAGCGCTTGTCGAGCCGGAGGGGTCTTTGTAATCGGAAAGATCCGGCGTCGAGCAGGTGGAGACGCGTGATCCCGCAGCGGTGCACCCGACGAATGCCGTCGGAGCCGCCCCGCTGTCGATAATGGCGATCGCGTTCCCGATTTGGTTGAGATCGGAGAGGCGGCGCGCATCACGCCCTTTCTGCCTTGCGCTATTGAGCGAGGCGAGCACGACCGACGAGAGAATGCCGATGATGGCGATGACCACCAAGAGCTCGATGAGCGTAAAGCCGGCTCTTAGATCACGTTTTCTCCTCGTTTCTATGTTCGCGCTACGCATGATGTTGAAGAACTACGCTCTTTTCGCACGAAGCAAAGGTGCGTAGGTGCATTGTATACCGCATTTTTTCTTCATCTCTTTCAGCTGTGGATAGCGTCAGAATCCGGACGCGATGTTGTAGATCGGCACGAGTACGGAGGCGAGCAGCACGGCGACACCGACGGCGAGGACCACGATCATAAACGGCTCGATGAGCGAAACGAGTGTGTCTACGGAGTTGTTTACCTCGCGCCTGTAGAAGCGCGCCATCGTCTCAAGGATATCCCCCATGTTGCCGGTCTCCTCGCCGATCTTGATCATGGCGACCATGATGCCCGGCATATCCGGGTGCTTTCTCATGGCTTCCGAGACGGGCATGCCGCCCTTCACGTCTGCCGCGACCGCCTGGAGAATGCTCTCATAGGTGGCGTCTTCCACGACCGAGGCGGTGATTTCGAGGCCGCGGAGCATCTGGATACCGCTTTTGAGCATCGTCGAGAGGTTGTCCGCTACACGAGAAAGAAAGAGCTTCCGGTATATGCCCCCGATTTGCGGGATCTGCAGCCGCGCTCGCGATACGAGCATTCTGCCCGAAGAGGTCGAGGCATAGCGGTAGAAGAAGACCGACACGATTCCGAGCAAGATAATGATGAGCAGGATGTAGTTGGAAACGAACTCGCTGGCCGCGATGACGATCCGCGTGTAGATCGGGATGCTCTGCCCCACCTCGTCGAGCATGGACGCGAGTCGCGGCACGACGAGCGTCATCATAAGCATCATGACGACGGTGAACGTAAGGATGATGAATGCCGGGTAGATGAGCGCGTTGCGCGCCTTCTGCACGATTTCGTAATTGCGATCGAGATAGTCGGCGAGGAAGGCGAAGGTTTCATCGAGCTTTCCGGTCTCCTCTCCGGCGCGCACCATGTTTATATAAAAGGACGAGAACAGGTCCTGATGCTTTGAAAGCGCCGAGGAAATGGATGCACCGCTCTGGATATCATTGGCGATTTCCGTGAGCTTTTGGCCCAGCTTGGGTGTGCGCGCCTCTGCGGCGAGAAGTCGGAACGCTCGGAGCGCGGAGACCTGCGCCTCGAAGAGCGTCGTCATCTGTCGCGAGAGCATGACGATGTCGCTGTTCTTTATGTGATCGAACAGTTCGATGCGCTCCTTGAATACCGAGCCGCCCTGCTCCGCAGGATCGATTGCCGATATGACGAGGCCGCGCCGCTGCAGCGCGCCGATCGCGAGATCGATGCTGACGGCGTCTATCGTGCCCTTGCGCTCGGCGCCCTGCGCATCGACTGCAGTATAAGAAAAGAGAGCCATAGATTACGTGCGGCTCGAGCGCGTGCTCATAGCAGCTTCTGCAGTACGCCCGGGTTCAGGGAGTACTGGTACGCGCTCTCGACGGTTATCTCTCCTCGAGCCACAAGCTCCGCGAGGGAGCGGTTCATGTCGATCATCCCCTCCGTGGAGCCGGTTTCGATCACGGTATTCAGCTCGTGCGTGCGCTTTTCTCGAATGAGGTTCGAGACGGCCTTGTTGTTGATCAGGAGCTCGTAGGCGGGAATGAGGCCGCCGGAGATGCGAGGAATGAGCCGCTGCGAGAAAATGCCTGCGAGCGAGGAGGCGAGCTGCAGGCGGATCTGATCCTGCTGACCCGCAGGGAAGGTGTCGATAATACGATCGATCGTCTGCGCGGCGTTATTCGTATGAAGCGTCGAGAATACGAGGTGCCCCGTTTCCGCAGCGGTTACCGCTGCAGACATGGTTTCCGCGCCGCGCATCTCTCCGACGAGGAGGACGTCGATATCCTGGCGGAAGGCGGACTGCAATGCCGTCGCGAAATCGCGCGTATCCAGCCGCACTTCGCGCTGGTCAATGAGCGACTGCTTGGGCGTGTAGGCGTACTCGATGGGGTCCTCGATCGTTACGATGTGCTCCATACGCTCCGTATTGATGAGCTCGATCAGGGCGGCGAGCGTCGTCGTCTTTCCCTGCCCCACCGGTCCCACCACGAGGAAGAAGCCCTGGCTCTTGCGCGCGAAGGATGACACGACGTCCGGAAGGTTTAGCTCCTGTACAGTGCGGATCGTCTTGGGAATGAGCCGCAGCGCGATACCGACGGAAGCGCGTTGGAAGAAGGCGTTGCCACGGAAGCGGGTGCCATCTTCCGTCTGGTAGGCAAAGTCCATCTCTTTCTCCACGAGAAAGCGCTCAAGCTGCTTTTCATTGAGCAGGGCTTTTGCAAACCCCATGGTGTCCTCCGCCGTGAGCACGGGCTCTTTGAGCATGGGCGAGAGCAATCCTGAAACACGCACTGTTGGATGTGCCTCTGTGGAAAAGTGCAGATCGGATCCGCCCTCGTGCAGCACGACGTTGACGTACTTTTTTAATTGCGCGAGATAGTCCATGCGATCATTGTACTCCATTGCGGCGCGACTTCGCGTCGCACCTGTGTAAATCCACTCGATCAGAGCTTACTGACCGTCTCGACGACCTCCGAGGGAATCATGCTCGCCTTCACGATGTAGTGCTCCACGCCGAGCTTCGCTGCTTCGGACTTATCGGCATCACTGGCCTGATTCGTGAGTGCGACGAGCGTCGCACCCGGCGCGAGCTTCTCTCCTTCTACGGTGCGCGCGAGCGCGAGACCATCCTGCCCCGGCATGAGCATGTCGAAGAGGATGACGCGCGGCTTGAGGCCGCCGCGCAATTCGCCAAGCGCCTCTTCGACGGAAAAGCACGCGTGCACGTCGAAGCCCGCTTGCTGGAATTTCATGCTGTACATGTCCAGCAGAAATCGGTCGTCATCCACCATGAGGATGCAGGTACCGTTATGCTGCTGGGGGTTTTCCGTCATATGCGTCCGTTTCCGCCGTTGCCGCCGTATCGTCCACCTCCGTCGCTTCGATCATCATGGAACTGAGCGTATTCACCTGCGAGAACGGGATGAGCTGCTGCGTCGATTTAAGGATCGCGTCCTCGCGCATCGTGAGCATGCCTTGCGCTCGCGCCGCCTCCCACAATCCCGAATCCACATTGCCCTCGAGTATTCTCTTTTCTATGCTCGGCGTCATTTCCATAACTTCGAATACAGCCATGCGCCCGCGAATTCCGCTCGGGCACGTCGCGGTTCGCTGCGCCTCATATACCGTCTTCGGAATCGGAAAACGGTGGGCCGCCGGGAGCGTCGCGAGCTGCTCCTCAATACTCTTCTTATCGCTCGCCGAGAGCTCCTTCGCCTCTCCCGTACCGGGGCAGAGCGTTGAGACGAGTCGCTGGGCGATGGAAACGACGAGCACAGGCGGGATGAGGTAGGGCTCGACGCCCATGTCGATGAGCCGCGGGATCGTGCCGACGGCGTCATTGGTGTGAATCGTCGAGAGTACGAGGTGGCCCGTAAGCGCCGCCTGGATCGCAAGCTTCGCCGTCTCGCCATCGCGGATCTCGCCGACCATGATGACATCCGGGTCTTGACGCAGCGTCGTCCGCAGTCCGTTGGCGAAGGTATACCCGATCTCTGGGCGCACCTGCGACTGCATGACGCCGTCCACGTAGTACTCGATCGGGTCCTCCAGGGAGAGCACGTTCATGTGTTCCCGATCCAGCTCCGAGAGCATCGAATAGAGCGTCGTGGATTTACCACTGCCGGTCGGCCCCGATATCAGAACGAGCCCGTGCGGCCGCGAGATCGCGTCCCTCACGAGTGCGAGATTGCGTTCCGAGAGCCCGAGCTTGTCGAGAGAAATGAAGCCGCGCTCACGGTCGAGGATGCGGATTACGATCTTCTCCCCGTAGGAGGTCGGGAACGTGGATACACGGAAGTCCACCTCGCGATCGTCTATATTCGCGGAAAAGCGGCCGTCCTGCGGCTTGCGCTGCTCGTCGAGTCGTATCGAGGCGAGGACTTTGACGCGGGCGACGAGGGCGCGGTGCGTATTTTTTGGGAGCACGACGCTCGTATGGAGTTGGCCGTCTACGCGATAGCGCACGCGCACGCCGTCGGAAGTCGGCTCGACATGAATATCGGAGGCCTTGCCGTCTATGGCATAGCGGAGAATCGTAGACGCGATCTTTATGGTCGGCGCATCTTCGTGGAAATCGCCTCCCTTGCTATGGCTAAGCGACGGGTCGTCCAGGTCGAGCGCGGAGGCCTCCGGCGCCTCTGGTGCTTTTGTCGTCGTGCGCTGCTCCACTTCGAGATCGGTAACGGCCCGATCCACTTCACCGCCCAGCCCCCTGTAGCTCGCGAGCACGGTATCGAAATCCTGCTGCGATATCTTGAAAATCTTGAAAGGCATCCCGCTCTCTCGCGTAATGAAATTGAGAGCGTCTATCGCGCCGATGTCGTCGGGGTCCAGCATGCCCACCTCGAGCACGCCCTCCGCGAGTCCGATCGGCACGAGCCGGTAGTGCTCCGCCGATTCCTGCGGGATAAAGCGCAGCACGTCATAGGGAATTTTCGTGTCCCCGACGACTCGCTCGGGCACACCCGATGCTTGCGCAGGCGCTCCCGTACCTTGCATGTCGTCCGCCATGCGGCTACTGTCCGCCCGCTGCGGTGCTGCTCGCGGCGGCGGATGCGCCGAGCGGCGCGAACGGATTTGGCCTGCCGACCGGCTCCGGTACGATCTGACTTCCGAAATCTTGGAGCGCCATGAAGGACGGCGCGGTGAAGATCGTACCGTTCAGTTCGATCGCGCGCAGCTGCAGCAGCGTCTGTACGAGCTCTTTGTCGGACGCGTTCGTGGAGGTCGTCAAATCTTCATTGACGAGAAGCGAGCCGGTATCGGACGCGCCGAGAAAGGCGTACCATAGCCCCGCGCCGAGTACCACGAGGGCGAGTAGGATCAAAAGTTTATTTCGTGCCAAGAAATGTGCCATAAGTTACTTGAGCCAATAGGTACGCAGCGTGATGTCGTAGGTAAAGATCGGATCCCCCCCTTCCTCTTCTGCACGATTCATATCCAGCGC
>CAZRXN010000038.1:0-6268 GCA_964604085.1 uncultured Candidatus Saccharibacteria bacterium | reverse complement strand
TGCTATACTGCCGGCCATGAACATCCTGCGTCGGATACGGAATGCCGCAGTGGGAGGAGCCAAAGATGCGGACATGCAGGCGAGAATGCAGAGGATTGAAGAACTCGCAAAGCTTCCACTGACCAATAATGCCGAAACGCGGCGCGTCGAAATACTAATGCTCAAATTCAAGGAAGAGCCTCGCGTAATCGACGCGGCAATCCACAACATTGTGCACAGGACGGAACATCCTTTTTCACTCAAAATTTTTGATAATCGTCTAAATCCACCCAATACATCGAAGATATGGAACGCGCTTGTCGATGAGTCAAGTTGCGAGTATATCGTAATCATTGATTCAGACGCGTTCGTTCCCGAGCTTTCACCATGCTGGCTGACACGCATGATGGAATCGATTGATGAGACAGGTATCGTCGTACCACTTGGTGATAATATCTCGGGCGGCAATAAGGGGGACCAGATGGACCCCTACCCTTCCGCTTCACGCTACTCGCAAAAGAAAATGGGCCGAGGTTGGACAGGGCACTGTTTCCTTTTCAAAAAGGACGTCTGGCGCGCGCATCCTTTCGACGAGCGTTTTTATCTGTACGGTCAAGATAGCGCATGGGCATACCTGCAGGAAAAGCACGGTGGTGCCGTGCTGCGTTCTGACGTACTCGTGCGCCATCTGCATTCATACTCCGCAAATAAAGCCGTCGCAGAGGGAACACTTGATCGCGACGCCGATAAACAGTATGCGCGCGCTCTCATGGAACGCATTCGCACCGAAGCTCACTAACGTACCCCTTCAATAAATGACATTATCGTTTTTGCGCGTTCTTCCCAGGTATAGTGCGAAACTAGCTCGCGAGCTCGTATGGCCCGAAGAGCAGCCCCCTTTTGATCTTTAAGCGCCAGCCGTATAACTTCAGCGAGTGCTTCCGGATTGCCGGGCTCTGCAAAGTATGCTTCTTTTTCAGAGAGAACTTCTCGTATGGTCGGCAGGTCGGTCGTTACAATCGGGCGACCAGATGCCATATATTCGAACATCTTTATCGGCGACATGCTCTCCCGATAGTGCCAAGTATCTGGAAAAGGCATGAGGAGTACGTCTGCGGCACGCTGGTATAGAGCCAAAGCCTGCTGCGTCAACCGGCCAATGAAACGACAGCGTGGTAGAACGCCAGCCCTCTCCGCGTGTTCCGTGTATCGCGCGATGTCCTCATTACTCCCTCCCACAGCGACGAAAAGAACGTTCGTAAGATGTGGAAGCATGCGCAGTACATCATCGATGCCTTTATCGTTGCCCATTGTCGTAAAACTTCCTGTATAGAGAAGGATGGGGATATTGAACGGCAACACGCACGCAGCACGAGCAACATCTTGCGACTCGGTTGACGAAAATACAGATAGATCGACCGCGTTGCGTGCCACAACGATGTGCTGCGTATCGAATCCTGCATCCCGAAATAGTGCGAGAACATTTTTCGAAGTGACAATTATCCCCTGTGCTCGCCCACAGAGCAGAAAAAAAAGACGTCGCCATCGGCGGGGAGGTCCATCATGATTTTCCAAAAAAACCCGAAAGCCCATGAACGTCATGATCAGCGCTGCAGGCTCTCGCGAGTACACGATAACATCGCGCGGAGCAAACAGTTGACGACAGAGGAGGAATCCGAAAAAACAGGCGGCCTGCAACCTAAACGTAAACCGATTTTGAAAAAACGAGAAAAGGTCAATCGTCGGATAATACTGAACGTCAAACGGTATCGTAACCCCATAAAATTGGGACAGCGACATATGTGGCCTATCCAAGCGCCTAGGCAAGATGAGTCGTACCGATACTCCCCTTTTAGAAAATGCCGTGCAGGCCTGTGTAATTGCAACCCCATGTGCTTTATGCGTAGGGATCGACGCGTTTGCAATATATAGGAGCTTCATACGAGGTCTATGCGATTCGTGCCTGAATGCGTTCTATAAGCCGCGCAAGGGAATGCTCTCGGTGCACATACTCCTGTAAAAATGCCGTATCAACTGAACGAGCATGTAGTATCGCGGCAGCTACCGCACGTGGGCGGTATACGGGTACCATTAGGCCATGCTGCTCGAGTATGGTTTGAAAAGTCTCATTCGTCGTAACGACTGGTACCCCCGCAGAGAGAGCTTCCAGTACCGCTTTATCCATGCCGCCAGTCGTACTCAGATTTACAAACACGTCTGCTTGTGCGAGTAGGTGCGGTATGCGTTCGTGATTGACTGCACCCAATACGGTAATTGAGGTGCGGAACGGGCATCGCCTGATAGCTTGCTGCACAAGATTCGCGTACTCTCGATCAGCTGCAGTGGCCGGTTCACCAGCTAAGGTAAACGAAAAGGGCGTTTGCTGCGCGTGCAGTTCATAAAGAACTTCGAGCATCTCCAGTACTCGTTTCGATTTACTAATGCGGCCAACACTTAGTATTCGAATTGTCCCGTTCGAATTCCGATGTCCTTCCCGCGCCCGATCAACCTCGATTCCGTGACCGAAAATGATGACTTTATCGCTTTTCAACCTGAAGCTATCCGTAGATGCCGTAAAAATCATATGCGCCAATCTCATAGCGATGCGCAGCCACATAGTTACACTCTTATGGGTATACCAGAGTGCGATACGCTTTCCACCAAGCCTCCACAGCGGTCCTCCGAGAACCACATACTCGGGATTCATATGTACAAAAACGGCATCGTATTCGTTACGAAGACTCCATATGTACTTATAGAAATTCAGTACATAGCGTAGGCGTCCGACTCCCCTCTCCTTACCGAGCGAGTGTACGGCGACATTCGCCGGCAGAGCATGCCTACCCTCTTTCAGACAAATGACGTGTATGTGCTCACAGTGCTTTGCGAATTCCTCGATCCACCGATGGAAAAAACCGAGGACGGGATCATCAAGGTCGACCGCCTGTGTAGTGATCAGGAGCCGCATATCGCATCCGGATTGTCTCCATATACGCCCCTAAGCAGGTCGAGGTCTTTCCCGCTCTTCGTAAGAAGGTCCATGTTTTTGCATTCGAGCGCGCGGAGCACGTTCAACGTCTTGCGATCTTCGGGCAGCGCCGACTCGAATAGGGATCGGAGCGCGGCGAAGTCCTTGATGAAGCATCCCCCGCCTGCACCTCGGCCGCTCTTGTGCACGGGCTTGGAATAGCGGCTCGGAATATACGGATCGGATGCTAAAGCCGTTTGGATCGTGTCCCAATTCGCACCTTCTTTGGAGGCGAGATCATACAGAATATTGAAAAGCACAATCTGCACGTACCCGCTCATGTTGTGGGAGTACTTTACGAATTCCGCCTCCGTACTCGTGCACACCTGCGTGAAAGGCGCTCTGGGGAGCACCGCGAGCACTCGCTCGGCGGCATCCCGATGCGCTGCGTCATCAACGGGCAGACCCATGATATTCGAGAACGGATGTGTAGCATCGTATGCAGCGGTGGCTTCGCTCAAAAACTCCGGCGCATATACAATCGTGATCTCCGGACGCTCTTTCTGCAATCGCTCTGTACTCCCAGGGATAATCGTGGATTTAATCACCGCTATGCTTCCCTTGCCTACGATACCCAGCGCCTCTTCGACGATCGCAGCTGAAAAACCCTCTGGGGTCGTCGGCGTCGGGACAGCTATGAAAACGATGTCGCATTGTGCGATCTTGTCCTTGTTGCCGTTATACGGTGCCTCCAGTGCATAACGCACGACTCTGTAGCCACGAGCCTCAAAATCGTCGGCATAGTTTTTGCCGATCCAACCCTGGCCGATAAATCCGATAGTCGGCTTCTCGCTAGCCATACGGGGCTATTGTAGCCGAAAAGCGCCTATTTCCTAGCCGAAGAAACGTCTTTAGCCCAGGCCATCACATACTCCTCTTCAGAGTGGTACGGATATGCAACCAATCGGCCCTCTGGCAATTCTGGGCGAGAGAACAAGTCGCACGCGACTTTCGTGAATCCTTCCACATCATGCGGCGCGATGATCGCTCCCGCCTCCCGCGCTATTCCCACATCCGTAGCAAGCACGGGTATCCCCGCAGCAAGTGCTTCAATTATAACGAGTCCATACCCTTCATACGCGGAGGGCACGAGCTGCAGATCGGACTCTACATAGTGAGAGAGCGGATCCGATGTCGTACCGGTGAATATGACACGTTCGAGGACATCTCGCTCGCGCGCGTATGCCAAAAGCTTCTCGCGCTGCGTACCTTCTCCGACGATCGTCAGTCCTGCATCGATCCCGAGAGCACGCACGCGTGCAAGTGTCTCGATCGCGACATCGGCCCGCTTTTCCCGTTCCAGTCGTCCTACAAACAGGAGCGCTCTTTTAAAACGCGGGTGCGAACGATGCTTTGAGGCACCGAATCGTGCTATGTCCACGAAAATCGGCAGCACCGAAATCGGCACACGCAGACGATATTGTGCCTGAATGGATCTTCTGATGCGCTCGGAGACAGTCCGGATGGCCGCCGCGCGGCGCAGAACGAGCGACGCGATAGAGGTGCGTATTTTATTGAGGATGGAATATCGCAAAAATTCGGGAGAAAGAAAGTCGGTATGCACCTGTACATGCAATGGTACGCCTGATCCGATCATGCCGATGTATGCGAGTAATCCGAATTCGAAGGGATCTTGCACGGTGACCACGTCCGGCTTGTCCGCTCGAATGATTTTTGCTACGGCAAAAGGTATCAGGAAACGATTGCGTACCGGATGTATCACTAATTTTCCAAAAGATTCTGGAGCATGTCGTGCCGGAGTGATGATCGTAAGCCTGCCCAGCGCCCGCGCATATGCCGCTTGACGAAGGTGTGCGGCACTATCCGGAACACAAACAGATTCGTCATTTCCAATGCTAAGAATTTTCATAGCCGCAGTAGAGCGAGGAATTCCCGCGCAATGTCCTCGTACGTATGGCGCGCACCAAAGGTGCGAATAGACATGGAAAAGCGCCCGTAATCGTCTGCCTGCAGAAGTTTTCGTATACCCCGTTCCATATCATGCTGATCGAGCGGATCTATTATGACGCCGTACTCTTTGAAACGATCCGCATACCCTGAATATTTCGTAAGTATGAAGGGTTTCCCGAATCGCAGGGCATCGAGCACGTAATTCGGCGCAACATCAGAGACGGAGGGCACAACAACCGCATAGCAGTGCTCTATCTTCTTCAGCAGCGCCTCGTGAGAAATAGACCCCTCTTCCAAAAGTATGTCCGGCTGCTCTTTCTGTACCTGCTGGAATGCGCGCCGGAACGCCTCATAATTCTTAAGAGCGGTGACTCTCGAGAAGAAAAGAAAATTCTTTTTCGTGGGCTCTACGCCTCCTGAATACGGTTCAAAAGCGTTTTCCACGATATGCGCACGCGCGGGATCTATGCCGTATGGTTCATTCCATATATCAAGCAGCCACTGGCTATTGAACGCGAGCGTCGCGCGAGCGAGCATCCATCGGGTCAATCGTTGGATCATCCTCTCCTTTGAGTTCAAGACAATAGACCCGGAGTAGAAGTGCGGAAGCGGTACGAGATTCCCTGTCCTGTTCGTATAGTGTTCCCAAAGAAAATCGCCACCGATCCTGACTAGGAGCGGAATACGGAGCAACGTGCATACAAGAGCGGCCGGTATGCCGACACTGTACGTATCGAGAGCAAGCATCGCATCCGTTTTTCTCGCCGCTGCGAAGAGCAACCTGCAAGCGTACAGGACATGACGGATACCGCTCGGGAAGTTTTTGATCATCCCATAGCGAACTACGCTGATTTCATGTCCCTGCTTTTGCAGTGCGTCCGCGATACCTAAGGCATACTGCGCCGGGCCGCCGATTTCGGGCGGATAGAGACCGGTCGCGATGAGAATACGCATGAAAAGCACTGTAGCGCATGGGGGAGAAAACGGCGAGGCGGAGCAAAGCTCCGCCTCTCCAATAGCGTCGTGGATGTCATCCACGCTAGTGTCTAGCGACAACTAGGCGTAGAGGGGAAAAATGAGGCGATCCGGCGGCAGCATACATCGAATCAAAAGATGCCGGAGCCAGATTGTGGCCTCGATCCAGGCGCTGTAGGCAACGCGGTATATCATCTCGTTTTCCCCTTTCCGGTGGCCTGCTTCTAGAAAACACCACTCCCGAGATCTATGCAAGAGAGCTATCCCCTCCTCTTTCATCGCATCACTGGCACTAGCACCTCCCTTCGCATCTTCTCCGCAATGAGATTCCAGTCGTATTTCTCCAGCACCATGGCTTTCGCGGTCGCTACGGCC
>CAZRXN010000037.1:0-7102 GCA_964604085.1 uncultured Candidatus Saccharibacteria bacterium | reverse complement strand
TGGTGCATCTCGTCTCGGGCCTTCTTGCGATCGCCGCGGCATGGGGTACGGGGGTATACGCTCGCCTGTACTTCAAGGTCTTCGGCATCGTGTACGCCCTCGTTACCGTTGTCGGATTCTTCCAGGGCGAAACGGTGCTCGGCCTTATCGGTGTGAACATGGCCGACAACCTCCTCCATTTGGTGATCGCCGGCGCGGCCCTCTACATCGGATTCATGATGAAGGAGAGCATGGCCGCTCCCGAGAGCGCTCCTATGGGTATGGAGAACCCGATGGGCGGACAGACGATGTAAACTCGCTTGTCGATTCGAAGACAAAAGCCGCCGGAGGGCGGCTTTTGTCGCGTTTAATTGCCATTTTCCGGTTCCCCTCTATGATAGGGAGCACGAGCGCGGCACCTCGCGTTCCATTGTGGCGATCGTGGTGTAATGGTTAACACTAGAGTTTGTGGAGCTCTCGATCAGGGTTCGATTCCCTGCGATCGCCCCGGGATTTCTTCATCAACAGTGGATAGTCCGGCCTCTCGCCGGTGCTATACTTTTTCTCATTATCGTAATGTTGACGCACATGCGTCCACCATTTTTTCTATATGGATGATTTACCAAAGAAGGAATTGCATATCGTACCGCCGCAGCTTCTCCTTAAGGCGGGAGCTGCCGCACTTGGCATGCTCGCGCTCTTTCTGCTCGTCCTTACGATTAGCGCCCTCCGGGGCCTTCCCTATGTGGGAGCAGGCGTACCCGCGACGAATACGATAAGCGTGAGCGGGGAAGGAGAGACGTTCGCGGTCCCCGACACGGCGACCTTTACGGTAACGGTCCAGGAAGAAGCCGCACAAGTGGCGGACGCGCAGGACAGCGCGACCGAAAAGATGAATGGCATCATCGACTACCTGAAGGGCGAGGGCGTTGAGGAGAAGGATATCAAGACCGTTTCCTACAATGTCATGCCGAAGTACGAGTATGACCAGCAGTTTTGCCCCGTGGGCACCTACTGCCAGCCGGGCAACCAGACGCTTGCCGGTTTCCAGGTATCCCAGACGCTCTCCGTAAAGGTGAAGGATACGAAAAAAGCAGGCGAGCTCCTCTCGGGGGTAGGATCGCGCGGGGTGTTCAACGTGAGCGGGCTTTCGTTCACGATTGATGATGAAGACGCGCTACGCGCCGAAGCGCGCAATCAGGCGATCGAGGATGCGCGCGCGAAAGCGGAAGCGCTCGCGGGCGATCTCGGCGTCGACTTGGTACGCGTCGTCGGCTTCTACGAGGATTCCAGCTATCCGCCGATGTATGCCTACGGACTCGGTGGTATGGAGCTGTCTCGCGACGCGAAGGTATCGTCGGCACCCGCACCCGCACTCCCGACAGGGGAGAATAAGATCGTATCGAACGTGAATATCACGTACGAGATCAAGTAGCCGCGGTTTGGACCGGTTCGTACATACTATAGTATATACTATAGTATGTACGAACGGGGGAGCCGCTCCCGGGCGCGGCTCTGCAGAGGCACTCTTGCGGGCTCTACGGGGGCCGTGTATAGTGCTTGAAACCCCGGCAAGGGGTTTTTAAAATGGCAGATATATGGGATTCATACAATATTTAAGGGATACGCGAGGTGAACTGCGGCACGTCGCTTGGCCGACGAGCACCCAGACTACCGTCTACACGATTCTCGTAATCGCACTCTCGATTCTCATTGCGCTCTACCTCGGGCTCTTCGACTTTCTCTTCACCCGCGGACTTGGCACGATCCTGGAGGGCGTTTCTTCACCGAGCATCGTTCCGAGCGAGAGCATCATCGCACCATCTGCGAGCACCTCCCTCATCGATATTCAGACGTCGACGGACACCGCCTCCAGGGCGCAAGAGTAGTATGGCAAAACAAACCTACGGTTCGGAGCGGCAGTGGTATGCAGTGCACACGTACTCGGGGTACGAGGACGCCGTGGCGCGCAATCTCAAGCAGCGTATAGAATCGTTCGGCATCCAGGACAAAATTTTCAATGTGGTCGTGCCGACGGAAAAGAAGATAAAGATCAAGGGCGGCCGGAAAACTGAAGTGAAGGAAAAGACCTTCCCGGGCTATGTGCTCGTAGACATGATCGCCTCCGACGATGCGTGGAGTGTCGTGCGCAACACGCCCCAGGTTACGGGATTCGTGGGCACGGCAAACCAGGCGGTGCCACTCTCGCCGAATGAGGTAGAGCAAATCTTGAAGCGCGTTTCCGGCGATACCGTGCGCCATGCAATCGACCTCGCCGAGGGCGATGCAGTCATTATTACCGATGGGCCGTTCAAGGATCTTGAAGGCAAAGTAGGGGAGATCGACGAGGAGCGGGGCAAGGTGAAGGTCTTGGTCCCCATGTTCGGTCGGGAGACGCCGGTAGAACTCGAGGCGGATCAGGTCCAACGCGTCTAGAGCCATTTCTTATTTTTCTTGCTCAATACGCACTCTGCGGGTATTATCCTTCCCACAAACGAAATCAGATCACACATCGTTAAGTCATTCCGTTCAATACTATGGCAAAGCAAGTCGTAAAAGTCATAAAGCTGCAGTTGCCCGCGGGAGCGGCGACGCCTGCGCCCCCGGTCGGCACCGTGCTCGGACCCTCCGGCGTTAACATCGGCGAGTTCGTCAATCAGTTCAATGCGCAGACTCGGGAAATGGCCGGCAGCATTCTTCCGGTGGTCATGAACGTCTACAACGATCGCAGTTTCGATTTCATCCTCAAGAAGCCGCCTGCGTCCCGGCTGCTGCTCAAGGCGATCGGCCAGGAAAAGGGAAGTGGCAAGCCGCACTCGACGAAGGTCGGGAAAATCAGCGATGCGCAGCTTAGCGACATTGCGGCGGAAAAAATGGAGGATCTCAACGCAAACGATCTCGACCACGCGAAGAGAATCATCGCGGGTACCGCCCGCTCGATGGGTATAGACGTCGCCTAGCATCGGCGGCATTGGGCGCGTTTGTGCGCGTCGGATACAATGTCGCTATGAACGAGCCGATTGAAGAGGTGCGGCGGCGCATTGCTTCCGCACTCGAGGCACTGGAAATTACCGCTGCGCCGGGAGAGATTGCCTTTGAGCGCCCTGCGTCCGCCGAACACGGAGATTACTCGACCAATGCGGCACTCGTATTCGCAAAGCGTGCAGCGCGCGGCCCCCGGGAGCTCGCGGAAGAAATCGTCCGGCGGCTCGGGGACATCCAGGGGCTCTCGTTCGAGATCGCGCCGCCCGGATTCATCAATTTCCGCGTACGTGAAGAGGAGCTTGCGCGCGGGCTCACCCGCGCGTGCGCCGACGAGGCCTGGGGATCGTCGCCCCTCTTTACAGATGAAGTAATACTCGTCGAGTACACGAGCCCGAACCTGTTCAAACCGCTCCATGTGGGGAATCTCGTCGGCAATATCGTGGGCGAGTCGCTTCAGCGTCTCATGCGCTTCTGCGGCGGGAGTGTCGTGCGCGTAAACTATCCCGCCGATATCGGGCTCCCGGTCGCCAAAGCGCTCTGGGGCGTGCGAAGCGGCGGGTACCACATCGGCGACATTCACCAGCTCGGCGAGGCATACCGGGTAGGTAACGAGGCATACGAGGGCGACATGGAAAAGAAGAATGAAATCGACGCGATCAACCGCGCGCTCTATGCGGGCGACCCGGATCTCGAGGCACTGCGGGTGCAAGGCGTCGAGACCTCACGTCGGCGTCTCGCGGAACTTTGCGCGGCGCTCGGAACGGAATTCGACTTTGAGCTCTTCGAGAGCGAGACGGCCCCGCGCGGCAAGGCGATCGTGCTCGCGCATCTGGATGACGGCATATTCGAGCGTAGCCAAGGAGCAATCGTGTTTCCCGGAGAGCGCTACGGGCTGCACACGCGCGTATTCATAAACTCCGACGGACTGCCCACCTACGAGGCGAAGGACATAGGTAATTTTGATATGAAGCGTGAGCGTTTTCCGAAATGGAAACGCTCCCTCATCGTTACCGGTAGCGAGCAGTCCGAGTATTTCAAAGTGATATTCGAGGCGATCCGCCACATATGTACCGAAGCGAAAGAGCGTGAGCTGCGGCACATTGCGACCGGATTCCTCTCGCTTACGACCGGAAAAATGTCCACGCGAAAGGGGAACGTACTCACGGGTGAATCCCTCCTTGCGGAGCTCGCACTGCGCGCTCGCGCGCGAGCACAGGAGAGCCGCGCCCCCGATGTAGACGCACTCGCGCGCGATGTAGCGGCGGCCGCGCTGAAGTACCAAATCCTCCGGCAGGGGACGGGGAGCAATATCGTCTTCGATGTAGAGCGTGCGCTCTCGCTTGAGGGGGATTCCGGTCCGTACCTGCAGTACGCGCACGCGCGCATGAGTGCGATTATCGCGAAAGCGCACGAGGCGGGCGTAGCGCCGCGCGTGGCTGAGTCGGAGCCGCAAAGCGAGCTCGCCCGGCTCGTGTATCGTTTCCCGGAAATCGTCTCCCGTGCGGCGAGTGAGCGCGAACCGCACTACCTTGCGACGTACCTCATCGAGCTCGCCGGCGCGTTCAACAGCTGGTATGCCAAAGAGCAGATACTAGACGGTACCGACGCGGCAGCTCGCAAAGTGGCGCTCACGGATGCGACGCGAAGAACGCTTGCGCGCGGTCTGTGGCTCCTCGGTATTCCCGCGCCGGAGCGGATGTAAATTGCTCCAATCCCCCGCTGGAGGTATGTTTTGGAAGGCCCAATAAAATGTAAAAAAGAGGAGGAGGAAGGCATGCCCCTATCCCATAAGCGAAAGATCAATCTGCCCGTGCCGGCCGGAATGCCCCCGGTGTATCGAGAGCCGGATCACATCGTGCAGCCGGCGATCCAGGCCACAGTGCACGCCCGAAAATACCCCGTGTACGTGAGTCAGGTGCGCCGCGGATTCCGTGAGTACGGATCGCGGATCGAGCTATGCTGGAGCGAGGAACAGCTCTATAGATACTGCCGGCTGCTCGATCAGCTGTTTCCGACCGCACACTGGGGCATTTGGGAACCTTAATTAAGGCGGCGCCCTCTGTACGACACCCCTTCGCGGCTTTCGCTCGCGGAGGGGTGTTCTCTTTGTTACATTGTCCGCATGCTCGAAAAAGCTACCGAAAAAGGCGATGCAGCTAAAAGGGAGGAGGCGGTGCTCGCGCTCTGGCGAGAAAAGGGGATTTTTGAAAAAACGCTCCAGAAAAAAGCGCCGAGAGGCGACTTCGTGTTTTATGATGGCCCGCCATTCGCGACCGGTCTGCCGCACCAGGGCTCCCTGCTCTCCTCGATCATTAAAGACGTCGTGCCACGCTATAAGACGATGCGCGGATATCGCGTTCGTCGACGGTGGGGCTGGGATTGCCACGGGCTTCCCATCGAGAGTCTCATCGAAAAGCGATTGAATCTGAAGACCAAGAAGGATATCGAAAAGATCGGCGTTGCCGCGTTCAACGAGGCGGCGCGCGCTTCCGTACTCGAGTTTGAGCGCGAGTGGGAGCGCTACATCGAGCGCGTAGGCCGCTGGGTCGACTTCAAACACTCCTATAAAACGATGGACAACTCGTATATCGAGAGCGTGTGGTGGGCGCTGAAGCAGCTCCATGAGAAAGGGCTCTTGTACGAGGGACGCAAAGTACTTCTGTACTGCCCGCACTGCGAGACGCCGCTCGCGAAAGCGGAGATCGCGATGGACAATACGTACAAGGACATCACGGAAGAGGCCGTAACGGCACGATTCCGCGTTAAAAATCCCGCTGGGCATGATCTGCCCGAAGGCACCTCGCTCCTCGCCTGGACGACCACGCCGTGGACACTTCCCGGGAACGTCGCACTCGCGATCGGCAGCGGCATTGAGTACGGACTCTTCACGCGAGCGGGGGAGCACGTCGTTGCCGCGCTCGCGCGCGCGCCGGAGGGATGGGAAAAAGTGCGAAACATTTCCGCCTCTTCCCTCGAAGGCATTGAGTACGAGCCGCTCTTCGACGTGCCGGCGCTGCGCTCCGATACTTCATATCGCGTGTACACGGCGGATTTCGTAACGACGGACGAGGGGACCGGTATCGTCCACACCGCGGTCATGTACGGTGAGGACGACTTCGCGCTTGGAGAGCGGCTCGGGCTTCCGATGGTGCAGCTCCTCGACGCCGGAGCGAACTTCAATGATCTCGCGCCTGAAAGTATCCGCGGCATGTACATCAAGGCGGCGGAGAAGGGTATCAAAACCGATCTCGAAGCGCGGGGACTCCTATTTGAAAAAAAGAATCACACGCACTCCTACCCGCACTGCTACCGCTGCGGCACGCCCCTCATCTACAATGCGGTCGCGTCGTGGTTCATCCGCATTCAAGGTCTGAAAGACAAGCTCCTAAAGGAGAACGAGCGTATTAATTGGATTCCCGCGCACTTGAAGGAAGGCCGCTTCAAGCACACGCTTGAGTTTGCGCCCGATTGGACGATTTCGCGTAACCGCTTCTGGGCTTCGCCCCTTCCCATATGGAAAGCGAAGGACGATGGCGCGTCGGAGAAACTGCTCGTGATCGGATCACTCGAAGAATTGAAGCGCCGTGCGAAGAAGTCGGGCAATCGCTACTTCCTCTTGCGCCACGGCGAGGCCGAGACGAATCTGAAAGACATCATCAGCTGTGACCCAGCGGCACCCTACGGGCTTTCAGAAAAAGGTAAGGCGGATGTGCGCAAAGCACTGGAGGGGCTGAAGGGCGTGCACATCGATGCGATCTACGCGTCCCCATTCCGCAGGACGAAAGAGAGCGCGCAGCTTGCGGCTGAAGTGCTCGGGTTCGAGCCGGGGCGCATCGTCGAGGATGCGCGGCTCGGGGAAGTGCACTACGGAGAAAAGGACGGTATTTCACGTCCCCAGTGGCGGGCGGAATTTCCCGAGCGTGTCGAGCGTTTCTCGTCTGGGCCGAAGGGCGGCGAAACAAATGACGACGTACGCCGCCGCGTCGGCGATTTTCTCTACGAGCTGGATAGGAAGGAGCGCGGAAAAAACATTCTCATCGTGTCACATGGCACGCCCCTCTGGCTCCTCCAGGCGGCGATGCATGGCTACACGAAAGAGGAGGCAATTGCTGCACGCGAAAGCGAGTACCCGCAGCCG
>CAZRXN010000036.1:0-7207 GCA_964604085.1 uncultured Candidatus Saccharibacteria bacterium | reverse complement strand
GAAAGAAGGCAGCCAAGAAGACCACGAAAAAGCGAAAGGCCGCCAAGAAGACGACCAAGAAGCGCGCTACGAAGCGGAAGCGCCGCTAGTCGTTTTGTTTCGAAACGCCCCTCTTCGGAGGGGCGTTTCGCATTCGATTCCGAAATGCGGTCGAAAGTGGTAGGATTGCCCTCTGAATTATGGCCTTTTGGAGACGGCTGCTCGGTGATGAAAACGCGGGCGCGCTTGCGCGCGCGCAGGCGATCGTGCCGCGCGTCAATGCGCTCGAAGAGGAGATGCGCGGACTTTCGGATGAAACGTTGCGCGATTCCACGCATCGGCTTCGCAATCGAATTTCCGCAGGTGAGACGCTGGACGATCTCGCGCCGGAGGCCTTTGCGGCAGCGCGGGAGGCAGCGCGTCGCACGCTCGGGCAGCGCCATTTCGACGTACAGCTTATCGGCGGGATGGTTATGCACCAGGGCGGTATCGCAGAGATGCGCACCGGTGAGGGGAAGACACTCGTCGCAACCTTGCCCGTCTTCCTCAACGGCCTTATGGGGAAGGGCGTGCACGTGGTTACCGTCAACGATTACCTGGCGCGACGGGACGCCGCATGGATGGGACAGGTGTATCACGCGCTCGGCCTTTCAGTCGGCGTACTGAATCACGAAGCATCATTCATATATGATCCGGCACACGTGCGCACCGACGACGACGCGGAGCGCGACCAGCTCGGATCGTTCAAGGTCGTGCACGAGTTCCTCCGACCCGTGTCGCGGCGCGAAGCGTACGAGGCGGACGTAACCTACGGGACTAATAGCGAGTTCGGCTTCGATTATTTGCGGGACAATCTCGAGTACGAGCCGAGCAAACTCCGCCAGCGCATCCCGCGCGAAGGCGGCTTCCACTTCGCGGTCGTGGACGAAATCGACTCCGTGCTCATCGACGAGGCGCGCACGCCGCTCATTATCTCCGCACCCGTCGCAGATGCGGAAAAGCTGTACGAACGTTTTGCGGCAATCGCGCGAGGGCTGACACCCGAAGAGGACTACACGGTAGACGAGAAGCACAAGCAGATTGCGCTCACGGACGCAGGAATCGAGAAGGCGGAGCGTGCGCTCGGCGTCGAGAATATCTATACAGATGCAGGTATAAAGATGGTGCACCACCTGGAAACTGCCGTGCGAGCGAAGGCGATTTACCATCGCGACAAGGAGTACGTCGTCCGCGATGGCGCGATCGTGATCGTCGATGAGTTTACAGGCCGCCTCCAGCCGGGTCGCCGCTGGAGCGAAGGGCTCCACCAAGCCATTGAGGCGAAAGAGGGGCTCTCAATCCAGCAGGAATCACGCACATTCGCATCCATTACGTACCAAAACTATTTCCGCCTATACGAGAAACTTTCGGGCATGACCGGGACGGCCTCCACCTCGTCGGAGGAGTTCTACAAAGTGTACGGGCTCAATGTCGTTACCGTTCCGACGAACAAGCCAGCAGCGCGAATCGACCGGGATGACCTGATCTTCCAAACGGAGGAAGGCAAGATGCGCGCCATCGCGAGGACGGTCAAAGAGCTGCACGAAAAGGGGCAGCCGGTGCTCGTCGGTACCGTGTCTGTAGAAAAGAACGAGATGCTTTCGGCGCACTTCAAGCGTGAAGGCATACCGCATGAGGTATTGAATGCGAAGAACCACGAGCGGGAAGGGGAGATCATCGCCCAGGCAGGCCAACACGAGGCGGTTACAATCGCGACCAACATGGCAGGCCGAGGCGTCGACATCAAGCTCGGCGGGAACCCCGGCTCCGAAGAAGCGTACGAGCGGGTGAAATCGATCGGAGGTCTCTACGTGCTCGGTACGGAGCGGCATGAGGCGCGACGCATTGATAACCAGCTTCGCGGGCGGGCAGGGCGGCAGGGCGATCCCGGCGAAACGCAATTCTTCGTATCCCTGGAAGATTCGCTCATGCGTATCTTCGCGTCCGACGCGATCAAGAAGGTAATGGGAACTTTCGGCATACCCGAAGACGAGCCGATCCATAATCCGATGATTACGCGCTCTCTCGAGAAGGCGCAGACGCGTATCGAAGAGCTGAACTTCGACGCGCGCAAGCACGTCCTTGCATACGACGACGTCCTGAACGCGCAGCGGCAGAGTGTCTACGCGCGACGGCGCGCCGTGCTCACGGAAGGGCCTGAAAAATTGGATGCGGAGCTCACACGTATCACAGTGGGCAACGACCAACTCGCTGCCTTGATTGCGGAAAAAAGAAGTTCGCTCGGTCCCGAGTTCCACAAGAGTGCGCGGCGCTTCCTACTGCAAGCGATTGATTTCCTATGGGTAGAACACCTTGAGGCCATGGAGTATCTCCGATCGAGCGTCAATCTGCGCGCGTACGGGCAGCGTGATCCGCTGGTCGAGTACAAGAAGGAAGGGCTTCGACTATTCCAGAATATGGAAGCTGCCTACCTGCAGCAGGTGGGTGCGATGTTGACGAATTTCCTTGCCAATGCGGGTTCGTCGTCGTCTGGTGCAGATGCTGTCCCCACGGCAGCCATCGAGCGCAAGGCGGCCGCAATTACCGCCTCACGCCCGCCTTCGAAGAAAACATATGGCAGGAACGACAGGGTAGTGGTGAGCAACGGTACGGAAACGAAGGAGATGAAGTACAAACGGGCCGAGGCTCTGCTCGCATCCGGCGGGTGGCGTATTGTCGAGAACGGCTAACCTGCGCCCCGAGATCGAATCGCGAAGTGTATCTCGGCGCCTCGGGCGTCCGAGATCCGAGCGCTTGAGTCACGCGCGGCGGCACACGCTTCCAGTCATACCCAGGGAGCGTACGAGCGCCTCGGCCTCACAGCCGCCGCCTCGCTGATCGTGTGGCCGACATCTCCAGAGCGGAAAGAGCGATCCGCGGGAAATTGCTCGCCGAAAAAGCCCTTGATAGAGTCAGGGCATGAAGCGGTACGTACCAACCATCGGGCTCGAAATACACGCCGAACTGAAGACGTCTACAAAGATGTTCTGCCAGTCGAAAAACGACACCCGCGAGACGCGGGCAAATGTAAACGTGTGTCCGGTGTGCATGGCGCACCCGGGAACGCTGCCCGTGATCAACAGGGAAGCGGTGCGGCACGTGCTGCGCGTGGGCAGCGCCGCAGGGGGTGCACTCGCTGATTATACGGAGTTCGATCGGAAAAATTATTTCTACCCCGACCTCCCTAAGGGGTACCAGATCAGCCAATACGAGCATCCGCTCGTTTCGGGAGGGGAGATAGCGGGAGTCGCGCTCACGCGCATCCACCTCGAGGAAGACACCGCGAGTTCCGTCCACGATGACGAGCACGGCGAAACGCTCATCGATTACAATCGCGCAGGAGTTCCGCTCATGGAATTGGTAACTGAGCCGGTGATGCACTCCGCCGAAGAGGCGGGGGCGTTCGCGCGTGAGCTGCAGCTGCTCCTGCGCTACCTCGGAGCATCCGATGCGGACATGGAGCATGGAGAGATGCGTGTCGAAGCGAACGTGTCCGTAGCGCCCGAAGGGGAAAGGGCGGAGGCGTACGTTGAAATAAAAAATTTGAATTCATTCCGCGCGATGGAGCGTGCCGTACAATACGAAATCGGACGACAGCGCGAGCTTCTTGAGCGCGGAGAGCGCGTTACAAAACAAACGCTTGGATGGGACGAAGCAAAGCAGCGGACATTCCCTCAACGCGACAAAGAGGGATCCGCCGACTACCGCTACTTTCCCGATCCTGACCTCCCGCCGCTGACCCTCTCGATAGAGGAGGACTTTCGCGCGGGTGCAATCAGGGGGGGTCTGCCGGAGCTGCCCGCCGAGAAGCGTAGCCGCTACATCGACCTCGGAGTAAAAGCCGAGGACGCGGAACAGTACGTACGGGACCCGGCACTAGGCAGCTTCTTTGACGCCGTCGCGGAGCTCCTTGAGGGGAAGGATATGATCCTTCTTGCCTCAAATTACGCCGCGAATGATCTCGTTAAGCTGATCCGAGATACCGATGATCGAGATTCAGGGGATCAATCCGAGATTATGCCTAACCCGCAGAAATTTGCGTCTTTGATTAAACTCGCTGCGGAGGGGAAGGTATCATCGAGAGGCGCGAAGGACATTCTCGTCAAGATGATGGAGAGCGGTGAAGCCCCAGATTACATAGCAGAGCGTGAGGGTCTATATCAGAAGAGTGGCGCTGATGAACTTCTTCCCGTAATTCAACGCGTTCTGGCTGAACACGAGAGTGTCGTAAACGACTATCGGGCGGGCAAGGAACAGGCGCTGATGTTTTTGATAGGGAAATGCATGGCAGAGGCTAAGGGGGCTGCCGATCCACAGGCACTTCGAGAGCTTATCAAGGCCGAAATAGCCAAATAGCTTATCCCCAGAGCTTGCTTCCTATCATGCAGGAGCGTTTGTAGATGGCTATATACTGTTTTTAATGTCCGAGGAAGCAGTCATAGCTGATACCCGATATATCTCGTCCAAACGAGCTTCGGAGATAAGCGGGTATACGCAGGATTACATTGGCCAGTTGGCCCGCGCAGGTAAGATCGAAGGCACACGAGTCGAGGGCCTCTGGTATATCAAGCCGGAATCCCTCGAGGAACATAAACAGCAATCCGATTCGCATGTTCCGGCTGTTCCTAGCCAAGAATATCGAGCAAAAGAGCCGGAATCAGTCGTAACGTTCGAGGGCAAACGCTTCATTTCATCCTCCAAAGCGGCAGAAATGACCGGCTACGCCCAAGATTACATCGGCCAATTGGCAAGAAGCGGCGCAATACCGGCCCAGCAGGCGGGTAGCCGGTGGTATGTCGATGCAGCGGCGCTTGGGGCCCATAAAGCAGAGAAAGACGCGCTTCTAGCCAAGGTTCAGGCCGAGGCGGTCGGTCTATACAGGCACCCGGCAGGATCTACGGTATCCGGCATCTCAAAAATGGAGAGCCGGGAGCCAGTAAGTACGGCTACGAACCTGCACTATTCGTATTTTACTCAGGAATCAAGCCAACTACCGCTCGCAGGCCGCGAGAAAGAACATAACGTTGAGCCTGAAGACGAGCACAGAATCCCAATACGGGTGATGTCATCCACGCAATCCATTGAAAAGCCAAAGATAGAGCCAGTTTCGAGGCATTATGCGGTGCAAGAAAGGCATACCCCGCGCCGATCGCGGACTTTGGCGGCTGCCATTCTCGCAGGGGTCGCTCTTTGCGCGAGCTCTTATGGCGCATACGCCTTTTTAGGGCACTCTGCGGCACTGGAAGGGTCCAAGAATAGCGAAATTCAGGCCCATATGGCAGCTTTGGCAGGAAATGCGACGACGGAGCGCCTAGGTGCCTATCTCTCTTCAGTTCTGAACGCGGAAATAGAATACCAGAGGCGAAAATAATTTCGCTATTTTAAAAGCGCGTCTTGTTAAAGACGCGCTTTGTCCGTTATCCACTTGTCGCTTTTGGACAAAGCAGGTCGTATCCGGAATGTCTAGTAAAATCTAGACAAGTCGGTGCGCTTGCATCCATGAACGACTCGAACGGAAATACCAATGTCCGATACATTTCTGCATCGGATGCCGCAGCGCGCGCGAAGCTCTCGAGCGACTATGTCGCACGTCTCGCTCGGATGGGGAAAATAATGGGTCGGCAGGAAGGAAAGCAGTGGCATGTGCAGGAGGAATCGCTCGAAAACTACCTCGCCCTCAAACGTGAAGAGAGGCGGAGAAGGAGTGCGCAGCTCTCGAGAGAGCGGGCCAACGAGCGTTCCGCTGTACGCAAGCCCCGCATGGCTGATCTCGCGGGATTCGTTCCCGTGTCGGAAGCCGCCCGCGCAGCAAACTTTTCTTCAGATTACATAGCGCGCCTCGCGCGGGCGGGGAAAATACCCGGTCGCATCGAGGGCAAACAGTGGATCGTCGATGGCCGAGCGCTTCGCACATTCCTCTACGAGCAGCAGTTGGAGCGCGAGAGGAGGCGCATTGCACTCTCCGAGCTTCGCCAGAAAGAGCGGAAACTCCTGAATGCTTCGTCGGTATCTTCGACAGGACGAAAATTCGCGCTGCCTCACGCCGCCGCCGTACGCGCAAAACTTGCGAGAAGCGCGGGAGAGCATGCGGCGTCCGTGCACGCATTCGCGGCTTCGCAGTCAACACTGCATTCGCTTACACCGGCAATGCATGCTGCGCAAAAGCTCGTCGCGCTGCTCTCCGCAGTGGTCCTTGTGTTCGGGGCATACGCCATAGCAAACCCTGCATTTGCCCGATTTGCGCGGGAGTCCATCCTGTCGCAAGTGCGCGAATGGAGCGCCCCGACCCAGGTGGCGAGCGTGGGTGCCGTGAGGAGCATGTCGGAGCTGCTGCACGTGAACACGGGAGCGATTACAGACTTTCTCCGCACCCATGCGGCTTTCTTGTTCGGTGATTCACGAGCATCCGTATTTGCGACAGTTGTGCCAACGCCGCTTGCGCCACTCGCTCCAGAGCTTGCTGTCGCGCCAACGGCACCCCATGTCACTACCGTAATAGAGCAGCCCGTCATTGAGCGAATTGTGGAAACCCAGCGCCTCGTGCGGGAGCCAGGGGTAGCCATTGAGGATGTGCAGGCTCTATTGCGCGAACTTGATGCCTCGCTGTCGCAGAAAATAACGGCACTCGCGACTACGAGCGAGAAGAAAATCTTTAATACCTACACAACGGTTGGGCTCGCGAATCGGATCGACCGTCTCTCCAGTATAGCCATAAACGACTCGACTATTTCAGGCGGATCCATTTCGGGGGCCTCGATTACCGCGAGCGATCTATCCATATCGGGAGACGAGTCAATCGGAGGATCTCTCTCTGTTTCCGGCGAGGCGACACTTGCCTCACTTGGGGTGAGTGGAACCACCACGACGGAACATATTGCTGGCGCAGGACTCTCCGCCTGCAGCGACGCCGGCGACAAGCTGCTGTATGACGAAGCAACGGGACAGTTCAGCTGCGGCAGCGATCTCTTGGGATCTGGCGGAGGAGGCGCAGACGGTAACTGGGTGTTTTTCAATGGCTCCGCGATTCGTCTTGCGACTTCCACGAATCAGGTTGTTATCGGCGCAAACGCGACCACGACACTCGCCCAGCTCGAGGTACGAGGCGGCGCGGATATTGACGAGGCAACGACCACGTCTCTCGCCATCACGAGCGCCACGTCCTCGCTCCTCAAGACGAACGCGGATGGCG
>CAZRXN010000035.1:0-7339 GCA_964604085.1 uncultured Candidatus Saccharibacteria bacterium | reverse complement strand
TAGTATGTACTATTTCTCACTCGATTGCGGAGCACGGTGGGCTCGGGCATGATATCGATATGCGTATACTCGGGTTGGACTGGGGAGCGCGGCGGATCGGTGTTGCGATTTCCGACGAAGCCGCCGCATTTGCGTTCCCGCACGGCACGATTCCAAACGACGGAACTGCGGAGCGCGCGCTCCTCGCATTAGTTTCAGAAAAGAAGATAGGGCGCATCGTGATGGGGGATACCAGAGCCGAATCCGGGGCGTCCAATAGCATAACTGCTCAGGCCGAGCGGTTTGCCGACTCGCTCGCGAAGAAGAGCGGGCTCTCCGTTGAGCTCGTTCCCGAGTACTGGAGCTCCAGGGAGGCGGCACGCTTTTCACCGACAGGCCCAAAGAAGGACGAATCCGCAGCCGCGGTCATTCTCCAGCGACATTTAGATATGAACAGCGGCCCCCTCCCAGAAGGAGGGGAGGATATAGAATGAACGGAATGGCACTGGTGCGCATTCTGCTCGCCAATCTCGCCGTCTATGTAGGCGCCTCGATCGTCGCGCTCTGCATCATTATCGGCGCCCCCTACGCGACAGGCGCGCAAGCCGCGCCCGGCGGCGGCAGTACGCCCTGCGATATGAAGTATGACTCCTGCATGGCGCAACCCGGCGCATCCCAACAGGTATGTCTTACCGTTTGGCGCACGTGCGTATCCGCGACCTGCCTTACGCCGCCGGCTGCGGGTAAATTGACGGAAAGCAAACAGTGCAACCAGATTCCGGATTGTCAGACCTACTGCACGGAAGCCGGCACGGGCGCGGGTGGGCTGATCAGTTGCTGCCAGGGCGGTCCGCAGATCGCGCCGCACCAGCCGAATCCTTGCAAAGACATGGTGGACGGCAAGTGCAATCCGCAAAAAGAGGACGGGAAGGGAGGACAGCCGCCGCAGATGCCCCAGATACCGCAGCCCAAACCCAAGCAGCCGGGTCAGGAATCCCAAGACCCGTGTGCGGAGAAACAGCGACTATCCGGGGCAACGGTTGAGGCGAATCCGCTGTGCGCGGGACAGGAGAGCTCGATATCCGATACCCTCACGAACGCGTTCGGCTCGGGGAGCGGCAGCACGGGCGATGATTTGCTCAACCTCGTGAATGGCGGCAGCAGCGCGGCGGATGAGCTGGAATCGCTCGCGGGCGATGGATCGCAGCAGGATTCCGGATCGGAGGGGAGCAGCCAGAACGCATCGTCCGACGCGATTCCCTTCGTGCGGCAAGCGGATACCGTATCGGTGCAACCCGTTTCGAATCAGACAAACGGCGCGGGAGGATCCGCTTCCGGCCAGAATGGCAGCATGAGCGGCACGGAAACGGGGTTCTCTTCAGCCCCACTGGGTGATACGCAGAGCACCACAGTGCTCGGTCAAATAAAGCAGACGATCTCGAACATTGCCGACACGGTGTCTCGGCTCATGAGCCAGTGGTTTTCTTTCTGAAGCGCACGCCGTACAATGGCGCGCATGGATAGCGCGAAACCATCCTGTACCTACGACGACTGGGCTAAGCTCGATATCCGCATCGGTACGATCCGCGCAGCCGAGCGCGTGCCGGATACGGACAAGCTCATCAAATGTACCGTCGATTTCGGCGAGTTCGGCACCCGCACGATCGTCTCCGGCATCGCGCAGTGGCGCGAACCCGAACAGTTGGTGGGAAGGCAGTGCCCGTACATCGTGAATTTCGAGCCGAAAGTACTGCGCGGGATAGAAAGTCAGGGCATGCTGCTGGCCGCCTCGGCAGAGGAGGGCATCGCGCTCTTGCATCCGGATACATCTATTCCGCCTGGAAGCGCGGTGAAGTGAGGATAAAGAGCAGCGAGCGAGAGCGACGCGGTATACTAACGGCATGAGCGCACGCCGTACGCTCGCGCGCTGGTTTCCTGCGCCGCAGTTGCTCTACCCGAACGCCGCCGGCGTCGACATCAGCGACGCAAGTATTAAATGGCTGACACTCGCGCCGCTGCACGAGCGATTCCGCGTCGCTGCATACGGGAGCCGGGCGCTGCAAGCCGGCGTCGTCGAGCAGGGATTCGTGCGCGATACCGACGCGCTTGCCTCGGTGTTGCGGGAGCTCAAGCATGAGCTCGGCGCCTCGGCAGCACACGCGGCCCTTCCCGAAGAAGAGGCCTACGTCTTCAGCATGAACGTTCCCGACGGAAGCACGCGGCCGCAGATTCTTAATATGGTGGAGTTTGAAATCGAGGGGCGTGTGCCGCTCTCGCCCGCGCAGGCAGTGTACGGATTCGACTTCATCCAGCGGACGCAGGGCGGCGAGTGCGAAATCGGCGTCGTCGCGTTTCCGAAGGATTTGGCAGATGGCTATGCCGGCGCGTTCGCCCGGGCAGGGATAGAGCTCCTCTCGCTCGAGATAGAATCGCGCTCGATCGGGCGGGCGGTGTCGGATGCGGACGGCGGCGATCCCATGGCGCTCCTCGTCGATTTCGGACGGGCGCGTACGGGATTCGCTATCCTTAAGTACGGCGTCCCCATCTTTACGTCCACCGTAGACGTCGGAGGTGACCACGTCATGCAAGTCATACAAAAAGAACTCTCGCTCTCGGAGGAGGAAGCGGAGCGCTTCAGGAATGAGCAGGGTCTCATTCCGGGCGATGAGAAGCACGCGTCGGCTACCAAGGCCATCGAGCATGTGGCAGCGCAGCTCGCAAGCGAAGTGGAGAAGCACTATCGGTTCTGGGGGACGCGCCGCAGCGAGCACGGCGATCACGTAACGCCTGTGAGCAGGATTCTCCTCGTGGGGGGCAGTTCGAATCTGCGTGGTCTTGCCGAGTACATTGCGGGGAAAGTGCACGCGAGAACCGAGCGCCCAGACATTTGGCAAAACATCTGCTCCTTCGACGAGTACATCCCGCCAATTCCGCGCCGGGTCTCGCTTCAGTACGCGACAGCGGCAGGGCTCGCACTCCGTGGCGCGCGCGTCGAAACCCTATGATGAATGTTCTTCCACGAGACGAACGGCAGCGTTTGAATAGGAACACCCTTGCACGCTTCATCATCACCGGCTCGCTCGCCGCGCTCGCGGCGGCTGTCGTCTCGCTCCTCTCGATCGCGCCGACGATTATTCTCCTGCACGCGTCGCGCGCAACGCTCGAGCGCTCCATTGAAGCAGATGAGGCGGACAGCGACCTCGCAGCTGACCGGGAGGCGGCGCAGCGGACCCGGGCGCTGCTCACCGCGCTTGCGCCGATGGCAAGCACGACGCGTGTGAACGGCCCGATCGTCATACGCGAGGCGCTTGCGGAAAAGCCGGATGACCTCACCATTTCGAGCATCGCGTACGCGAGCGAGGGAGATGGCTTTACGCTCATCCTCACGGGACAGGCGTCTCGCGAAGACGCAAACGTATACAAAGACGCGCTTCTCTCGCATGGAAGATTCTCCGAAGTATCCATCCCTGTGGCGGCGCTGCTCGGTACGACCGAGGACAGCCGCTTTAGCGCGACGCTGCGCGGCGCGCTCTGATATATGCACGGACGAATTCTCATCTATACGGCTTCAGGATTCGCGGCGGCGGCGCTCCTCGCTTGGGGAGCCTTCGCGGGTGCGCTGCTCTTGCTCTCGCATGAGCGCGCGGCGTACGCGGAGGCGCACGCCGCGGCTGACCAATCCTCCGAGCGCAGCGCCGCCGCCGCGCTGCTCCACGTGCTCGTGCGCGACACGACAGCGGATCGGCAGAAGCTCGAATCGTTCTTCGAGTCCGACATACTGGAGGAAGTGCGTGTGATCGAGTCGGTGGGGGATTCCGTCGGCGTCCCGCTTAAGATTGGCAACGCGACATCGCCCGATGAGGAGAAAAAGAAAGGGAAATCGGTCGTGCAGACCATCACGCTGGATGTCGCCGCCGAAGGGACGTTCTCAAAGCTCATGCACGCATCGGAGCTATTGCAATCGCTACCCTTTCCCTCAGACGTACTTGAGCTTTCTCTTGAGCGCGTACCCGAAAGTGCGGCGAACAGCGGCCCCTGGGCTCTGCACGCGCGCGTCGCGCTCACTGCGGCGGCGGATTCTTCACTATGAAATTAGTAGACGGCATAGCACGCGGCGTACGAGAGCAGATCCGGTACCGGATGGAGCCAGGCGTGCTCCGCTCTCTTGCGGACCTGTACTGGGCGGCACTGCTCGTACTCGCGGGAGGAACGGCACTTGCGGGTGCAGCGTTCGGTTTTTGGCAATTCTTCTTCGTTTCGGATGCGGCGGAGCCGTCGGTGCGGGTAGGGAGCGGGCAGGCAAGTTTTGACCGAACGCTCTTGGAGGAGGTGATCCCCGCATTCGAGAGCCGCGTCGCCGATTTCAATACGCGAAAGGGAGACACGCCGAGCGTCGCCGACCCGTCGCGTTGACCGGGGCGGCTTCGCTGCTAGGATTGCGGGAAGCCCCTGTAGCTCAATGGATAGAGCCGCGGTCTTCTAAGCCGCTGATGTGGGTTCGATTCCTACCGGGGGCACCACGTTGGAAATTGTCCGCGCATATAAAAATCCGCCGCAGGGGATTGCGGCGGATCAGTGCACCAGTCGCATGTGGGCGCTGCAGGACTCGAACCCGCGGCCTACTCGGTGTAAACGAGTTGCTCTACCAACTGAGCTAAGCGCCCGGACGCCTCACCATACCACCTCAATCGCGCGTTTGCATCAGCCAACATTCGTGCTACAGTGCACGCCTCTATGTCGAATACGAACGTCATATCTCCGGTAGATGTCGCTGCTCGCCGAGCCCTGGATCTTCGTCCGGGCGATACGGTGAAGGTGTGGCAGAAGATCGAGGAGAAAGGAAAGACGCGCCTCCAGGCATTCGAGGGCCTGGTGCTTGCGCGCAAGCACGGCACAGAGGCAGGAGCGACCTTCACGGTCCGCAAGTCTTCCTCGGGAGTCGGTATCGAAAAAATTTTCCCTCTCTTCTCGCCCATGATCGATCGCATCGAGGTGGTAAAGCGCTCGCGCGTGCGCAGGGCGAAGCTCTACTACATCCGCGATAAGGTTACGCGCGAGGTGCGCCGCGGTCTGCGCCGGACGCGCTTGGTAAAGCAGGGAACTGATGAGGGAGGTGAGGCGGTGGAAGAGCCGCAGGAAGAGGCCCCCGCAGAAGCGCAAACCGAAGAAGCGGCTCCAGAAGCCGTCGAAGTGGAAAAGAGCGCGTAGCGCTTTCCAGCCGACTGAAATTAGGTACAATGTGCCCGTTGCGCGGGTGCTGAAATTGGTATACAGGCTACCTTGAGGTGGTAGTGCCCGTAAGGGCGTGGAGGTTCAAGTCCTCTCCCGCGCACTCGTTTTGCTACTATATAGATATGGCGCTCTACACAGGGAAGGGCGACGGGGGTACCACAAAATTATTTGATAGTGCCTCGGGCGTCCGGGTATCGAAATCGTCTCCGATTTTCGAGGCGCTCGGGATGTTGGACGAGCTCAATTGCACGGTCGGCTGGTGCCGCGTAGCCTGCTCTGATGGCCTGCTCGCGAGCGACGGCCGCTCGTTCGCAGAAATTCTGCGCGAGGTGCAAAACAACCTTTTTACGATTCAGGCGGAAGTCGCTGGCGCGGAAAAATCCCTCACCCCGGAGCACGCGCTCGGATTGAGCGGGTGTATCGACACAATCAGCGTAGAGCTTCCGGAAATAAAAACGTTTCTCGTCCCGGGTGGGAATGAGACGACCGCCCGTCTCGATATCGCGCGTGCGGTCTCGCGCCGCGTCGAGCGGCGGCTTGTCGCGCTGCACGAGTCGGGCGAGCGTGCAATCTCGGAGCACAGCAGAGCGTACGCAAACCGCCTTTCGTCTCTTTTCTATGCGCTCGGCCGGCTGGCCAACGTGCGCAGAGGCATCGAAGAGACACCGCCGCACTACTCCTCATAGTGCTGCGCCGCAGCGCAGAGTACACTGTCGTCATGCGCCGGTACCTTCCGAAGAGCACGGAGCAGCTTATCCATTGGTACGAGCGGTACGTCTCGCCGCTCTCGCTCGTTGCAGGGTTCGTTGCGGATAATTTCATTCTCTTGCGGCGCGTCGACGTGCTCCAGAGCAATCTGCTGCTCCTTTCATACCTGCTCGTGGCCGCTTCCGGCATCGTCTGTATCAACGCCATAGAGACGGGGCGCGTGAAGCGCCCGATCTTCCTCTCCATAGCGCCTTTCGTGCCGGTCGTCGTCCAGTTCGCCTTCGGCGGACTTTTCAGCGGATTTCTCTCGCTCTACAGCCGTAGCGCCTCGTCCGCGATTACCTGGATTTTCGTGATCGGCATGGCAGCGCTCCTCATCGGAAACGAGCGTTTCCGTCGGCGGTATCTCCGGTACAGCTTCCAAATCGGCATGTACTTCACGGCGCTCTTCGCGTACCTCATCTTTTTCCTGCCCGTGGTTTTCAAAAAAATAGGGCCGGTCATGTTTCTCATAAGTGGCATCGCGAGTATCGCGCTGATAGCACTCTTCCTGTACGTGCTTCACGTGTTCGTGCCGGAGCTTGAGCGAGAGAAGCGCACGCAAGTCAGCCGGGTAATCGGGGGCATCTTCCTGCTCTTCAATCTCCTCTACTTTACGAACGCGATCCCGCCACTCCCGCTCTCGCTGAAACAAGCCGACGTGTACCACCGAATCGAGCGCACCGCGGATGGCTACGAGGTGCTCTTCGAACCGCGACACTGGTACACCTCGCTGCTCGCGCGCGGGTCCGTATTCCATACAAACGGACGCGAGCCCGTGTATGTATGGAGTTCGGTGTTCGCGCCCACGGGGCTCTCCACCACGATCGTGCACGAATGGCAGCAGTACGACTCTCAAGCAAACGAATGGGTTACCACTAACACCATCCCATTCCGCATTATGGGCGGGCGCGAGGGCGGTTTTCGGGGGTATACCTCCAAGAGCGGCATAGAGCCGGGACGCTGGCGGGTCGTCGTAAAAACCTCATACGGAGCCATCATCGGCCGCGTACTCTTTACGGTCGAAGAGTCGACAGAGCCGCCCGAGCTCGAGAGCGACATCCTCTAAATACAATCCACTGGACGCGATTGAGCGTTCATGAATTGTGGGCCACAATATCGGGTACGTGGTCGAGATTTATCCATACAATCATTCGCGCATGACTATGGTTAAAAAGCTTGCATGGGTGTTCGGCGTGGTGTTGACCCTCGTAGGCGTGCTGGGATTCGTCCCAGGCATCACCTCGAACGGGCACCTCTTGGGCATCTTTGAAGTAGATGCGATGCACAATGTGGTGCATCTCGTCTCGGGCCTTCTTGCGATCGCCGCGGCATGGGGTACGGGGGCATACGCTCGCCTGTACTTCAAGGTCTTCGGCAT
>CAZRXN010000034.1:0-7486 GCA_964604085.1 uncultured Candidatus Saccharibacteria bacterium | reverse complement strand
CGTTGAAGAAATGTCGGCTGGCGGGGTGGCTCCGGCTCTTCCTGATCAACGATAACGATGAGGCCCTCCCCCTCCTTCGCCATTTTGTAGTTTTCCCGTAGTGTCGTCTCTTGTCCGCGCTCCGTCTGGAGCGTCTCTATATCGGCGCGCAGCTTGGCTTCGCGATCGCGTAAATCGCTAAGTTGGACATTCGCCTGGTCGCGTAAAATGCGCGATTCCCGCTCCTTCATGTAGACGCCCCACACCCCTCGCAGCACGAGTAGGAGAACGATAGCGAGTACGAGCATCACAAGGCGACGCAGCATCAAGCGCCCGGGATCCTTACGTTGCTCAAAGGAGCGCATCAGGTATAATTCTATCACCTATGAGTTTCCTCTTTCATCGTCGCACGAAGCGGGTCGTGAATGCGGTCTGGGCAGTCATAGCGGTGCTCATCATCATCGGTATGACGTTCTTCTTCGCCCCTGGCGTCGTGAACCTCTTCTTCCAATAAGGCGCGCTGTTTTTGTGCGGGTACGGGGAATCGGCGTCAGCTCACTAAGCTCACCGTTCGCGCCCGGCGCTCCGATTCGCTAAGTGGCTCTCTGCCTACCGGCAGGCAGGCTGCCCGGGCTCGCGCCGCCTTTCGATTCCCCCTACCCTTGCGACAAAAACACAGTCAGGGAGTGCTGGCGCACCCCCTCCCTTGTTTTTGTGCGGGTACGGGGAATCGAACCCCGATCTAGTGCTTGGGAAGCACTCATTCTGCCACTAAACTATACCCGCGCGTACGTATTTTAGCCGAATAGAGGAGGAAATGAAATCACATTTTGAAGTGAAAAACGGGATTTGAGCGTGATATACTGAGGTACTTATTTGTTTAACGAGGGACGTTTATGGCCGCACAACCAGAGGTAACAATTTATTCCACGCCGACCTGCCATTTCTGCCATGCGGCGAAGGATTTCTTCACTGAAAACGGCGTCGCCTACGTCGACTACAACGTCGCTAGCGACTTGGAAAAGCGGAAGGAAATGATCGAAAAGAGCGGCCAAATGGGCGTCCCTGTCATCTACATTGGCGACACGATGGTCGTGGGCTTTGATGAGCCGCAGCTACGCGAACTTCTTGGGCTGGAGGCAGCGTGATAGAGTCTGGGGCATAAGGCCCCTGTAGTTCAATGGATAGAACAGCCCCGTCCTAAGGGGTTGATGTGGGTTCGATTCCTGCCGGGGGCATCCTAATCTTGACTAGCGCTCTATTATTTTGACTAATGGGCGTAGTGTTAGACAGGAGGAGAAAAAGAAATGATGCTGGCACGACGGCTCTACCTATTGTCACCAATCGCAGTCATTGCAGTGTGGGCGGGTATTCTTATTGCTCTCGGGCTCTATTGGTGCGTGCTCGGCCTCGTCCTACTGGTGCCTGTGATCGCCTATAGCATCATGCGTGGGTGGAGAACCCTTTGACGTGGAATCATCAAATCAAGCTCCCGGGCGTATGCTCGGGAGCTTTTCTTATCTACCCCTTGCGAGGGGCGGATGGGTGCTAAAATGAACGGATGGTGGAAATGGACGAGGGGAGGATGATAGAGGAAACCTATCGTCTCGCAAAAGACAACAACCGCATGCTCCACGCGATGCGCCGCAACGCGTTTCTCGGCGGCATACTGAAATTCGCCTTCTGGATTATTGTCGTGGTGGTCCTGCCGCTGTGGCTCTATGTCACGTACCTGGCTCCGCTTCTCGAGAACGCGATGGAAACGATGGAGAAAGTCCAGGGGACGGGCGCACAGGCGGAAGCGCAGTTTGCAGATTTCCAAAACGCGCTACATGCGCTCAATCCCTCGCAGTACTTCGGGCAATAGCGCCCGGACGCGGGGGTGCCGCGCTCCCGAAGTGTGGTACAGTAGGGCCACGCCGAGGTAGCTCAGTTGGTAGAGCATTCGCCTGAAGAGCGAAGGGTCACCGGTTCGACCCCGGTCCTCGGCACAAAGGGAGTGGAAGTCAGCGCGCGCGCACCTTCAGCTTCGTCTCGCGCTTCTTATTAATTTTGGGGAGGCGGATCATCAAGATACCGTGCTTCTCGCTCGCTTCCGCCATGTCGACGTCTACTTCCTCCGGAAGTATGATCGTGCGTGAGAACGAGCCCCAGTACAGCTCGCGGTGGAAATAGCTATCCTCCTCGACTTCTTTTTCGTCGCTGCGGGTGCCACTGATCGTGAGCATCTCGCGCGTGAGGGAAATATCGATCGAGGTGGGCTGTACGCCTGCCACGAGCGCCTTCACGACGATAGCGTCGGGTGTCTGGTACACGTCTACGGCAAGCTCGCCGCCATTCGAGCGGCTTTCGGAAAGATCGTCGTCGTCCGTCTCTATGTGTGCGTGCCGCTCCCTGCCTTTTCCGGCAAACATCGTGTGCTCTGCCTGTGGATCATCGAAATAATCGTCAAACTGATTGTCTGACGCGCCAACTATTTTGGAAAAGAAAGAGGGTTTCTTCATACGCGGTTACGAACAGCTGATCGGCTCCATGGCCGGATTCGCTTGATGAATTCCACGGCTGCGAGAACCGCTACGAGCCCGATCCATACGAGAGAAAAGGTACGCAGCAGGTGCTCTTCTGCCGTATTCAGTATAAGAAAGTTGAATCCTGCGTGCAAAACGGATGCGAGGATAACTCCGCAGAGCGCGAACAGTCGTCGCGTGCGTTTACTGCTATAGAACGAGAGCGCGAGCGAGATGCCCACGACCGCAGAGGAGAGCACATGAAGAAGGGTTGCGCCCGTGAAGCGAAGATTACCGGTGAGAAATGTCTGGAGCGCGGTTTCTCCGGCCAGGGGCGAGAGGAGGAAAAGCACGTTTTCCAGTGCGGCGAAGCCGAGCGCTACCGTGATCATGTAAATGACTGCATCTATCGGCTCGTCGGCTTCGCGGCGCCAGAGCACGGTGATGCGCGCGGCGATGTATTTCATCGCTTCCTCGATGGCCGACCATGCCGTGAACATTGCGGTCGTGTTCGTTATGTAGAGCGCGACACCCTTTTGAATGGGTATCACGATCGCCACCGTCGCCATGCCCGCGATAAAGGCAAGCGCGATATACCAGCGGGGCTCTGGGTGGGCGCTATCTTCGCGCCTCCAAAACCACAGCCACGCGAGCGCCGGGAGCGCGCCACCGGCGATCGCTGCGATGAAAGGCAAGAGGGACTGCACGCCCGTAATTATACGGCAGGTTCGGAGGGCCATGCGGCCACCATGAGCACAGCGTGATCCTTTTTCGGGAGACGTTGCCATATTGCCTCCGTAACGAATGGCATGAATGGGTGCAGGGTCTTTAGGGCGATGACGAGTATGGCGTAGAGCATGCGCTGCTTGGAGCGACGCGCCTCTGCGTCTCCCTCGCGCAGAATTGCTTTCGATGATTCGAGTATCTCGGCAGCGAATCGATCCCATACGAAGTGATAGACGGCATCTGCCGCGAGATCGAGACGGAACGCTTCGATGTGTTCCGCGACGGTGTGAGCCATGCCGGTCGCTTCTTCGACAAGCGCTGCATCCGCATCGGTGAGCGGTGCCGAATCGTCCATATCGGCCGTATTTTCGAGTGTAAAGCGCGTGATATTCCAGAGCTTGTTGGCGAAGTGCTTGTATCCGCGCACCCGATCCTCCGATAGCTTTAGGTCGTTGCCGGGCTGCGCGCCGACGACGAGGGAGAGCCGCGTCGCATCCGCGCCGTACTTCTCGATCATCTCGAGCGGATCGATGATGTTGCCAAGCGACTTCGACATTTTCCGCCCCTTCTCATCGCGCACGAGTCCGTGCAGGTACACCTGCCGGAATGGCACTTGGCCGGTGAAAAAGGTGGTCATGAGCACCATACGCGCGACCCAGAAAAAGAGGATGTCGTAGCCGGTCTCGAGCACCGAGGTCGGATGATAGGCCTGGAGGTCGGGCGTCTCTTCGGGCCAGCCGAGGGTCGAAAGCGTCCACAGCCCGGAGGAAAACCACGTGTCGAGCGTATCAGGATCCTGCCCCCACCCGCTGCCCTCGGGCGCCTCTAAGCCGACGTACACGTCGTGGCCCCGATACCAGGCTGGAATGCGGTGCCCAAACCAAATCTGGCGCGATACGCACCAGTCGCGCAGGTTATCAATCCAGTGGAAGTACACTTTTTCGAACCGCTCCGGCGCGATCTTGATCGCGCCGCTCTCCACCGCCGCCCGCATGAGCGCCTTCAGGGTCGTATTCGATCCGGCGGGAAGACTCGGTATGTCGGATCGTTCCAGCTTGAACTCCTTGTGCACGCCCACGAACCACTGCCGCTTGATCTGCGGCTCGATAACGCCGCCGCCGCGGCTGTTTGTCGCTACGTTGTGTTCGTACGCCTCGTCGACGCGCGATACCAGCCCCTTCGCGCGCAGCTTCTCCACAATAAGCGGCCGCGCCTTCTTGATGTGGGTGCCCGCGAACTCACCGGCGATTGGCAGCAAGATGCCGCGCTCATCGATAACCGGCTCGATGTCGAGGCCGTGCCGCTGTGCGATTTCGAAGTCGACGGCGGAGTGCGCCGGGGTGATCGTCATGACGCCGCTGCCGACGTTCATGTCCGCCGCCTCGTCCTTTATGACCGTCGCCGTGATCGGGCCGTTGACCCATTCGAGATCGATCGTCTGTCCGTGCGTGAACGACGCATAGCGCTCGTCGTCCGGGTGCATGACCACGTACTTATCGCCGAATTTCGTTTCGGGACGGACGGTGCCAATCTCGAAGGGCCCATAGGTGAAATAGTAGAAAGGATCGGTCTTCGTCACGTACTCGACTTCATCGTCGGAGACGGTCGTCTGCAGCGCGGGATCCCAATTGACGATGCGATCTCCCCGATAGAGCAGGCCCGCTTCGTACATGCGTACGAATGCCGTCATCACGGCGCGGTAGCGCGTATCGTCGAGCGTGTACGCATATCGGCTCCAATCGAGACTGCTGCCCATGCGTTTCACCTGCCGAATGATGGTGCTCTCGCTCTCTTTCGTGAACGCATCAATGCGCTGCATGAGCTCTTCGCGCCCGAGGTCGTAGCGCGTTTTTTTCTCCTTCTTATAGATATCGCTCTCCACCTTGGCCTGGGTGGCGATCGCCGCAGAGTCCGTCCCGGGTATCCAGAGCGTCCGCTTGCCGCGCATGCGGTTGAACCGGATGAGGATATCTTCGATCGCGAGCATCGCGGCGTGACCCATGTGCAGCGTCCCGGTTACGTTCGGCGGAGGGAGCACGATAGAGAAGTGCTCCGCGGCTGCACTCGTGATGCCTTCGGCGATACAGGTGTCGGGATTCGCGTAGCCGCGCTCGTCCCAAAGGGCGAGCGCCGTCGGCTCCTCCGTCTTCGGGTCGTAGGGCTTTAGGAATTCAGGCGCTATGTTTGGCGATTCCATGCGAGCATACTAGCAAATAATCAGGCACTCTCGAGGACGGGCCTGCCGACCGCGCGGAGCGCTTCGGGAGCGATTGAGCGACTTTTCAGCGCCCGAAAATATCCGGCGAGCCCGATCATGATCGCGTTATCGGTTGAGAGCTCGGGCGGGCAGACGAAGAGCTCTGCACCCGAATCCTGCAACACATCGGTGAGGCGGGCGCGCACATGCTGATTTGCCGAGACGCCGCCGCCCAGAAGCACGGCGCTCGCGCCGATCTCTTCGACCGCCCGAAGCGTCTTCGAAACGAGGACGTCCACGATGGCTTCTTCCGTTTCCCGCGCATAGAGCCGCACTCTCTCTTGCGATAGCGTACCCTCTTCATCCAGCTTGCGCCGGATCGCGGTCTTCAATCCCGCGAAAGAAAAATCCAGCCCGTCGCCCATCATGGGGCGGGGAAGACGAAAGGGAAGTTCCTCGCCGCGCTCGCGCGCCGCGCGTGCGAGCTCTGAAAGCGCGGGACCCCCCGGGTATGGTAGACCGAGGAGGCGCGCGATCTTGTCGAACGCTTCCCCTGCGGCGTCGTCGCGCGTTGCGCCGAGTTTCTCGTATTGCATCCATGAGCGTGAGGCGAGAAGCTCGGTGTGGCCGCCGGAGACAAGGAGCGCGACGAGCGGATACTCGAGCGGACGCATTGTGCAGCTATCGCCCTGCCACTCCACGAGAGAGGCGATAAGGTGTCCCTCCATGTGATGTACGGGAATAAGCGGGAGCTGCCACGCGGTCGCGAGCGCGCGAGCGACATTCACGCCTACCCACAGCGCGGGCTCGAGCCCCGGGCCGAACGTAACAGCAATGGCGTCGAGCTTGGGCGCTTCGTGCGCGGAGAGAAATCCGAGTAGGGGCGTTTGGAGCTGCTGCTCACGAGAGAGGATTTCCAGGATCTTCGCTTGCGCCGCGAGTGGCCGGACTCCTGACTCCTCGAGCAATTCTGCCTGTGAGAGTGCGGAGCTAAGGAGCGGAATTAGATTTTTCTCATGCTCGCGGCGCGCAAGATTGGGAAACACGCCCCCGTAGGGCGCATGCGTCTCCGTCTGCGACATGAGCGCGTTGCCGAGGACGCGGCACCGGAAGTCCGACCCGGCCTCGCCGCTCGCTTCAAGTACGCTCACGCCTGTTTCGTCGCAGGAGGTCTCGATGCTTAAGATACGCATCGCCCGAATATAGCGCAGACGTTGATTTTTTGCTAGAATTGTGGCGCCGTGCGCACCCTTTGGGGCGCCTATTTTTACGTATGAGCATCTGGATAGACAATCTGCCGCTTACGAAGAGCCCCGCGCGATTCATGATAGAGGTGTGCCGACCGCACGCCCGCTCTGCGACCGTAGCTGCGCTCGCCGTTCTAATTTCGGCGGTGATGTACGCCTATGTTCCCTACATATTCAAGCGCATCGTAGAGGCGGGGGAGCACCTTGGCGCAACCGGCGACTATACGCAGCTCTTGCTTGCCGCGGTGCTCTACATATCGGTGTCGCTGGCAGCGGGACTCATCTGGCGCATCTCGGGATTCGCGGGGGCGCGCCTTGCTACCGGTGTACGCGCGACGGCGCGCTACGCGCTCACTTCTTTCGTAACGCGCCATAGCCGGACGTACTTCTCCGATCACTTCGCCGGGTCGCTTTCCAATAAGATCAGCCACGGCGCGAGCGGCGCGGCGCACGTGGTGGAAGAGGTGCTGTGGCAGTTCCTGAATTTCACCGTTACGATCGTCGCGAGCTTTGTGTTTGCCTTCTTCGCAAGCCCCGCGATCGCCTGGGTGCTGCTCGCGTGGATCGCGATCGTCGCGCCGCTCAACTTCTTTCTCGCCAGGAAGCGCATACCGCTCTCCGAGACGGCTCAGCGCCTGGAGAACTCGCTCTCGGGGAGAACGGTAGACCTACTTTCGAACATCGTCGCGATGCAGGAGTACGCCCGCCGACCGTACGAAATAGATACGCTGAAGCGGGGCATCATGCGCCGAAGGGAAGCCGGTCTTCGGAATTGGCGCTACGGGGAAAAGACGCTGCTCGCCAACAACATCTTGCAGGCGTTTTTCGCG
>CAZRXN010000033.1:0-7657 GCA_964604085.1 uncultured Candidatus Saccharibacteria bacterium | reverse complement strand
CAAGGGCGTCAGCGCGCGTGTTATATCTAGCAGATTGCGGAGCATGACGGGCAATGATCAAGGGCGATACGGTGCAAGCGGCGTCAGCGATCTCACGGTAACGAGGGTAGGGGCCTTCCTTCGACTGCTCCGCATCGACGAGGTGCCGCAACTCTGGAATATCCTGCGGGGCGACCTTTCGTTCGTCGGGCCGCGTCCCGAACTTCCGTCCCTTGCGACGCACTACAGCGCCCGCATTCCGTACTACAATGCGCGCTATCTCATAGCGCCGGGGCTCACCGGATGGGCGCAGATCAAGCACGACCGGCATCCGCACCATGGAACCGAAGTGCTCGAAACTAAGGAAAAGCTCTCGTACGACCTCTACTATTTCGAGCGACGTTCGCTGCTCCTCGATCTGTACATCATCTTGCAGACGGCGCGGATCGTTATCACGGCGAAAGGATCGTAGTGTAAGATGCCACCATGGCGGCTAAGAAAGCAATCGTAACGGGTGGCGCCGGCTTCGTCGGCTCCCACTTGGTAGGCGCGCTCCTTGAGAGCGGATGCGAAACGCACGTCGTGGACGACTATTCCGGGGGCAAGCGGCCAGAGCGTCTACATGCCGATGCGATATACCATGAGCTCGATATCCGCGACACAGCTGCGCTCGAAGCGATATGTGCCGGAGCTGATGTTGTCTATCACACTGCGGCCATACCGCGCGTCCCGTACTCCGTTGAGCATCCGATAGAAACCACGGACGTGAACGTGGTGGGCACTGTATCGGTACTTGCCGCGGCCGCGAAAGCGAAGGTGCGTCGGGTCGTAAATTCGGCTTCCGGCTCGGCATACGGCCTGCAAACGACGCTGCCGCTCTCCGAAGACTTGCCAGCTAATCCGGTGAATCCGTACGGACTGCAAAAGTATGCTGGAGAACTGTTCGCTCGTATTTGGCCCGGGATCTACGGCATCGAGACCGTCTCGCTGCGGTACTTCAATGTGTACGGTCCGGGGCTCGATCCCACCGGCCCGTATGCGCTTGCGGTCGGCGCCTTTCTTCTTGCTCGCAAAGAGGGAAGGGCTCTCACGATATTTGGCGACGGCAGCGTCACGCGCGATTACACCCACGTGCGGGATGTCGTGCGCGCGAATATGCTCGCGGCAGAAAGCCCGAACGTCGGCAAGGGGGAAACCATAAACATCGGTGCCGGCCGCAACGTAACCATCCAGTACCTCGCGGAACTTGTCGGCGGCGACATAACCTATGCACCACCGCGGATCGAGGCGCATGATTCGCAAGCCGACAACAGGAAAGCGGCCGAACTCCTGGGGTGGAAGCCGACGGTCATGCTTGAAGAGGGGATCGCAGAGCTGAAAGAGGCATTCGGACTTTCCGTATGATCATCGATGGGTATGCGGTCGCCGAGCGCGTCTATGCATCGCTCGAGCCGGAGCTCTCGGCGCTCGGCCGCCCGGTGCGGCTGGGCATTGTGTTTTGCGGCGACGATCCGGTGATCGCTTCTTTCATCCGTATCAAAAAACGCGCCGCCGAGCGCCTGGGCATCGCACTCATTGAGCGCCGCGTGTCGGCGCATGCCGACACGGGCACGCTCGTGCAAGAAACAGAGCGCGCAGCTGGTGAGTCCGACGGTGTTATCGTGCAGCTGCCGCTCCCGAGCGGGGTAGATACCGAGGCCGTACTCGCGGCCATACCGATTGCGAAAGATGTCGACGCGATCCATCCGAATATACACGACGATGAACGGCCGGTGCAGGCACCGGTAGCGCTTGCTGTCCTCGAGATCCTCTCATGTGCCGGAATAGATCCCCGAGGCATGCGCGTCGCAGTTGTCGGCGAAGGACGGCTCGTCGGGCGCCCCGTGGCGGGGTTGTTCTCTCGAAGAGGCGCACGAGTTTCGGTGATCTCGAAGGAGCAGGGTGATCCACTCGATCTGCGGGATGCCGACATCGTGGTGCTCGGCGCGGGAGATCCGGGTTTCTTAAAGCCGTACATGATGCGGCGCGGGGTGATCCTCATCGACGCGGGGACGAGCGAGGCGGGGGGCAAGGTGATGGGGGATGCAGACCCCGCGTGTGCAGAAGCCGCACGTATCTTTACGCCCGTTCCCGGTGGCGTAGGTCCGGTCGCCGTTTCCATGATATTTAAAAATTTGCTGGAGCTTGCGCGGCAGGCGCACGACTGATCGTGCTCAAAAAATGAGTTCGCTCCGGCGGGAGTATCCTGCCGGAGCGAGTGTTACAGCGCGAGCGTGCGCTCGAAGTCCTTCATTGCGTCGTCGTTATCGAGCAGCCAGCGGACGTCGCTAGCGGCCGCTCCGGGATGTACGAATGTAACGACGCTATAACGATCGCCGCCATCCGTACTCATAAATCCGACACCGTGGGGGCACACCGCAGTGCGGTCGCGAAGCGCAGCGGCAAATTTGCGCCCCGTGAATACCGCGATAGTATCCGCTTCTAGTTCGCGAATTCGGGTGCGGCTGCCGTTCGGTCGGAAGACCCAGAGTCCTTCGTGGGAAGCTCCCCAATGGATAGAGAAAATCCCTCGATCCGCATGGGGGTATGCATCTGATTTTCCCTCTTCGTTCGTGCAATAGCGCAAGACGCGGGTAATGCAGGTACCTAGACGTATCCGCTCTGCGAAGGATCCTTGCTGCGAACAAATGCCTCGTGCATCGAGGTGCTCCGCGATCCGCACACTCACGCGAAATGCGTGGTCGTTGAGATCTTCGAGAGCGTCCAGGAAATTTTTACAGCTGGGCACTGCAGAATACGAATGGCCAGATGCATACTGAAATACGTACTTATCTTCACCGCGATCTTCTCGGTGTGTAAGGCCGACCTCCTGGGTGTATGCGCTTCCATATGCGTCAGCGCGGAATACTTTCCAGGGAAAGTACTTATGGAGTCGCTCGCTCTCGGTGAGGTGCCGCATTCCCTTGAAAATGACCCGCATCCGACTTCCAAGAAACAGGCGGTCTATTGGCATTTCTGCATATCGATCGCGCAGCAGCGAATCGCAAACCGAGCGAATGTGGTCCGTGGTAAACGACCGTTGCATTTCGTTCATCTAATTTCTCCCTTGTTGCCTGGAAGGAGTATAGCGCAAGAGGTCGAAGGAGAGTACGAATGAGGATTTGCGCCGCCTTTTTCACACGCGTATACTTTGGGACCATGTTAAAGCAGCGGCTTTTAGCGCTCATTATCTTTCTGGTCGGCCTGGGGCTCGGCTGGTTTGTCTATGCCTCGCAGGTAGATGGTTGGCGCCCATTCCGTCTGGGACTCGACCTCTCCGGCGGCACGCAGCTCGTGTACCGTGCAGATCTCTCGGGCATACCCGAAGGCGACACGGCGGACACGATGGCCGCACTACGGGACACGATCGAGCGGCGGGTCAATCTATTTGGAGTCTCGGAGCCGATTGTGCAGACAGAGCATGGCGGGACGTTCGCGGGAGCTCCGGAGGAGCGCCTCATCGTCGAGCTGCCGGGCGTAACCGATACGGCTCAAGCGATAGATGCGCTCGGAAAGACGCCGGTATTGGAGTTCCGCCTGCTTAGAGAAGATGCGACGACGACCCCGCCGGAGGGCGTGGCGCTTCAGGATGTGAATCGCTACTTTGAGCCGGCGACGATCACCGGCCGCCACCTGGATAAGGCGGAGCTGCGCTTCGGCAATGGGAGCGCCACTGTATCGAACGAACCAGTAGTCTTGCTGCATTTCAATAGTGAAGGCGCGGATCTCTTCGGGTCGCTCACGACGGAAAATGTCGGGCGCGTATTCGGCATCTTCCTCGACGGCGTCCCTATCTCGACACCGGTCATTCGCGAGCCCATCCCGGATGGTACGGCAGTCATATCCGGAAACTTCACCGCGGAGAGCGCGCGCGAGCTCGTGCGAAACCTGAACTTCGGCGCGCTACCTGTCCCAATCGAGATTTCTTCCACCGAGACCGTTTCCGGCACGCTGGGCTCCGAAGCGATTTCTCAAGGGGTCACCGCAGGGCTCTGGGGTATCGGCCTCGTCGGCCTCTTTATGGTGCTCTGGTATCGGCTGCCGGGGTGCATCGCAGCTGTCGCGCTCCTCTTTTATATCGTGGTTATGCTCGCACTGTTTAAGGCCATTCCGATCACGCTCACTGCGGCTGGCATCGCCGCACTCATTCTCTCGGTGGGTATGGCAGTGGACGCGAACGTGCTCATCTTCGAGCGCGTTAAAGAAGAGATGGCGGCAGGCAAGGACGTCGAACAGGCGACCCATGAAGGCTTCGCACGCGCCTGGACGTCGATTCGCGACTCGAACATCTCAAGCATGATCACGGCGGTCATTCTGTTCTGGTTTGGCACCTCGCTCATCGAGGGCTTCGCACTCGTCTTCGGCCTCGGCGTCCTCGTTTCTATGCTTTCCGCGATTACGGTCTCACGCACGCTCCTCTACGCGATCGGCATTCGCCGTACGGGCGCGGTCGGCCGCTTCCTATTCGGTAATGGGTTCAGCTCCTAAACGTATGTTCATTATTCGCTATAGGAACGTGTTCTTCGGCATTACCGGGCTCCTCGTGCTCGCCTCGATCGCATCGGTCGCGCTCTTCGGTCTCAATATCGGCCCCGACTTCACCGGGGGCACGCTCGCGGAGGCGCACTATGCGGGTTCCGTACCCTCGGCCGCACAGCTTTCGGCCTCGCTTGAACAGGCAGGCGTCTCGGGGGCCACGCTTCGCGCGGTGGAGGGCGGCTATATCCTACGCGCGGGACCGCTTTCGCAGGACGCGCGTGCTGCGCTGCCGGGCGCGCTTTCCGTCGACGGCGCGTATAGCCCGACCATCGACCGGGTAACGGAAGTGGGGCCGACCGTGGGCGTCGAGTTGCGCAATAAAGCGTTCATCGCGCTCGCACTCGTGCTTCTCGCGATCGTATGCTTCATCGCATTCGCGTTTCGTAAAGTCTCCGAGCCGGTATCCTCCTGGATCTACGGGCTCATCGCCATTCTCACGCTGCTCCATGATGTGATCGTCCCGGTCGGCGTATTCGCGCTCTTTGGGTATCTTTGGGGAGCGCAGGTTGATACGCTCTTCCTGACAGCAATCCTCACCGTGCTCGGCTACTCCGTGCACGATACGATCGTGGTATTCGATCGCGTACGGGAAAACTTGCGCAAGAATAAAGAGTCGAATCGCAAGGAGGATTTCGAAATAACGGCGGGCGCGAGCGTGCGGCAGACCTTCGCGCGGTCGGTAAATACTTCGGTAACGACGCTCTTGTCGCTGGTGGCGCTCTACCTGCTCGGCCCCGCTTCGACGGAAGATTTCGCCCTCGTATTGATCGTGGGAATCGCGATCGGTACCTACTCTTCCATCTGCCTCGCAACGCCGCTCTTGGTTACGATCGAGCGCTGGAAGCGCGCCTGAAAACGCGCCCCAAGATGGGGACGCGCCGTACGGTGGGCGTGTCCATCCCGGGGCATGTACCAAAGGCGTGTCTCGGAGTTCTTTGAGGAGGATCAAATGAAAAAAAGGATGTTTTCGCGGCAGCGCTCGGGAGGCGGCAAGAAAGCAGAGCCGCTGTTGCCTGCCGAGGCGGGGATCTGTAACCCGACTCCGATAAAAAAAGGAAGGATGGAGAGGTCTAAAGAGCCCGGCCGCACCGGCTCGAAGAAGCTTGGGCCGTATAACGGCTCCGGCATACCGCCGAAATTCCACGGCATCTGACACAAAAGCGTCATGCTATGTGGCCTGCGGTTCGCAACGCGAACTGCAGGCCTTTTTGTTTGCACAAGAAGCATGGATGGGGCTCCGTTTTAAAGGTATTATGTGTGAAGTACTACGGAGGAGGAAAAGAATGAACGAAAAGGTAGAAGCGGCGAAGGATAAGAAGGAAACGTCCTCGGAGCAGTCTCAACCACGGAGGGTACCCCTCCCTGAGCAATCCGTCTGTGACGACACATCCCACCTGTCCAACGCGCGCCACTTTCGGCACTCGCCGTATCCGCCATCTCGGCGGTAATCCATTTGGCCGGGGCACCCTGCTCCGGCCGCTTCATTTCTTCAGGAAACCTCCACAAAATGTATTGACATTACAGGCCCTCCTGCCTATACTGTGCCCTCGCGCTTAGGGCGGTTTTTATTTGCCCGAAGCGGCGGAAGATCGTTGAAAAAATCCATATACGAAGAAAGGAAGATTGCACACAAATGGTTAAGGTAAAGCAAGTAACCAGACAGTAAAAGGAACGAAGGATATACATTCTTTTGTTCCGTCCAAGATCTCCGTATGTTCTGCATACGGAGAAACATCCTGTGAAGAGTGGCGCATGCCACTCTTAACTTAGAGTTTGATCCTAGCTCAGGGTGAACGCTGGCGGCATGGATAAGGCATGCAAGTCGAAAGGGTTTAGACCCTTGGCAGACGAGGTAGTAACACGTAGGAACGTCCCCCGCAGTCGGGCATAACCGGCCGAAAGGTCGGATAATTCCCGATGGTCTCGCAAGAGTAAAGATTTATCGCTGCGGGAGCGGCCTGCGTAGTATCAGCTAGTTGGTAGGGTAATGGCCTACCAAGGCTATGACGCTTAGGGGAGGTGAGAGCCTGACCCCCACCGATGGGACTGAGACACGGCCCATACTCCTACGGGAGGCTGCAGCCGAGAATATTCCGCAATGGGCGCAAGCCTGACGGAGCGATGCCGCGTGATGGATGAAGTGCTTCGGTACGTAAACATCTTTTGTAGGGGAGGAAGTCATTGACGTTACCCTACGAATAAGTGGTTCCTAACTCTGTGCCAGCAGGAGCGGTAATACAGAGACCACAAGCGTTACCCGGAATTACTGGGCGTAAAGGGTGTGTCGGTGGTCATGTTAGTCGTTTGTTAAAAACCGAGGCTCAACCTCGGAGCGGCAGGCGAAACGGCATGACTAGAGGGTGTGAGAGGTGTACGGAACTCATGGTGTAGGGGTGAAATCCGTTGATATCATGGGGAACACCAAAGGCGAAGGCAGTACACTAGCGCATTCCTGACACTCAAACACGAAAGCGTGGGTAGCGAACGGGATTAGATACCCCGGTAGTCCACGCCCTAAACGATCCTCGCTGGCTTTCCGGAGTATCGACCCTCTGGGAGGCGAAGCTAACGCGTTAAGCGAGGCGCCTGGGTAGTACGGCCGCAAGGTTGAAACTCAAAGGAATAGACGGGGGCTCGCACAAGCGGTGGAGCGTGTGGCTCAATTCGTCGCTAAGCGAAGAACCTTACCAGGGCTAGAAATCCTACTGCACGCCTATCGAAAGATAGGAAGCCTTCGAGGGTGTAGGACAGGTGATGCATGGCTGTCGTCAGTTCGTGGTTTGAATCGTTCCCTTCAGTGGGGTAACGAACGCAACCCTCGTTGCCTGTTACAAGTGTCAGGCGAGACTGCCCCCTCACGGGGGAGGAAGGTGAGGATGACGCCAAGTCAGCATGTCCCTCTGATGCCCTGGGCTGCACACGCGCTACAATGGTCGCTACAGCGGGACGCGACGGGGTAACCCTGAGCAAATCCTTCAAAAGCGGCCCCAGTTCGGATTGAGGTCTGCAACCCGACCTCATGAAGCCGGAATCGCTAGTAATCGCGTATCAGCTACGACGCGGTGAATATGTTCCTGAGCCTTGTACACACCGCCCGTCA
>CAZRXN010000032.1:5142-7870 GCA_964604085.1 uncultured Candidatus Saccharibacteria bacterium | reverse complement strand
CGAAGCCATCGCTTCGCTCTGTTTCGGAAGCGGGAGGATTCGAACCTCCGAGGCCGTTTCCGACCTAGCAGTTTTCAAGACTGCCCCGTTCAACCACTCCGGCACGCTTCCCGACCCATTAGTTGTATCAAAGAGCGGACTTATGCGCACACACGCTCGTCTGCGGACGCAGCACGCATCTTCGGAGTGCTATCATTGATGCCATGGACGATTCCGCACCGATTCGATGGAGCGGATATGACCGCGAGCACATCGAGCGCGGGCACGACTGGTTTATAGCGCTCGGCATCATCGCACTGTGCGCTGGACTGACGAGCATCCTGCTCGGCAACATTCTTTTCGCGATTCTCATCGCAGCAGCCGCCTTTTCCCTGGCGCTCATTGCGCGCACGCCGCCTGCACTGCACGAATTTGAGCTATCGGACGACGGGATTCGCGTTGGCGACATTCTTCATGACTGGAGTGAGATCGTATCGTTCTGGGTGGAGGAACACGATGAGAATCCGAAGCTCCTCGTGGATACGACGAAGTTTCTCGCTCCCAATCTCATCATTCCCCTCGAGGGCACAGATCCTTCGCTCGTGCGTGCATACCTCGAAGAGCGCGTGGAAGAAATCCCCATGCAGGAGCCGATGGCGCACAAGATTCTAGAGCTGTTCGGCCTCTGAACGGCTACTCGCTCACGGAGACCGTCGTACTCGCGGTTTTCGTCTGACCGGCAAGCGTCGTACAGGAGAGTACGAAAGACGTGTCGCTCGAGAGTGCGGGCGACTTGGCCACCCCGCTCGGGCTCGTATTCGCTGCATTTGCGGCATTGAATTCCGGCAGCGATGGGCTCGAAATCGTGCATGATTGCATACCGACTGTTACCCAGCCGATATTGGCGTCGGCACCCGCAGCGATCTCGTTGGGATTCACGACCATGACGATCGCGGGATTCCCCACTTGGATCGAGCAGACCGCCGGCTGACTCTGCTGCCCTTGCGAAGCGCAGGTGAGTGAAATGTTTTGCGCAGACGCACCGAGCGGGAGCTTCGTTGCGACGAATTCCGCAGAGCCGGAGGTGCACGAACTATCCGCACAGTGCTTTTCGACATCCGTATTGAACGATGCCACAGGATGCACCGAGCCGTTCGAGCTCGTGCAGGAGAATGACATGCCGATCGTCATGCCGACATCCGCCACTTTCGGCTGGCAGGAGAGTTCGGCGCGCAATGTCGAAGACACCGACTCGGGAGGATTGCACTGGCCGGATTCGCATCCGTAGGGGCAGAACTGAAGCGTGCGATCTACGCACTGTGAGTCACGCTGGTAGAGAGAGCCATCTTCACAGAAGCGCTGCGCGCTGCAACTGCCAGGCGGGTACGGTTGTCGATTTCCTGCCTGCGGCGCACCGCCGCCCAGCCCTCCCCCGCCGCCGAGCGCCTTGCCGAGCTGGCTCAACAACCCTGGAAGTATTCCTCCGGACCCGGAGGGGAAGCTGCCAGGACCAACACCAGGCGGAAGTTCATACCTCGGCGCGTTCGGGTTCTGCACGGGAGGCGTGCGGGGATCCGGTTGCACTTGCGAAGCGGCGAATGTTTTCTTTAAGCCATCGATCATCGTTTGTGTTTTCAATTGCTCCGACTCGAATGAAGGGGTCAGCGTCTTATCTTCACCGACAGAGCCGGTGATGATGTTGCCCTCGTCGTCGTAGAAATCTTTTGCCGGATTATAGAGGGATCCTCCTTGCTCGTTCAATCCGAGCTCCGCCTTCTCGCTCTCGAGTGCACCGAGCAGGAGATCGTTGAATCCTTTGTCGAGAAGTTGTGAAGGCGTCGTCGGGCCGGAGATCGCGCCGCTCGGCGTAATCTCGAATGCGCTCTTCGCGGCGCTGCTCCCCGCAAGCGCTTGTAATTTCTTTGCATCGAGTCCTCCCGAGATATCGGCTTGCACGCACGTCTTGCCACCTCCGGCCTTTGGTGCGCAGGCGAGTGTACGACATACTCCCTTTGGGACCGTTGTATCGGGTCGCCACTGATCACTCACCTTACCTTTTGCATCGACGGTAATGACGGACACCTTTCCTACGCACTGGGTCTGCCCTCCCGTCGCACCTTCGACAGGAATCTTGGCAACGCAGGGATCGTTTAGCGCTCCCGCGTCAGTCGCACTCGCGCGAGCGCTGAATTTCCCGGATGCATTAGGAGAAATAACGGGCAAGCTTTTGCAAATTTCATCAACAGAAGCTGTTTCCTTTGGCAGCTGCGGGACGGGATTCGCGGTAATAGCCGCATTCACGGCGGCTACGGCCCCCTCCTCTTCCGGCAGGTCAGCTCGAGAAAGCGCTGGCGATTGGATTGCGGCGAGCGCAATACCGATAAGGCCGATGAGGACAACCCCGGCAACGGCAGCATTCCCGCGAGACATGGCTCAATCATACATTGCGGCGCGTTCGGGACTCTCCCCCTTTCGGACTTGTGTGGAAAAAAGACGCTTCCTGGTATACAGTTCCCGCACTGCCCTCGTCGTTCAACGGATAGGACGCCACCTTGCGGAGGTGGTAATTGAGGTTCGATTCCTCACGAGGGCACAATGCGAAGCATTGGGCCCTCGTAGCAGAAGCGCGGCGCGCTTCTGCGTGGGGAATCGAAAGGAAATTCGGGGTCCACGCACAGCAGTGCGGGGTGAGTTTCCAGGGCCGAGCGGAGTGAGGAGCGTCGGCGACGAGCGAGCGCTTGGCCGCTTC
>CAZRXN010000032.1:2663-5042 GCA_964604085.1 uncultured Candidatus Saccharibacteria bacterium | reverse complement strand
GCAAACCTAGGGGACTACCGGGCGAAGGCGCGGTTTATTTGGCTGCGGCTTGTCGTGCGAGGCGGGACTTCATGCGCGAAGCGGTGTTGGCCTTGATGACTCCCCGCTTGGAGGCCTTATCGATCGCCTTGTACGCAGTCGAGAGCGCCGTTTGCGAATCTCCCTTTCCGGCTACAACCTTCGTGAGCTCCTTCACGGCACCGCGCATTGCCGTCTTCCGGCGTGCATTGAACACAGCGCGCCGCTTCGCGGCTCGCGTTGCCTTCTTCGCCGAACTGGTGATCGCCATACGCCGTGCATCCTACCGGAAGCGGGCCGATATCGCAAGGCGCGCTTGCGGCCTCACCGCGGCTGCTGGATACTTACGACATGATCGGTTTTCTCGAGGGAGATGTGCGCGCGGTCCGCGCCGGATACGTAATCGTGATGGCCGGCGGCGTCGGCTACAAGGTGTCCGCGCTCTCGAACACGCTCGTCGGGCTCACGAGCGGACAGACCGTCGCGCTCTGGACACACCTTTCGATTCGCGATGACGCGCACGATCTTTACGGCTTCTCAACGGAGGAAGAGCTCGGTTTTTTCGAGCTGCTGCTTTCCGTGTCGGGCATCGGTCCGCGTTCCGCACTCGCGATACTGGAGAGCGCCACTGTCGAAGTGCTTCGTACCGCCATTTCGCAAGGAAAGTCGGAGTACCTCACGAAAGTAGGCGGTATCGGCCGCAAAACTGCGGAAAAAATAGTTCTCGAGCTACGCGATAAGGTGGGCGTCGCGGCTGAGGGGACGCCGGAGGCCATGCGCGGCGATGAAGAGGCGCTCGAGGCCATGCGCGCGCTCGGCTATGCGCAGCATGAGGCGCGCGAGGCGCTCCGCAAGGTTCCGTCCGAGATTACCGGAGGGAGCGAGCGTCTACGCGAAGCTCTGAAAATACTCGGCTCATGAACGCACTCAAACGCTGGATTCGTCAGATGATTCCGCCGATCCTCTTCAATCCACTCCTCTCCGCCTACCATTTCGCGCTCGCGTGGATCGCGGCACTTTTCTACGGATTTCCGTCCCGGAAAATCCTCACGGTAGCGGTAACCGGCACGAAGGGAAAATCGAGTCTCATTGAGTACCTTAATGCTATCTTCGCGGCCGCAGGATACGAGACTGCGGTCGCAAGCGGCATACGATTCAAAATCGGAACACAGAGCGTGCCGAACGAGACGCGGATGACCATGATCGGGCGTTTCCGTCTGCAGCGCTTTCTGCGCGACGCGGTCCTCGCCGGATGCGGGGTCGCGCTGATTGAAATGACATCCGAAGGCGCGCGGCAGCATCGGCACCGCTTCGTAGACTTGGACGCGCTCGTTTTTACGAATCTCGCTCCCGAGCACATCGAATCGCACGGTTCGCTGCAGGCATACAAAGAGGCAAAGTTTTCCATCGGGACGCAGCTGCTGGGATCGCGTAAGCGCCCGCGCTTCATGGCAGCGAACGCCGGAGATCCGGAAGGGGCACGCTACCTCACACTCCCGGTCGAGTACCCGCTCCCCTTCTCGCTTGAGAGCACCCCATGGCATGCGGATGAAAACGGCGGCGTCTTCCGCTTCGAGGGCGCGGAAATTTCCGTGTCGCTGCCTGGCGATTTCTCAATTCAGAACGCGCTCGCCGCTGCGACACTTACACGCGCGCTGGGCATTCCGCTCGAGACGATCATCCGTGGCATCGGCTCACTGAAGCAAATCCCCGGCAGGGCCGAGCGCATCGACGCGGGCCAGAATTTTCTGGTCGTTGTTGATTACGCGCACACGCCGGACTCTCTCTCCGCGCTCTACCGCGCATTCCAGAGCCGGAAAAAAATATGCGTGCTCGGCGCAACGGGCGGCGGCCGCGACACATGGAAGCGCCCTGCCATGGGGGCGATCGCCGCAAAGGAGTGCGCTTCGATCATACTCACGAATGAAGATCCTTATGATGAGGATCCGCGCTCGATCGTCGATATGATCGCGCGGGGCATGGGAGAAGCGCCTCGAGAGATCATTATGGATCGCCGCGAGGCTATTAGGCGCGCGATCGCCCTTGCCAAAGAAGGAGACGCCGTCTTAATCACCGGTAAAGGCACAGACCCTTCAATATGCGGCCCGCGCGGTACAAGCGAGCCATGGAGTGATGCGACGGTTGCGCGCGAAGAGCTGCAGCGCTTCCTTTCTTTGAGAGAGTCGCGCTAAAATGCAGCATGCTGCGATTCATCTTTCTCGGCATCTTCGGATTCATTTTGATAGCCCTCCTTGCGTGGTGGGTGCTCGATGGCGGCATCCAGCGAGTACGGGATGCAATATTCGCCGGAAGCGCATCCACAACCCCACTCGAGCTCCCCTGGTCGTTTAAAGGACAGGT
>CAZRXN010000032.1:0-2563 GCA_964604085.1 uncultured Candidatus Saccharibacteria bacterium | reverse complement strand
GCGAGCACGAACAACACCGCTCCCGTGCCACTTTCCGGTTGGTCACTCCAGAGCGTCCTCACCGGCGTGCGCCTGTACCTGCCGAACGCGGCACCCGTATTCTCCCTGGGAAACATCAATGAGGTCGCGCCCGTGTATCTGGCGCCGGGCGAGCAAGCGATTATCTCGAGCAGCGTATCGCCCGTGAGCGTCTCGTTCCGCGAAAATATGTGCACCGGATACCTTGGGCAGTACCAGGCATTCACGCCCCAACTCTCGAGACAGTGCCCCTCACCGCAAACGGAGCTCCCAATGACACCCTCGAACTTCGCCGCATACGGCGACTCGTGCTTCGACACGCTGGAGTCGCTTTACGCGTGCACGTTTCCGGATGTGCTGCCGCAATCTGTCTCGCCGGAGTGCGCAGCCGCACTGCGCAACACCCTCTCGTATACAAGCTGCGTGGTCAGGCACCGGAGCGATCCTGGCTTTAACAGTTCTACCTGGCGCCTCTTCCTCGGATCTCCTGTCGAGGTGTGGCGCAACTCGCATGACACAATCCGTCTTCTGGATGCGCAGGGGCGCACCGTAGACGTGTACTCATACTAGAGACGACTCACCGCCCTCGCCGTGCGTCAAAAAGAATGACGCCGACCGTAACGGAGACGTTGAGCGACTCTTTCACGCCGTGCATTGGTATTTCCACGAGCTCGTCGCACCGATCGCGAAGCTGGCGCGATAGTCCGCGCACCTCATTGCCGAACACGAAGGCGATCCTCTCTCGCGGCTCGGCGGTTCGGTAATCGATCGCGCGCGCATCTTGCTCCACGCCGACGACCCTCCACCCTTCGCTCCGGAGGCGGTCGATGATCTCTGCGGCCGACGCGCGATGCTCCCATGGCACGGATCGCTCGGCACCGAGCGCCGCCTTCGCCATATCTCTCCGCTCTCTACCGAAGCGATCGATTGGCGCGGGCGTATAGCCAGAGAGAAATACCCGCTCCACTCCCGCCGCATCGGCGGTGCGGAACATTGCGCCAACATTATGCACGCTGCGGACGTTGTGCAGGATAACCACGATGCGCATGACAGAACTATACAAATATTCCGCTCACGGGGTACACTGCGAGCATGCTCTCGGTTTTTCCCGAACTTCTGTTTCTGTCGCCGTTCGCTTTCCTTTTGATGCGCATCACCACCGCCGGCGCACTTGGATGGAGCGCATGGCGCCACGCATCGGATGAATCGAACGCACTAAAGGGACTCGGCTTCTTCGAGGCAGTAGTCGCCGCGGCGCTCTTTGCCGGCTTTTACACGCAACCCGCTGCGCTCGCATCCGCTGCGCTCGTGGCGCTCTGGCTTTTCATGCCGCGATGCAGGGTGTACCCCATGAGCAGCATGCTCCTTATCGGCGCGCTCTCGATTTCGCTCGTCGTAACGGGCGCGGGAATCTTCGCGATCGACCTGCCGCTTTAAGAGTGCATTCGGTACATCGGAGCGGAAAATGCTATAGTTTTTTCGCCCCCCGTAGCTTAGTGGTAAAGCAGCTGGCTTTTAACCAGTAGATAGAGGTTCGATTCCTCTCGGGGGGATAGTACGCGTCTCGCTAGAGCGCGAGCGGCACGGTAACGCTGTCTTCGATGGTCGTGCCATCGGAGACATCGCACGAGATCGAAAAGGTGCTCTCGTCGGAGAGGGGCACGGTAGATGCGCCTCCGGATGCGCCCTCCTGCGTAAAGCTCGGCCCCGTTACGTGGCAGTTCAGTACGCCGCGCGAGTTCCAGAAGATGTACGTACGCACACCGAGCCGTACGCTCTCCGGCTCCGCCCAAATCTCAACTTCTGGCTGCACCGTGGGGGCGCTGGTCGCGACGGTCGTGATTGTATCCTCTTCAAACGAGGTCTCATGCTGCGACTCGATGACGCGTGCCTGCACATCCGGCACGGTGCCGCCCTGCGCGTAGCCGCGCCATTTGCAGAGCCCGTCGAGGAACGAGGTCGGGATGAACTTACCGAAAAAGCCCTGCACATTCGCCCATGGACGATCAGCGCACATGCGCGCGGCGAAGCTCTGGGCGGACGATCCCAAAGTCCCGCCCCCATAAAAACCGGCGACTTCCGTATTTCCCTTCTCATCGCGCGAGCTCACCACGATGGTGGCCCCTCCGCCCGTCGTTTTCACATCGCCGTGCAACTCTGGGTTCAGCTGTACGCCGCTGCCGCCCGGGGTCTGGACGCTCTGCCCGGTCGTGGAGCTGGTCGTCGGATTTGTCTCGATGGTCGTTGTGCTGACGTTTTGGAGAATGGTGCTCACATACGACGAGGTGCCGCCGCTATCCGTCTCCGTATCGCTGCCGCTCGATGTGTTATTGAGCGCATCAAGAAGCGAGCCGGAGATATCCGACGAGCCGGAGGTAACGCCACCCAAGGGGTTCGGGTTGTAAATTGCGCACGGATCGGAGGTCGGGACCGTTACGGTGTAGAAGCTCGGGCACTGCTCCTGCCCTGCTCCCGGGCCGCCTGGCGGCTGACCGCCGCCACCGCTTCCGCCTCCACCTTGGCCGCCCTGCATGAGCTTGTCGAG
>CAZRXN010000031.1:0-8607 GCA_964604085.1 uncultured Candidatus Saccharibacteria bacterium | reverse complement strand
TTTCCGCTATTGCCACTATTCGTAAGCAATGGCCAGAGAATCCTCTTGTAAAGGATTTGGCCGAGGTCGAGATACAGGTGTCGCGCATTCTTGCACTTGGACAGGGGGATCTGTCCTACGCTGGATGGAGCATCTCCTTTATCGAGTACGAAATGCGCCGCGCGTTTTTAGCTTCGAAATACAAAGGAGACATCATGGCTCTATGTTCAGACTTTCATGCCGCGATGAGACGGTATGAGTCAACAGGAGACGTAACGGAGTTCGATAGAAACACTCGTGTTGTAGCGGACGGATTCCACAAGATCATCAAGGCTCTCGACGGTGATGAACAAGAGCAGATGGTTCAGTTTCTGCTTACATCACACATTGCCGACACCCTATCGTCTCTAAACCGGTATATGGCGCAGAGACCATAGGGCGCAGTATTCAAGCTGTTAGTGCATACCTGCTAAAGACGGTATCCTTATACATTATCGAGGTTCGAACTTCGTCCAAGACCCGCAGCACGAAGCGCAGCGGAGTGCTGTGGGACTAGGCAGGGAGGGGTCGGGAACCGTGGTATGGGTGCCCGTGGAGGAAGGTTTGGGAGAACCGTGGGTTCCCCAGGTCCGTATGTCCCGCAGCCACTCGTGATAGGTTATCCAGTACAAGACATATGGTTTTAAACAATATGTCTTAATTGATATATTTCATATATCTATGGAGAATACAAAACCAGATTTCGATCAAGCGGTGCAGAATCACATGGAATCCATCATGAATCGCAACATTGAGGCTTTCAAGGCGCACATGACCAAAGACCCTACGATGTACACCATTGTGCAGAACGGTCACGCCTTTACCACACCTGCCGAAATAATCGCCATACACGAAGAATGGTTTAAGGACCCAAATTGGATATGGGAAGGACGACTTGTCCATAAGGTGATGGGCGAAGACGTAGCGATGGCGCTAATTAAGTATGACTATCGCGCCAAGCCTGAAGACAAGCCGGTAAGTACGTGGCTCGTGTATGTGTTCAAGATTGAGGACGGTGCATGGCGTATTGTGCACGACCAAAACACATCGCTTGATTTCCCTGCGTTTGCGCGAGCCGCTGGTCTATAAATGACTTTTTGAAGCGCACGAGACGCCTCGTTTCAGCAGGCTAAAGCGAAGCAAAGTGGACAACCTCTATTGGCGATTCTTATTCAAATAATAATCGTCGCTGGACTCTATTCGCTGTCGCTGCTGGTCTAGTTGACCCCAACCCCTCTCAACGTATGCAAAGTGGCTCTCTAGAGATGCTAGTATAAAAACATGAACAAGCGCGCAGCGATTGCCGCCGCAGTGCTACGGGTCGTCGTGGGGTGGTTCATGTTTTTTGATGGGCTGCATCTTTTGCAGACTCCGAACTGGTCGGCGAAAGGATTTCTCTTATCGGCGAAGACATTTCCGGAATTTTACGCTTGGTTCGCCCAACCCTTTAATGCGTGGTGGGTCGATCCGCTCAACTCCTGGGGGATTACGCTCATTGGTGTCGCGCTCCTCCTCGGTATCGGCGTGCGCCCAGCAGCGTGGGCGGGATTCATTATGATGATTCTTTACTATTTCCCACACAACGTTTTCCCGTACGTTACCTACGGATACATCGTCGAAGAGCACCTGATATACGCGGCCGCCTTTGCGCTTATTGCACTGCTGCCGGCGGCTCAAACTTATGGACTCTCTCGCCTCGTGCGCTCAACGCCGCTTAGCAAAGTGCCGATAGTCGGGCCGCTCCTATAGCACGGTACAATAGAAGCGTTATTAATGATTAAAATATCGCATATGGATATTAACACTTTTCTCTCGCAGTTATGGGTGCCAACGTTAATCGCTTTTGGCTTGGGCTTTTTCTTTAGCACGAAGTACTACGTCAGTGTGTATCGCGATCTGGAAAAAGAGTCTTTCGCGGTTCTCTTTTTTGGCATGTTTGCTATGGCGGCAGGTATCGCTCATATTCTCGCGCACAACATTTGGGGGAGTCTTCCCCAGGTGGTCGTGAGTCTCCTCGGATGGGGCCTACTCCTCAAAGGTATAATCTGTGTTACGTTTCCGCGATTTGCGGATCGCGGCGGAGACTGGGCACTGAATGCGAAAGTTGTTCCGGCTGTGGGAATTATTACGCTGATCGTGGGCGCGTATCTCTCTTGGGTCGGCTATTTCGTGTAAAAACTGTATACAAAAGTGGGAGAGTCGACACGTCCCAAAAGAAGACACACCGAATTGTTTTTAGGCGTGTTACAGGTCCATGATCACCAACATCCTCATTTTCGCCGCCGCCCTTTACATGGTCATTCGGGGTTCCACCATGGCGACCAAGTATGCAGGGCGCCTCGCCGAGAGTTTTCGGATATCTAAGTACACGATCGGATTCATCGTGATAGCGGTGATCTCGATATTGCCCGAGACGTTCATCTCGATAAACGCAGCAATAAGGGGTATTCCATCCTTCGGTCTCGGTATGCTGCTGGGCTCGAACATCGCCGACCTGACGCTGATCTTTGCAATCCTCGTCTTTAATGCGGGCAGGAGCCTCAAAGTTGAGAGCAAAATATTCCGAAGTCACGCGCTGTACCCGTTCCTGCTTCTCCTGCCCATACTACTCGGCCTTGATGGCCACTTCTCACGGCTGGAAGGTGCGGCGCTTATCGTCGCGGGCGCGGCCTTCTATTGGAGAGCGTTTCGAGACGGGAGAGACGGTGCCGCGGCACCGCGAAAGGAACACGGGAGATATAAAAGCTTCCTCATGCTGCTCCTTAGCATGGCGATACTGCTGCTCGGAGCGCACCTTACGGTCGCGTTCGCGACATCAGTCGCATACACAATAGGTATCAGTCCCATTCTCGTGGGCATTCTCATCGTCGGGCTCGGCACGACGATGCCGGAGCTGTTTTTCTCATTGCGGTCCATCACGGTGCGGGACGACTCTATGGCGATCGGCGACCTGCTAGGGACCGTCCTTGCCGATGCGACGATCGTGGTGGGCGTGCTCGCACTCGCGCACCCCTTCGCGTTTCCGCAAAAAATCATCTACACGGCCGGAACTTTCATGGTGGTCGCCGCGTTCATGCTATTTCAATTCATGCGTTCCGGCCGCGCACTCACGAAGCGCGAGGCATGGATGCTACTCGCGTTTTGGACTGCGTTCATCGCGGTAGAAATGGTTGTCTCGTAATACTAAGAAACACTGGATCCGCCCGACCTTCAGAATGAGAAAGCCGCTGCGCGGCAGCGGCTTCCGATTTTTTTGCGATGAGGTTTAGGATGGTCGCCATCGCTGGAAATATCCATAGAGTAGTAGTGCCCCCAGGACGAACGCGATCGCTGCCGTGATAATGATATTCGAAAACAAAGGCCCGATGAGTGCAATTATCAGGCACATCACGAATACGCCCAATGCCAGTATCGGCATTTCTTTCAAGATATCGAGAGTCAATGCTATGTCGACCACGAACATGCATTCGTACCACCAGCTTCTTGCGCATGCATCAAAAATACTGGTGTCGAAAAAAATGCTTGCGATCAGCGTATACGGAGCGGTCAAACCGTCCCAAAGCCCAGCAAAGAATCCCGAATTGCTGACTGCGGTACAAACGAGCGCCATAGCGTCCTCCTCCGTTGAGTCCTGCTGCAACTATGCTCAGGACAGCAATGATAGTCAATGTGATACGCACAAGCCACCGACGTGCGTCGGTGGCTTGAATGTCCGCAGATCGGAGTCGGTTAGTCCTCGTGTACCGATACGTCCGAAATTTTCCAGTGGCCATCCAGCGCCTTGACGGTGATTTCCACCGGGTGCGCGATCGCCGCATTTTTCGTGATCTCCGCGCTCGTTACCTCGAGTACGGTGCCGGACACAGCGTAGCTATCTGTACCCGTCTTCTCCATGCCGGTAACGACGATGCCTTGCGGCCATGGACTCGAAGTCAGACGGCCAAGGGCTTCGGTCGGGTCTGATTGCCACTTTGAGAGGAGCGCAGGGGATACGAATGCAGCATAGTGCTCTTCTATGTCCTGCGCCGCTGTGGGCGAGAGAAGCGAGACGAATTTCAGCTCCTGTCCGAAATTCTCGACGAGTGCGCGTACGCCTGCAGCTTCGTCCGCATCTTCCGCGCCCACATTCGCGATCCTATAGACGGGAAGATTGTCGCTATTGATGGCAATGAGTACCTTCTGGCCGGCATCGTCCGTAAACTGCAGGAACTGCGCGTTAGCAAGATCTTCGTCGGCAAGCCGTGCCTCAAAGCTCGCGCGCTCGTCTGCGGAGAGTTCGTCCATCCAGGAGCTAGGGTAGAGGAGTCCGGTTACCTCTTCCGGTGAGACGACTGAAATATCGTCTGCTTGCGTCGCCTGCGCGAGTATGGACTCCGCTTCCGCATGGAGGTGCATGTTGAGCGCGCCTTGCTCAACTTCTGAAAGCTGGATAATCGCCTGCATGCTCTTCGAGGCGAGCTCGGCTGCGTACGACGTCTGCGTACCCGCCATGTATGTAGCACCGCCGATCGCGAGCACGAGCGCCGCAATGCCACCGACCGGCAGCAGGAATCGGAATGAAGTGAATGAAGTCATGGGAGTGTTAGGTCTAAGGGAATTGAGCAGCGCCAGTTTGAGCCGGCTGCGGTACGTAGGGAGCTCGATCTCGGGAACATCGAGTGTCTCCAATGCATGCTGCAATTCATCGGGGTTCATAATGTTTCGCCCTTCCGCGCGGACTGGGGCTTGTCCTCTATAACGCGCTCCTCTTCAAAAGGTTGCACTCGGCGCAGCAGCTCGAGGCCTCGGTGTGCCAGTGATTTGACGGTCCCCTCCGGTTTTTTCAGGATCTCCGCGATTTCTCCGAAGGTCTTGTGCTCGAAAAAGCGCAGCGTGAGGACGTCCTGATACTTTGAGTCGAGGCGATTTATCGCTTCTTGGTACGCGAGAAAGGCGCGATGCCTCTCAAGCTCGGCATGGACACGGGCGAGCTCGTCTTCGGGTGTGTGTGGCGCTGCCGGCTCAAATCCTCGGGCTTGAAGCGCCTCGAGGGAGGTGGTACGACCCCCGGATCTGAAATATCGATTTACCTCATTGGTGGCGATCCTATAGAGCCATGCGGAAAAGGGAACACCTTGCCATCGAAATTGCCAGAGCTTGTCGAGTGCTTTGAAAAAAGTCTCCGCAGTTACGTCCTGTGCCGCATCGATGGTGCCGATGCGCCGGAGTACGTAGTTTAAGATTTTCGAATAGTATTCATCGTACAGGCGCGCGAAAGCATCCGGATCTTTTTTAGCCCGGTGCACGAGCGCTCGTTCTTCGTCCGCCTTCATATGTGGAGGTGCACCCCTATAATGCGTCGAGTGAGAGAAAGTTGCACTCGTCGAACATGATCGAACCATAGCGCGTGTCTATTGACTTTCCGCTCATTTCTGCTATGATTTTTCAGTCAACATCCCCCTTGGTGCTCGGAGAGCACATTGAAGACACCTCGAGATCGTTCGACATCCCAGGACCCGCTTCGCGGGAGACCAGAGACGCACTTCATGTCTACACACTTCAGAACAAACACAGCGCCCCGAGGCAGGCGTTTCTCGCCGCGCCATACGCGAAGCGGCAGTCCGAGGCGACACGGTAGTCGCGGGCGGCACCTAGGGAGCGCGATCGACGTGTCTCGCTTCATCAACAAAGGAGTCTCTCGCGAAGATGACTCGGTGTACACTCCTACGCATCGCTTTGCGGATTTCGAAATCGACCCGCGCATCAAAGAAAACATCGAAGGAAAGGGTTATACGACTCCCACTCCGATTCAAGACCAGGCGATTCCCGCCGTATTAGAGGGGCGCGACATCGTGGGTATCGCGCAAACCGGCACCGGAAAAACGGGCGCATTCCTCATCCCGCTTCTCGACAAAATCGTACGCGATAGGAGCCAGCGCGTGCTCGTCATCGTACCCACGCGCGAGCTTGCCTTGCAGATCGATGATGAGTTCAAGGGCTTCAGCGCGGGTTCCGGATTCCTCTCCGTCTGTGCCGTGGGCGGCGCGAATATCAACCCGCAGATTCGCACGCTGCGGCAGGATCCCGTCCTCGTGGTCGGCTCACCCGGTCGGCTCAAGGATTTGATGGAGCGAAAGGTGCTCGACCTCTCTCGTTTCAATACCGTGGTTCTGGACGAAGCCGATCGCATGCTCGACATGGGATTCATCAACGACATGAAATACATTCTTTCGCGTATGCCGGCGAAGCGGCATACGCTCTTCTTCTCGGCGACGCTCTCGCATGAGATTGAATCTCTGATCGGCAATTTTCTCGTCGATCCGGTGCGCGTTTCCGTTAAAACGAGAGACACGGCGGCGAGCGTGCATCAAGATGTCGTACGCATCGAGAACGGGAAGACGAAGATCGACACGCTCCACGAACTGCTTTTGCAGCCGGATTTTAAAAAAGTGCTGGTATTTGGACGCACAAAACACGGCGTCGAGCGGCTCTCGAAGATGCTGCGGCAGCGGGGGATATCGGCGGAATCTATACACGGAAACAAACGGCAGAACCAGCGGCAAAAAGCCCTGGCACTCTTTAAGGGAAATCGGCTCCAGGTACTGGTGGCTACCGATGTGGCGGCCCGTGGCATAGACGTCGCCGACGTGTCGCACGTGATCAATTTCGATCTCCCGACGACCTACGAAGATTATGTGCACCGCATCGGCCGGACCGGGCGTGCAGGCAAAGAAGGGCGCGCGCTCACGTTTATCGAATAGCTATGGTGAAAAATTATCTCCAGAACGGCAAGTGGATCGAAAACCCGCGCGAAGTCGTCGTCCTGGTGTGCGAGTGCGGCAACAAATACATCAAAACGAGGGAGGCGCAGACGCACTGCTTGCAGTGTCCGCTCGAGCAGGGCGCATAGCGCGGCAGCCCGAATTACCCTTTTTGCTACAATACAGGGATTACATGCTAATCCCTGTTTTTCTATGACGTATGTAGACGGTTTCGTCTTTGCGATAAAGAAGAGTGATCGGAATAAGTACAAGAAGATCGCTAAGGAGGCCGCGACTGTGTGGCGGAAATACGGCGCGCTCGATTATAAGGAGTGCCGCGCGGACGACATAAAGCCGAAATCCGTATCGTTCACGTTCCCCAAAATGGCCAAAGCCAAGGCAGGGGAAGAAGTGTGGTTCTCGTTCATCGTCTTCAAGTCGAAGGCGGATCGCAACGCGATCAATAAAAAGGTTATGGCTTACTTCGACAAGAAATATGCGGACAAGCCGATGGATATGCCGATCGACATGAAGCGCATGGCATACGGCGGCTTTATCTCCGAAGTAGAGCTGTAGGAATCCTTTGAGTGTATGAGCATTTCCGTCAAACGAGCATACGATGCGGCGGCGAAAGCAGACGGGCTGCGCGTGCTGGTGGACCGACTCTGGCCGAGAGGAATGCGAAAGCGCGATCTGCAGATCGATGCGTGGGAGAAAGACCTTGCTCCTTCTTCCAAACTTCGCACCTGGCTGCATAAAGATCCCGAAAAGCGGTACAAGGATTTTGCCGCCGCCTACCGCAAGGAGCTCGCGGAAAAGAAAGAGATGGGCAGAGCGTTGGTAGCGAAGCGGAAGCGCCTGACGCTCATTACCGCAGCGCGCGACGTCGCACATTCGCATATCCCCACCCTGCGCGCATTCCTTAGCAGAGTATCTAAAAAGGGGTAGTATTACCTGTATATGAAATCATCAACCGTAGTTGCAATTATCGCGGTGCTCTTACTCATCCTCGCGGCATGGTACTGGTGGCCGCAAGATTCAACGAATACGCCTTCCAATCCGAATGCCACGACCGGCTCCACCTCGGAGACAGGGGAGAGTACAGACACCTCCCAGGCATCGTCGGCAGATCAGTATGCATACGCACCAGGGAACTTACTGCTCGGGACCGATGCCAGTGAAGAGCTCGGCACCTACCTCATCGCCTCCAACGGTATGACGCTCTACCTCTATACGAATGATGCGCCGAACGTCTCCAACTGCTCGGGACAGTGCGCGGAGAAGTGGCCGCCGTACACCGTGGCTTCACTCGACGTGCTCGCAAACGTGCAGGCAGGCATCCCGGGAACAGTAGGGACGATCACCCGCGCCGATGGCTCGCAGCAGGTAACGTACAAGGGGCAGCCGCTCTACTTCTGGATCAATGATCACGCATCCGGCGACACGACCGGCCAGGGAGTGGGCGGCGTCTGGTACGTCGTCGAACCGTAAAATGCGAAGCTGATTTTTTGCAGAGCCCGCGTACGCGGGCTCTGTGTCTTGACACGAGTTGATCGCCTAGTCTCCCGGAGTTATACACATACTACCTTGCGGCACAAGGTAGTATGTGTATACTTTGCGCATGCACGGAGACGCTTCACCGGAAAAGAAAATGCAGCAAATGCGCAAAGGGCTCGTCGAGTTCTGTATTCTTCTTGCCGTTTCCAAGGGGCGTGTCTATTCGAGCGATATCCTGAAGAAGCTAAAATCGGCGGATCTCCTCGTCGTCGAGGGTACTCTCTATCCGTTACTGAGCCGCCTCAAGCTGCAGGGGCTCGTGAAATATGATTGGGAAGAATCCAGGTCAGGT
>CAZRXN010000030.1:0-8876 GCA_964604085.1 uncultured Candidatus Saccharibacteria bacterium | reverse complement strand
CCTTGTAACGAGGGGCAAGGGTCTCATGGAGTTTTTTTACCGCATCTTCCGCGCCCAGGCGAGCGGTGATAAGCCGCCGCGACTGTAGTGAGTCGGATTTCGTAGCCGTAACGAGTTTCTCCACGTACGGGCGCAGCTCCTTCGCTTTTGCGACGGTGGTCACAATCCCCTCCTCGAGCACCAGTGAGCGTGCGAGCGATCGGAGGAGCGCCCGGCGTTGATTGCTGGTGCGTCCAAGAGTGCGCTGCTTCTGGTGATGCTTCATACTTCTTACTGGCTGCGAAGCGTGAGGCCGAGGTTTGAGAGCGCGCGTTTGATTTCCTGCAGACCTTTCTGTCCAAGGCCTTCGATCGCAAGTAGGTCGTCTTCACGCTTCCTCACCAATCCGCCGACGGTGCGAATGGATGCATTGTCGAGTGCCGCTTCTACGCGCGACGTGAGAGAGAGCTCGGAAATGCGCGTTTTCAGCACTTCAGCATCGGTCACGTGGGCTTTCTCTTCCTTGCGAAGTAGTCCATCCGTGATCTCCTCGGGCTCCGGAGTGACCTCCTCCTCCTTGAAACCGACGATGGCGCGCAACTGGTGGATCATCGTCTCAATAGCGCGTTCGAGTGCTTCGCGCGGCATGATCGTACCGTCCGTCTCGATCAGTATGCGGAGACGATTGAAGTCGGTGCGATCTCCGACACGCATGTTCTCAACTTCGTAGTTCACACGCCGAATCGGTGAGAAGATTGCATCAAGGGCGATCGTGCCGATATCCACGCGTTCCTTCTGGTGTGCCTCCTTCGGGACATAGCCAAGTCCGCGTTCCGCAGACACCTCAATGTCGAACGAGGTCTTGCCAGTAATTTCCGCAATGTACTGATCAGGATTCAGGATCTCCACCTGGCCCGGCGCTTGAAAATCGCCAGCGACGACTTTCCGGGGTCCCTTCGCGTTCAAGGTTAGCGTCTGCGCCTCATCCGTAGAGAACTTGAGACGGATCTTTCTGATATTAAGAAGCACGGTAAGCATGTCCTCTCGCACGCCTTCAATGGTCGAAAACTCATGTGCGACGCCAGGCACCTTCACGTGGGTGGCGGCTGCACCGGGCAGCGACGAGAGAATTATGCGCCGCAGAGAATTCCCCAGCGTGTATCCATAGCCAGGATACAAGCCGTCAATTTCGTAGACTCCGCTGCGCTCCGACTCGGAGACGATGCGGGGCTTCGAAGGCAAAGCAATGTGATAATCCAGCATAGTGTATGGAAACGTCTATTGATAAAAGACACAAAAAGTGGGCGGCATTGTACCACTATCTGCTGTAAAACTCAAATACGGTGGGCAAATCCACGGCTCCATCTGCGGGAGAGTACGTAGGGTCCGACTCTACGCGCGCCTGCATGAGCGACGAATCAAGGGAGATCCATGCCGGTGCGGACGGAAGCGAAGCCATCTTCTCTGCGTCGCCGAAGTGCGCAAAAAGTGCGCTACTGCGGCTACCTTCTCGAACACCAAGCACGTCTCCGGTACGAAGGCGCAGAGACGGGGTCGTGATGCGGCGTCCATTTACCGTGACATGACCATGGGAGACCATTTGGCGAGCTGCACGCCTCGTCGGAGCAAAACCGGCGCGATACACGGCGTTATCAGCGCGCAGTTCGAGAGATTGGAACAGGGTTTCAGCGGGGCGTTCGGTGCGAGACGCATCGGCAGCGTATTTCGAAAGCTGCTTTTCTCCGAGGCCATAGGTGTATCGAAGTTTCTGCTTCTCGAGGAGCTGCTTGCCGTAATCGGAGGGACCCCGGCGACCTCGGCCACGGGTTTTCGCAGAACGCGCCTGTGAGAGCGCGAACTTTTGCGACTGCGTCTTCTCGAATATCGAGGCGCCGAGTCGCTTGGCAATCTTGTATTTTGATTTGACCTTAAGCATAGAGAATTAGACGCGACGCGGCTTCGGCGCGCGGGGACCATTGTGTGGCACCGGGGTATCATCCGCAATTTTGGTAACATCTATCCCCTTGGATGCGAAGGCGCGGAGCGCCGATTCACGGCCTGCGCCCACTCCTCGGATGACCACATCTACTTCTTTAACCCCGATCATCGCCGCCTTTTCGCCGACTAGCTCGCCTACTTTCGCGGCAGCGAAGGGAGTGCCCTTCTTTGCACCCGAAAACCCGAGAGCGCCCGAGGACGATGCCGTTACCGCATTCCCCTCCTTATCCGTGAGGAGCACCTTCGTGTTGTTGAAGGTGGCATGCACGTGCAGCGTTCCGGCGGAAATATTCTTCTTCGCTATACGCGAAAGCGACCGGGATTTGAGTCCCTGGTCGACGCTTCCTCCGGATTTTCGAATGATTCTCTTTTTTCCCATGGAATTAGTGCTCTCGAGAGCGGTAGTGCTGCGCTACCATACCGCATGTGCGGGACGGGCGCAATGCAAGGTGGATCAAGTCTTCTCCAACTTACGGCGCCCGGACATCATTGTCTTACGTACATTGCCTCGCACCGTTCGTGAGTTCGTCTTCGTTCGCTGACCCCGCACGGGAAGACGCTTCATGTGACGGACTCCGCGGTGCGTCTGTATGTCGCGCATGCGACGAATATTTGCAGAAATCGTACGGCGGAGCTCGCCCTCAACGGGGAAAGACTCGACGAGCTCGCGAAGAGCAGACTCCTGCTCTGCAGAGAGGTCCTTGGGCTTCAGGCCACCGTCGATCTTGAGCTGGCTCAGGATCGCCGAGGCTCGTGGACGACCGAGGCCGTATACGGCCGTCAGGCCGATCTCCAGCCGCTTCGTATCAGGTATGGTTATTCCCGCGATGCGCATAGTAATTAGCCTTGTCGCTGCTTATGGCGAGGATTAGTGCAGATAACGCGAAGGCGACCGTTTCGACGGACCATCTTGCAATGCAAGCACATGCGTTTTACGGATGAACGGACTTTCATAGCTTTAGTTAGAAACGCCTCGTTATACGTGCGCGCCCGCCATACGGATCAAGCTGCAATTGCACCTTATCCCCTACGAGCACCTTGATTCGATGAAGCCGCATCTTACCGGCAAGGTATGCGAGTACCATTTCGCCGTTAGAGCACTTCACTTTAAACAACGTATTAGGGAGCGCTTCCTCTACCACGCCCTCCTCTATGAGAGGTTCTGTCATATAGCCGGAGAGCGGCGCGATAGGCCCTCAAGCATGGGTACGGCAGCGTGCAGCACACTCTCGGATTTCAAAACGACACGCGACATACCTACGCGATCGAGCATAGCAGAGACGTGCCGCCGCGTCAAGTTTTTGGCTCTACTGCGTATCATTTGGATCCGCTATGGAAACCGTAATATCGGATGCCTCTGGAAACGTGCTGCTCCAGAAAGGCGCAATTGAGGCGTGCGCGGTCTCAATACCTGAAAATTCGCCGATTATAGTCATGAAAGCATCCTGCTCGCGGCCCGCAAGCGCTGCTGCCACGGCGTCCCTATCTACGTTCCACACCAGAGTGGCTTTGCCCGAGAGAGAGAAGACTATCGGTGCGGATCCGATCTCTGCCACAAGTGCCCCCGTGGGTACCGCGCGCAGATCCTCCTCCGGGATGAGCGTCATGTCGCTCTCCGACGCATCGGCGCTTACGTAACGTGCAACCGCGTCGGTGAATGCGGCACGATCGAACACCGGAACTTGGATGGTCGCGCTCTCGTTGACCCGCAGGGATCCGCCCGATTCAGTCGTACTTGGAAGCGACTGGTACGTAATTTTCATGAGTTCGGGAAAAACGAATTCTTCTTCCGACCCCGCGGCTACAGTATCTCGCGCCTTTGTCTCCAATCGGGAGCGCAGTTGCGAGCGCGCGTTATCGAGTACCGTCTCTGACACAGCGGGGCGCTCTCCTGAAAACCCACCAGTAAATGCAGCTGGAGCAGCCGCATAGACGGATTCATACATGTCCGGAGAGCTGTCTTTAAGGCCTGGAACGGTTAGGCGCGATACGGGTCCGACGTTGTACTCTTCTCCGGACTGATCAGCGAACACGGTTACTTCTACGCTGCCGGGCGTGCTGCCCGATTTCCCGGGGATTACGACGGAGCTCGGCGTCCGGTAGATGTGGCCGTCCGGCGTTTCGAAGCGCGTATTTTTTATGAGCTTTACCGGTTCAGAGGAGTAGGCGTTGTACACCGTTATTGTTCCGGAGGCGCGCTCCTCCACGTGCTCGACGCCGGTGCCCTGTACGGTGGTTGAATCCTCGATCGTGGTTGTGCGCGTCGTGTATGCCAGAGTCCCTGTGGCGGCATTCCCCGCCGGAGTAGCCGTAAATTGCATCGCGGGGTCGAAGACGACTGGTTGTGTACGCGGTACTACGTCTATTGTGGTCGAGCCGAGGAGTGCATATGCGCCCAGGCCGACGACGAGCACCACCATGAGCACTGCGAGAGCCCAGAGCCACATACCACCTCTCGAAGAACCGCGCGTACGGACAGCTTCAGGAGCGAGACCGCGCGGATTGTGCACTTGTGGTACAGGACGACTCGAGGGACGAGCACGCGAGGTCACGCTTATGTTTCGAATGCTGCGCTCCGGCGGTCCTTGCTCTCCCTCGTCCGATGCATCCGGCTCGCTGTCGCTCCCCACGGGAACTCGACGTTCATCATCTGGAGGAGTGATATCTTGAATGAAATCTTTCATGGACAAAAGTATACCACGGGCAGTTCAGGTATCAGTCCGCCTGTGCATAGAGGCGAATGAATGCAGCAGAAAGCGCCAGTGACGCACCCTCTTCCGTTCCTGGCGCAAACTGAACGAGCTTTTGCAGGTGCACGGGATCAAGTATTTCCACAATAAAGGGTAGCGCTGTCGTCGTAAAAGGAGCGAAATCAATGCGCGCGATGAAGTGTTCGAGCCAGGGCGCAAGCGCGGGATGTGCGAGAAGTACGCATTCGTTCGGCAGCCGGCGCTCCATGGCAATTTTGCCCAGGGCCGAGCCGAATGTCTTTGCGAGATCGGGCTCCATTGAAGCAAGGGATTCGCGCAGTTGCGTGCATGCGGGAGAGGCGCAAGCGTCCTTCGTCGCCATGGTGAGGAGTGAGAGCGCTTCTTCTTCCGCCCCGGATCGGACCTTTTGCAAAATAGTACCGAGTCCCTCGGGAACCCGAGCGTGGTCCACGATTTCTTCCTTCCGCACGATTGAAATGTCCGTGGAGAGTGTGGCTACATCCACAAATACATAGCTATGAATATGCGTGAAGAACTCTTGCATTACGGTCATAGCAGCTCGCGCCCCCGAATGGAAAAGTACCGGCCTTGCCGGTGCGGATAGGGCGACTGCCGCGCCTACAGCGGAACGAAAACTGGTATCCGCCCAGCTGGTGAGCGCAGAGATGGCAAGTGTTGAAGCTGCCCGCCCTTCCGGCCTTTGCGTTGCATAGCCGTTCAGCCGAGACTGAATAATGGCACCTTCAAAAGGCGCTTCAGTCCTGCCCTCTTTCGACTGCATGGCGCCTCTCGCGAGGGCTGATATATCTTTGCCGGAGACTATGCGGTGCCCATCTTCGAAGACACGCTCCGCGTGCGTGCTTTCTGACTCGACGAACGGTGCGCGGAGGATAATATGCACTGTTTCGATTTGTCCGCCTTTGCCTGTGCGTGCGAATTCCGTGCTGCGTTCGAGACATTGCTTGAGCGCATCGAGCACTGCGGCTTTCTGATGCTCAGGATCGCGCTTCTCGATTGGAAGTGTCTGCCTTGAATGCTGTAATACCCGTAGCGGCTCATCGCCATTGAGGTGTACGAGCGCACAGGAGGCGGAGCCCCCCTCGAGCTCTACGACGAGACGCGTTGAGGATCTCGCTGAAAGTCGCAAGAATGGCAGCCGCATTACATGCAGTATACCGCGCAGATATGCCAGCGAGACGCCTGTACACCGATCCTGTTACTATTCCAGAACGCCCTTAATGCGTCGTATGCCCGCTGCAGCGGCCTCCTCTTTCTGAATACGGAACACGCCCGCAGAGCCGATGTCTTTGGTGTTCTCCACATGCGGGCCTCCGCAGAATTCTATCGAGAAGGCGTTCTCAAACCTTGGATTTTCCCGCGTCGCATCTTTCGGTCCGATGGAGTATACCGAGACCATATCGGGATACTTCGCCCCAAACTCATGCTCCGCGTGGAGTTTCTCCGCCTCCTCGCGCGGCATCTCACTGCGGATGACGGGCAGTGACTCCTGGATTTTTTCATTCACGATGCGCTCGACTTCTCTCTTTTGTTCCTCAGTCATTTTTACTGAATGGGAGAAATCGATGCGGAGCCGCTCACCAGTGATGTTTGAGCCGCGTTGCTTCACTCCTTCGCCAAGCACCTGCTGCAGCGCGCGCAAGAGCAAGTGGTGAGTCGTATGCAGCCGCACCGTTGCCTCTGATTGATCCGCAAGACCTCCTTTAAAGCGCTTTTCAGCCCCGCTTCGTGATTCGCTCCTGTGCTGCTCCATCGCACGATCGAATGCGGCACGATCCACACTCGCCCCTCTCTCTTTTGCAATCTCCTCGGTCAACTCTATGGGAAAGCCATACGTCGTAAAAAGCATGAAAGCATCCTCGCCCGTTATGCCTTTGCCCTCTGTTGTCTTCTGTAATAGCGCGAGCCCTCTCGTCAGCGTTTTTCGAAATCGCTGCTCCTCCTCATCGATAGCGGCACGTATATCCGAAATTTGCGTCGCTATCTCGGGATACGCGTCCGCATATGCGGCCGCGACGAGCGGGACAATGCCGGCGAGCGTGCCCTCCGGCAGTGCTAGTGTGTCCGAGAAGCGGATACTACGTCGGAGAAGGCGGCGAACGAAGTAGCCTTGGTCCGTATTGGAGGGCTTTACGCCGTCCGCAATGAGAAATATTGCCGCGCGCATGTGATCCGCGACGACACGATAAGCCGCAGTGTTTTTCCCTACGCCGTACGGTGCTTTTGCGTGCTCTGCGATCGTCTCGATGATCGTAGCGAGTACGCCACTCTTGAAGACATCAGGCTCGTTGTTCATCGCGGCCGCGAGTCGCTCCAATCCCCCGCCGAAATCGACATTGCGCTTCGGCAATTTTTCGAAGCCGCCCTCCGTCCGCAAATATTCCATAAAGACGGAGTTCCCGATCTCCAGAAAGCGCCCGCAATCGCAGTTTGGATGACAGTGCACCCCGTATGTTTCGTCATGGGGAGTACCGAAATCGTAGAATACCTCGGAGTCCGGGCCGCCGGGCTCTCCGGGCGGCATCTTTGCGGGTTCACCCGCCCGACTCCACCAGTTTTTGTCTCGGTATGCGAATATACGCTCTCCCTCTTTCATGCCGCGCGCGTATCCGCCCTTCTCGTCAGTCATGTCGGCGAATCCAGCGGGGATTTGTTTTGTCGCGAAGAGGTCGATCCAGATGGAAATTGATTCGGTGTCCTGCGGTATCGCGCCATCTTCCGAGCCCGAGTAAACGGTAACGTAGAGCTTCCCAGGATCGAGCTTCAGTTCATCAGTAAGGAATTCGAAGAACCAGGAGAGCTGCTCCTTCTTGAAGTAGTCGCCGAGCGACCAATTCCCGAGCATTTCGAAGAACGTCGTATGACGATTGTCCCCGACCTCCTCAATATCCATTGATCGGAAACTTTTTTGCGAATCCGTAAGTCGAGTTCCTGCCGGGTGCTCCTTACCTAGGAGATACGGGACGAGGGGTTGCATGCCGCTGCCCGTAAAGAGAGTCGTCGGATCGTTTTGCGGCACGAGCGGGGCGGAGGGAATGACGACATGCCCGCGGGCCCTGAAAAAATTGAGGTAGGCGGTGCGAATCTCGTCATAGGTCTTCATGGTTTCTGATTCTATAGCGGAAGCAGAAGGAGGACAATTCTTTCGCTCGATTGCCGTTTCAGCGCATGCGGGATAGTATTCGACGCACCATGCAGACGAGGATCCATACACTGAAGAACGGTTTGCGTGTCGTCTTGATACCCGTGCCGAGAGCGAACACCGCCACGGTCATGGTTATGACAGGCACGGGCAGCCGCTACGAGACAGAGCGCGAGAATGGCCTCGCTCATTTCCTCGAGCATATGTTTTTCAAGGGTACCAGTCGTCGTCCTACCGCCCGCGCGATCAGCGAAGAGCTGGACGCCATCGGTAGTGAGTACAACGCGTTCACAGCGAAGGAGCGTACAGCGTATTTTGCAAAAGTATCAGCCAAGTATCTCGATACCGCGCTAGATGTGATTAGCGACATCTTCCTCCACTCCACTCTCCCGGGTAGAGAAATTGCCAAAGAGCGTGGAGCGATTATCCAAGAGATAGACATGTATGAAGACATGCCGATGCGCACGGTCGATACGGTTTTCGACGCACTCCGCTTCGGATCGACTCACCCTCTAGGGCGGACAATTCTCGGGCCGAAAGAAAATATACGGGCATTTAAGCGAAGTGATTTTGTTTCCTATTTCCGCCATCACTACACACCGCTCAATACAGTGGTGTGCGTCGCCGGATCGTTCTCGGAGCCAAAGGTATTGAAAAAAATCCGTAGTGAATTCGGGCGGCTTGAGAATCGTACTCCCCCCTCGTTCGCCCCGTACCGCGATTCGCAGACTGCGCCGCGCGTCGCAATTAAGGAAAAGAAGACCGATCAGACGCAGTTCATAATCGGCACGCCGGGCTACCCTATCGGGCATCCCGATGAGTTCGCCGCCGACGTGCTCGCAAATGTCCTGGGCGGCGGCATGTCCAGCAGACTCTTTACGGAGGTGCGCGAGAAACGCGGGCTTGCCTACTACATTCGCGCCTGGCACGAGCGCTACCCCGACACGGGCTCTTTGGTCGTTCAGGCTGGTGTCGCACATGATGCCCTGGAGAAGGCCATCAAGACCATTCTCGGCGAACTCAGGAAG
>CAZRXN010000029.1:0-9634 GCA_964604085.1 uncultured Candidatus Saccharibacteria bacterium | reverse complement strand
CTGCCTCTCCCTTTCCCTCTATTCCGGTTGCATTATAGCAGATTTGATCCAAATTGTCCAGTATCTTGTTGTTCCACACCCAGTTCGCTGTTTTTAGCTCTACGTCCAAAACCAATATCTTTACCAAGGCCCCGCCTTGGTAAGGCCTTAAAACCAATAAGATCTTTACCAAGGCCCCGCCTTGGTAAGCGTTTACGAGAAGAGCGGAGAATTTCTGTAGATGCGATGGGCGCCCAAAACGGACCCAAGGGTTTTCGATCCCTAGGCCCTAGGCGGCGTTGGTGTACACGCCCTGTACGTCGGCATGCTCGTCGATCTGCTCGAGAATCTCCATGAGCTTCGTGCTGTCCTCTTCTGAAAGCGGGACAGTCATTGAGGGCGTGTATCCTTCCGCATTTTTCTCGAACGCCCACATTGCTGATCCTGGCGCAGCGAGCTCGAGTCCATTCTTCGAGAGGATGTGTTTGATTTCGGCGGCCGTTCGATTGCGACTGTCGGTGAGCGCATCAATGATGATCGCAGCTCCGCCTGGGCCGTATGTCTCGTACTGAACAGACTCCATGGCCGCTGCATCTGCAGAGGTTCCTTTTGCTACCGCACGCTCAATGTTGTCCTTGGGCATGTTTGCTGCGCGTGCGGCGTCGATGGCGGCGCGCAGCGAAGGCGCGTTCACGTCGCCACCCGCGAGCTTCGATTCGACGGCGATGCGCTTTGCGAGCTTCCCGAATACAGCGCTCTTTGCGCCGTCGTTCGACGCCTTCTGGCGCTTGATTTTCGACCACTTGCTGTGTCCTGACATGCCCGGCATTGTACCGAGCGATTTGAACAACGCAAAAAAAGAAAAAACCCTACTGCCCGTCGTCGGCTATACTGATCTCTATGCGCACGTCTCGATGGGTTGCGATTTCTCTGCTCCTTATTTTCGCGCAAGCACTCGTACTCTGGTGGCTTGGCCAGCCTGCGATCTGCGAATGCGGATATGTAAAGGTATGGCAGAGCGCCGTGCTCTCTCCCGAGAACTCGCAGCACCTCACCGATTGGTACACGCTCTCGCATGTAATCCACGGATTTGTTTTCTATGGCGTGCTATATCTCTTCGCTCGACGACTGCCGTGGGGAATGCGACTCGCGCTCGCGATCGGCATGGAGGTCTCCTGGGAAATTTTCGAGAATACACCCTACATCATCAATGCATATCGGGAGACAGCGCTCGCGCAGGGCTACACGGGAGACAGCATCATAAACTCCGTCTTCGATACGCTTGCCGCAGGTGCGGGATTCCTGCTTGCGCGGCGGCTTCCATGGACTGTAACGCTCATGCTGGCGCTCGTGCTCGAGGGGATCGCGGGATGGGCGATTCGAGACAATCTCACACTCAATATTTTGAATTTCACGCACGCCTTTCCTTGGATCGAATCCTGGCAGTCAGGGAAATAGTATATACTATAGTATATACTACACCGCGTATTGCTTAACTTGCACTTCAGGGTCTTGGACCATAGTGCTGCCATGGCACAGGACAATTCAGATCACAGGAAAGAGAGCGCCGCGCTCCACGATATAGAGCGGGCCCGTGGCGAAACGTCGAACCCCCACGTGAAGAAGGTTGTGCAGGGTTTCCGAGAACGTGATGAGCGCCTGCGGAAGGAGAGTACCTGGTGGGGAAAGAAAGAAGCTGCGGAGAAAGAGGCCGACGAGGAGCGATAACCGCGCTTAGAGGCGGAGGACGGGATGTGCGCTCTTCGAGCCCATGTGTAGGTGGCCGCGCTCGGTTACGGAGCGGCCCCTTGGTGTGCGCTCAAGGAAGCCGAGCTGTATAAGGTAGGGCTCGTGCACTTCTTCTATCGTCCCTTCCTCTTCCGAGAGGGAGGCTGCGATTGTCTTTAGCCCCGCCGGGCCGCCATTAAACTTTTCAATGAGTATGGAGAGGATGTCCCGGTCTATCTGATTGAGTCCCGCCTCATCGATTTCAAGGAGCGCGAGTGCCTTTTTTACGCTCTCTGGGCCCAGCGCCTCGCCGCTCACTTCCGCAAAATCACGACATCGCTTCAAAAGGTAATTCGCGGTGCGGGGTGTGGCCCGGCTTCGGCGCGCGATTTCTACGATGGAAGCGTCGTCGACAGATATCTCGAGGATCGCAGCGGAACGGCGGAGGATCTGCCCCATCTCCTCTTCGCTGTAGTAGGCGAGACGGAACACTCCGCCGGAGAAGCGAGAACGCAGGGGGGCTGAGAGCATAGAAATACGCGTCGTGGCGGCGATAAGGGTGAAAGGCGGGAGCTCGAGCTGCACCGTGCGCGCGGACGGACCCTTGCCGATGACGATATCGAGGACACCTGCTTCCATGGCGGGGTAGAGGACCTCTTCGATGGCACGATTGAGGCGGTGTATTTCGTCTATGAAGAGTACGTCCCCGGGAGAGAGGTTCGTGAGGATGGAGGCGAGATCGCCGACACGCTCTATAGCGGGTCCGGAGGTCGCGCGGAGAGATGCGCCCATCTCTTTGGCGGTGAGGTGCGCGAGCGTGGTCTTGCCGAGACCGGGCGGGCCGTAGAGGAGCACGTGCTCGGGGAGCTGCTTTCGTCCACGAGCCGCAGAGAGGAGGATCCGCAGATTCTCCTTTATGACGGGCTGTCCAATGTACTCGTCCCACAGCGAGGGCCGGAGCGCCTGGTCGAGCGTTCGGATTGAGCGCTCGCTGGTCGACTCGCCGCCCTTCTGCTTCATTCCGGACATATTGACAAAAGCGTCTTGTATGCTAAAATGCTCCCCAGCATACTTCTCATTATCGTATGCAGCGCGCGTACGGAGGCGCGGGTTTTCCAGCGAACCAGAACTGTACCGAGGACGAAGCGGTCCCGCTTTCGGGCGGATTTGCTGCCTCTATCCTTAGGCATTGTTCAACTTTCTATCCTGAAAGATCGCTGGAAAACCCGCGCTTTCGACTTTTCGCGCTCTCTAAACGATAGCATTACGCACCGTTTGTACAATCTTTTTGCGTGGTGCAGTGCAAAGGAGGCGGGCGCCGAATTACATCGGCGCCCGCTTTTCGTTAGGCAATCCTCCGTCGAGGTAGGGAGAGCCGCCGCCTCGAAGAGCTTCGATTCCCTTTTGCGCGCGCTCTCGCCCTCTCAATCCTGTACCTTCGCATGCAGACTTCCTGTCCATCCAGTATGGCAGAGAAGCACGCCGCGTTCAGGTAGCTACTCGGAAGCTCCTTGCTTGGTATAAGACCCATCTTTTCGGGGCGCTCGATGCCAAGCTCCCCGCACGCCTCCAAGAAGGTGAGGCCCGTAATGATGCATATGAGGTCCGCATCGATCGTACCGTTATCAAGTCGTGCTAGATCTTCCACGTCGAGCCGCGCGGTCCAGTCTTCGGGTAGTTTTGGGTGCTTGTTCAAGAACGTGAACAGCCGGTCGATTTGTCTCTTCGCTTCAACCGTTGGATCCATGGGTGGTTACCTCCTACATCCTCGGTGAAGTAAACGCCAGGAAGGCGGTACGCGTCAACCTTCATAGAGAAACGCCGGTCCCGAATTGCGGAGCCGGCGTTTCGCGGAGTACCGCACGCGTCAGCGTGCGCGGCGATGCGCCCGAACCTCCTCAATCCAGGTCCGCCGCAGCGCGCCGGAGAGACCAGGGAAGGCAGGGACGAATCCGTGCGTCATCATGCGCCACCATCCGGAACGCCATGGCCTCATTTCACCGAGCCGCGCGTGGTCGATGAAGGCATCGTACTCCCGCCCATCTTTGAAAAGAAGATCGAGCGGGAAGCGATCCGGTCGGTGAAAGTCGATCCGGCGCGCATCGAAACGATTCAATGCGTTCTTGTCGAACGCCGCTATAGAGAAGATGCCCCTACGCACCGCCTGGTGCAAGATTCCATTTCGTAAGCCGGGGCGACTGGTTTGTGCCCGCGGCAAATCAAGCGTAATTGTCATCTTCCTTCTCCCACTATTGGCCGCTGTTTTCGCGGCTTCCCGCACCAGTTGAACGCCGGAAAAGAAAAAAGTCAATGACAGCGCTACTGCGCGAAAAGCGTGTCGTCGGTGAGGTCCACCATGCGCTCAAGCTCCTCGAGGGAGGTTACGCCCTGGAGCACCTTAACGGCGCCGTCCTGCGCCATGCGCCGGATTTCCTGGTGCTTCGCGGCCTTCCAGAGCTCGCGCTCGCTTGAGGTATGTCGTACTGCTTCTTCCATCTCTCGATCCATGAGGATCACTTCCACTACGGCGATGCGGCCATGATACCCGACGCCGCCGCACGCGGGGCAGCCCTTTGGGACCCACATCGTGTCGCGATTCTGAGGAAGCTCGTCTGCATGGGGGATGTTCGCGAGCAAGCGATCCATGAGTTCGCGCTCGCGCCCCTCGATCATGCGCGACTCGCGGCACTTGTCGCACAAGCGTCGCACGAGGCGCTGGGCCATTGCGACGGTTACCGCTGCGCCGAGGATATCGGGCGCGATCCCCATGTCGATGAGGCGGGGGAACGTACCCGCAGCGTCATTCGTGTGCAGCGTCGAGAAGACGAGGTGGCCCGTGAGTGAGGCGTGTACAGCGGTGGAGGCCACCTCCGGATCGCGAATCTCGCCGACCATGATGACATCCGGGTCTTGGCGCAAGGTGCTGCGCAGCCCGGACGCGAAGGTGTAGGTTTTCGACACCTGCGTTTGCACTATGCCGGGTAGGTGATACTCGATCGGGTCTTCGATCGTTACGATCTTGATCTCCGGCTTAGCGACGCCTCGCAAGAATGCGTACAGCGTCGTCGTCTTTCCGCTACCAGTCGGGCCAGTGTTCAAGATCATGCCGTTTGGCTTTTGAATCTCATGCGCGAAAATCTCCATGAGGTAGGGGTCGAAGCCGAGCTTCTCCATGGGGAGCGCGATCGTGGAGGGATCGAGAATACGCATAACGATCGTTTCAGCGTAGGAACCGGGCAACACCGAGGTACGTATTTCGATTTCCTTGCCGCCAACCACGATTGAGAAGCGACCATCTTGTGCAGCGTTTTTTATGTTGAGTTTCAGTCCGGAGAGCAGCTTTACGCGCGAGGAGACGAGCGCGTACGTGGATGGGTCGAACGTGAGCACTTCGGTAAGCACGCCGTCGAGCCGGTAGCGCATGCGCACGTTCTCTTCTTGCGGCTCCAGGTGGATATCGGATGCACCAAGCGAGAGCGCCCCTGCCATCACCACTTCTAGTACGCGAGAAATGCGATGCGCGTCCCTGCTTTTGATGAAGCCATCCACTTGCCCCTGTACGTCGCCGAGCGTCCTCAGCTGGGCGAGCATCTGCTGGATCGTCTCGTTCGAGAGGGTGAGGACGCCTGCCTCCGTTTCCGTCGCATAGGAGAGATCGTGGTAGCGATCCCACGCGTGCTCGAGTGAGGCGCGGGAAACAATGAAGCGGCGGGCTTCGTAACCGAGCCGCTCGAGCGCAGCGACGGCGCGGAGGGAATCGTCGCGCTCAGGCGCGCGCATGGCGACGAAGACGCGCTTATTTATTTTGCGAAATGCGGCCACCTCGCCCTCCCGCGCCTCCTTCTCGGGTATAAGGCGAAGCGCGTCGGTATCGATAGATTTCGAGGTAAGGTCAACGTACTCCACGCCGTACCTGCGGGAGAGCATCTCTGCGAGTTGCTCCTCCTCCCGGCGACGCATTTCATCGACGCGCTCGGTTCGGCGCTTCTCGTCTGCAAATTGGGGCATTGCCATCATTGTACCGTACAATGGGTGAATGGAGGTGCGCGGTGAGGCGGCTATGGCGGAGGAAGCGGCGCGGTTTGCAGCCTCGCTCGTCCAGGATGAAAGAAGTGCGCGCGTGGTGGCGCTCTCCGGCGATCTCGGCGCGGGAAAGACGACTTTCGTGCGCGGAATAGCCCGATATTTCGGCGTAGAAGAGCAGATTACGAGCCCCACTTTCACGATCGAGCAGGCATACGCCCTTCCGCGCGGGCCGTTTAAAAAGTTAGTCCACATTGATGCATATCGGATTGAAGACGTGCGCGAGCTTGAGCCCCTCCGATTCGAAGAGATGTGCGCAGATCGGGATGCGCTCGTTCTGATTGAGTGGCCCGAGCGACTTGCGCAAGCGCTGCCCGAGGGGGCGCGGCGCATTTCGCTCGTGTACAGAGATGAGGGAGCGCGCGAGATTACCTACGAGTAGTATGGCGAAGAAAAAAGCAGGGGCAGTAAAAAAGAAGCAGGCGCGGAGGCGGCTCGTGCTCCTCGATTCCCATGCCGTACTGCATCGGGCCTACCATGCGCTTCCGGACTTCGCTTCCTCGAAGGGCGTTCCGACGGGAGCGCTCTATGGGCTGATCACAATGATGCTGAAGCTCATCGCCGATAAAAAACCGGACTACATAATAGCCGCACGAGATCTCCCAGGGCCGACGCACCGACACGATGTGTTTACCGAATACAAAGCGACGCGAATGAAAGCGGACGACGAGCTTGTGGCGCAGCTCAAGCGAGCGCCGGAGGTTTTCAAAGCGTTCGGGATCCCAGTTTATGAAGCGCCGGGCTTCGAGGCAGACGATGTCATCGCCACGATCGCGGCGCGCCTCGCACGCACGAAAGGCGTCGAAATCATGATCGCCTCCGGCGACCTGGATACGCTGCAGCTCGTACGGGGGAAAGATGTGCGCGTCTATACGCTCCGGCAAGGGCTCTCGGATACCGTGCTCTACGATGAGGACAAGGTACGCGAGCGGTATGGCTTCGGACCAGAGCTCATTCCGGACTACAAGGGTCTGCGCGGCGACCCCTCGGACAACATCAAGGGTGTGGCGGGCATCGGTGAAAAGACGGCGACCGAGCTTATTCGTGCATTCGGCTCGATTGACGACATATACAAAGCGCTAAAAAAGAATCCGAAGTCATTCCAGGAGCATGGCATCAAACCGCGCATCGTGCAGCTCCTCATCGCGTCGGAAAAGGATGCACGGTTCTCCCGCGACCTTGCGCGTACGCACTTCGACGCGCCGATTACCTTCACGATGCCGGACAAAGAGTGGCGACTCGAAGATCATGTCTCAACGATAGCCGACCTGTGCGACGAGTACGAATTTCGCACCCTGAAAGAGCGTGTTCGGCTCGCGGCCGCACAAAGCGGCGAACAAAATGAGGCGAACGGGGCGCAGCCCACTCTGCTTCGCCCGCAGGAAGCTATAGATCCTCGCGCGCTCGCGGAGACTTCAGTAGCGCTCTGGCTCCTACGCTCCGATCTCACAAACCCCTCGCTCGACGATATCTACCGATTCGCGAAAACCGACACGTTTGAAGCTGCGCGCAAGCGAATATTCGAGACGCTGCGCGCGACGGGGCGCCTGCAGGAGGTCTACGATGTGATCGAGCGGCCGCTGATCCCTATTATCGAGGGCATGCAGCGCGACGGTATCGCGCTCGATAGCGCGTACCTCAAAACGCTCTCGCGGCAGTACGCAAAAGAGCTCGAGGGTATCGCGAGCCGCATTTACGAGCGCGTTGGGCGGGAATTCAATATCAATTCCCCGCGACAGCTCGGCGCGGTGCTCTACGACGAAATGAAGCTCGTCCCAGTCGGAAGCAAGAAAACGGCAGGCGGTGCACGCACTACGCGCGAGGAAGAGCTCGCGAAAATGAGCGACCAAAGCCCCATCATCGCGGACATTCTCTCCTATCGGGAGTTGCACAAGCTTCTCTCCACGTACATCGAAAAAATGCCTACGCTCGCAGGAGAGGACGGCCGCCTGCACGCGCAATTCCTTCAGGCGGGAACGACGACCGGCCGCATGGCGAGCCAGAATCCGAATCTCCAAAACATTCCAATTCGCACCGAGTACGGGCGGCGTATCCGCCGTGCGTTCACGGCGAAGCCGGGCTCGGTGCTGCTGGCGCTCGACTACTCGCAAATCGAGCTGCGCATCGCCGCGGCGCTCTCGGGAGACAAAGCGCTGACGGAGGTGTTCAAGCGCGGCGAGGACATCCATGCCGCGGTCGCGGCACGCGTCTTCAATGTTCCGCTTAAAGAGGTTGATTATGAAATGCGCCGCCGTGCGAAGGTCATCAATTTCGGCATCCTCTACGGTATGGGCGTGAATGCGCTACGGGAAAATTTGAGCGAAGGGCTGCCGCCAGAAGCAGCGCCGTCGCGCGCGGAGGCGGCAAAGTACCTCTCGGACTACTTCGCGAACTTCGGAGGCCTTGCCGAGTGGATCGAGCGCACGAAAGCGGCAGCCGCGCGCGACGGCTTCACGGAGACGCTCTTCGGAAGGCGACGGTACTTCTCGGGATTCGCCTCCTCGCTTCCGCAAGTACGCGCGCAGGCGGAGCGCATGGCGGTCAATGCGCCGGTACAGGGAACGCAGTCCGACATTATCAAGCTCGCGATGGTGCGCGCGGATGAGTTTTTAGAAAAAAACGGCCGTCGAGAAAAGGCTCGCCTGGTCTTGCAGGTGCACGACGAGCTCGTGTACGAGGCGGAGGAGGGGAGCGCGCAAGATCTCGCTCGAGAGATCAAAAAGATAATGGAGCGCTCAGTCGCAGCCGAGCAGCTCTCGGGCGTACCCATTGTCGCGGAGTGCTCAATCGGGAAGAATTGGGCAGAACTGGAAAAGCAATCGTTTTGACCATGTTGTACGTATACCTAGGAACGGATCGAGAGAAGGCGCGCGAGGCCATGCGCGCGGATATGGCGCGCATTGCACCGGGCAGGGAGGTCGTCCGCATTACCGACGCGCACGTTGCGCCGGACCTCGCCGCGGCACTCGCGGGCGGCGGCATGTTCGACTCTCCGCGCGCGCTCGCACTCGAGAACATTCTCTCGAACGATGAGCTCCGCGCGCTCTTTTTGCGTGAGCTCGCGCACATGAGTGAGAGCGAGGACCCTGTATTTTTGTACGAAGAAGTGTGCGATGCGGACATGAAGCGTCGTCTGACTCGGGTTGCGCAAAACGTCGCGACGTTTGCCGTGCCATCTGGTGAGCGCTCGAGCAGCGCCTTCGCGCTTGCCGGTGCGCTACGACGCCGCGATAAGAAAGCGCTCTGGATCGGATTGATGCGAGAGTACGCGCGGGGTGCTGCACCGGAGATGCTACATGGCATTCTCTTTTGGGCGGCGAAGGACATGCTGCTCAAGGGGCGCGCGTCCGAAGCGCCGCGCACGCGCGGGCTCATCGCAGCACTTGCCGAATTGCCGCACAAAGCACGCCGCTCGGGCTTCGATCTCGAATATGCGCTCGAGCGCTTCGCGCTCGAGCTGAAATAGCTGTGCACAAAACCGGCTTTGCGCCGGGCTCGGTAGTCTCGTAGCATGTACGCATGATCCGTATCGCCCCGTTCGCCATTCTCGCGCTCTTGTCCTTGCCCATCTCCGTCCATGCACAAGGGGGTGCGGTATTGCCGACATGTCCGCCACCCCCGCCGGAGGGACCCACCTGCGGATATGCAATGTGTACGCAACATGTTGCTGGCGCGACGCAAATCGGTATGTGCTGCAACTCCATTTGCGTCGGCACAGGATATGCCGATCAGTTCGGCTCAGGAGATGCGGCAATCACGAAAGGCATCGCCGACATCTTTAAAGGTCTGCTCGACAAGCTCATGCAGGGCGGCCAAGGTGGAGGCGGAAGCGGTGGCGGCGGTC
>CAZRXN010000028.1:1662-10222 GCA_964604085.1 uncultured Candidatus Saccharibacteria bacterium | reverse complement strand
ATCGCTTTGATGCGGGTCTCGAATACCTCCGCTTTCGTGCTCTGTTTGGTGAACGGAGGAGGATCGCGGTGTATGGGGAGGCGCTTCGCTTTCTTCGGCGCGTCCTGTCCATCGATCGGATCCCCGGTCACGTTGAACATGCGGCCCAGCGCCGCTTCCCCTACCGGGACGCTGATTGCTTCACCTGTATTTATGACTTCCGTATCGCGGGCGAGCCCTGCTGTGTCGCCCATGGCGATGCAGCGCACCCGATTGAGCCCGAGGTGCTGCGCGACTTCGAGTACGAGCGGCTTCCCCTGGTGCTCGAGCATAAGAGCCGTGTTGATTTCCGGCAACTGCGCCTCGGCTTCCCCCTCGCCGAAGCGAACGTCCACCACCGGACCGATTATCTGTGTGATGATGCCTTTCTCCATAAGAAATAGGATTATACTCGTTTTTTTGTAAAAGTGCGAAAAAAATGCGTCATCTCATCGCCTCTATACCAGACGTTATTTCGGATACTTCGGCGGTAATTGCGGCCTGTCGAGCCTTGTTGAATACGCGCGTAAGCGCGACGATCATTTCTTTCGTCTTGTCCGTGGCGCTCTTCATTGCGACCATGCGAGCCGAGTGCTCCGATGCTTTCGCTTCAAGGAGCGCGTGGAAGACCGCCACGTTGAGGAGCCGAGGCAAAAGCTCTTCCAACACCTCGTCGGCACTAGGCTCTATCGTGTACGCGGCAGGTGTCTTGTGCTCCTCCTCCATCAAGCCTGCCCACCGGCCTTTCACCGGCGTAATTCCCTGAACCATTTCCTTGATCGAATCTGCCGAGATAGGCAGGAGCGAGCGCACGACGGCCTTCTGCTCGAATGTGGAGAGGAAGTTCGTGTACGCTATAGCCGCGCTTCCGATCTCTCCAGAAGCGTGGAGCGCGAGTAGAGAATCGGTGATCGTGCGCAGGTCGGTTTCGGTAACGGTTTCCGAGACGTTCTCATGGCGTTCGCGTACATCCCAGCCGCGGGACGCAAAGTAGTCCGCACCGCGCCGCCCCGCTGCGATCAGCACAGCATCGCCCTTCCCGATGCGCCGCTCCATGAGCATGCGTTCAACCTCGCGGATGACTCCGGAATTGAGCGCCCCGGCTAACCCTTTATCGCTCGTTATGATGACCACACCCGTCTTTCCCGCGCGTGGCAAAAGCAGACGGTGCCGTTTGACGTCTACGGTTCCCGCGAGCCGCTCGAGGATCGCTAGTGCAGCAGACGCATAGGCTCGGCCCGAGAGCGCCCGCTCCTGCGCCTTGCGCATCTTTACTGCCGAGACCGCTTCCATCGCACGCGTTACCGTGCCGGTTTTCTTCGTCGACTGTATTTTCCGCTTTATATTCTTGAGGTCTGCCATATACTCAAGCGCTCCTCTCTGGAGCGCGTCCTCTATGCCGCGAACAATTCTTTATGCGCCGTCTTGAACTTCTCGAACACATTCTTGAGATCCGCCTTCGTGTCGTCCGAGAGTAAGCCGGTCTCGCGTATCGCATCGAGCGCCTTCGGCGCGTTCGCGTCAACGAACGAGAGCAGAAGGTCTTCGCCCTCGGACACTTGTGCGACCGGCGTATCGTGAAATAGACCCGAACCGGCGGCGAAAATCGCTACTACCTGGCGCTCGACGGGAATGGGAGCGCCGTTTTTCTGCTTCAGGATCTCGATCATTCGCTGTCCCCTGCCGATGCGCTCCGCAGTCTCGGGATCAAGGTCCTGCGCGAACTGCATGAACGCCTCGAGATCGCGGAACTGCGCGAGCTCGAGCCGCAGCGTACCTGCCACGGACTTCATCGCTTTCGTCTGTGCGGAAGATCCCACGCGCGAAACCGACATGCCCACGTCGATAGCCGGGCGGATCCCCTTATTGAAGAGCGACGAGTCCAGGAATATCTGCCCGTCGGTAATAGAAATGACGTTGGTCGGAATGTAGGCGGAAATATCGCCATCCTGTGTCTCGATGATGGGGAGGGCCGTGAGCGAGCCGCCTCCCTTCTCTTCGGAGAGCCGTGCCGCACGCTCCAGAAGTCGCGAGTGCAGGTAGAAAATATCGCCCGGGTAGGCCTCACGACCCGGCGGGCGGCGCAGGAGGAGCGAGAGTTCGCGATACGCTACGGCCTGCTTCGAAAGGTCGTCGTAGATCACGAGTACGTCTTTCCCGCGGTCCATGAAGTACTCCCCGATCGCCGCTCCCGTAAAGGGTGCGAGATATTGGAGCGCGGCAGGCGCGGATGCGGGCGCATCCACGATAATCGTATAGGAGAGCGCGCCGCCTTCGCGCAGCTGCGACATGATGCGCGCCGTCTTCGATTCCTTCTGACCGACCGCCACATAGATACAAATGGGGCGACGTGCTTCCGGCTCGTTTCTCTGATTGAGGATCGTATCGATCGCGACTGTCGTCTTACCCGTCGCGCGATCGCCGATAATGAGCTCGCGCTGACCGCGGCCGATCGGAATCATTGCGTCGATCGCTTTGATGCCGGTCTGGAGCGGCACTGAAACGGATTTGCGCTCGATGACACCGTACGCTTCCCGCTCGACGGGCATGAGCGTCGTATCCTTGCAGGGACCCTTGCCGTCGACGGGTTCGCCCAGCGCGTTGACCACGCGGCCAAGCAGCGACTCGCCCGAAGGAACGGAGAGAATGCGCCCTGTAGACTTCGCGAGCATACCCTCTTTCACTCGGGCCGTGTCGCCCAAAATGGCGGCTTTAACGCCATCCTCTTCGAGATTCAGCACCAAGCCATAGAGAGCTCCTTCCGCCTCTGCGGACTCCCGGAGCGACTTGCCCGCGACGGTCTCGAACTCGATGATTTCCGAGAGAACCGCATCGGAGAGGCCGTCGAGCGATACAATTCCGTCGCCCACAGTGCTCACTCGGCCAACATGCTCGCGCTCCTTGGTCGGCGCGTACCCCTCAATCTCCTTTATTATTTTTTCTACGATCGCATTGTCCATAGCGCTAGCACTATACCGCATCAATCGCCCGCTGATAAATCTCCAAAAGCGCGCGCTTGTAGCTCGCGTCGCGCAGCTCTTCGGCGCTCTCGAGCCGCCACCCACCGATGATCGTCGGATCTATACGCACCGTCGCATCTTTTTCGCCGCTTCGCTCCTTCGCCTCGGCGGCATCCGCCTCCTTTGCCACGACGAGCACCGTCCCTTTCATACGCATCTCTCGCCCCGCCAGGCGCGCCACACTCTTCGCGATCGACGGGAAGAGCGAGGCCTTCCCGCTCTTCGAGAGTACCTTCCATATAGACGCGACCGCCTCCTTCGGCGTTGTGCCGCGGTTTACCAGTTCGAGAAGTGCTTTCGCGTAGGTCTCATGCATATGCATCAGGAGGACTTCTCCTTGAGAATCTTCTCCGAAGCGAGAATAGCAGCCTTCGCAATATCCTTCTCAGCCGATAAGAGCGCTTGCCGATGCGCCTCCTCTGCACGAGCGGCAGCGTCGGAGAGTATGCTTTCCGCGCGGACTTCCGCCTCTTTTAGAATTTCACCCCCGCGCATCTCGGCACGGGTACGGGCGTCGCCGACGATCGATTCGGCTTCGCGCGCCGCTTTTCCAACGATCTCGGTGCCCTCTTTGTGAGCCGACGCCAGGCGCTGATCGGCCTCTTCGGCCTTACGCACCCCCTCTTCCACGCGAGTGCGTCTCGTATCGATAATCTTCAGCACCGGGCGATACAAAAACCACCATAGCGCGATAAGCAGCATGGTGAAATTGAACGCCTGCGCGAGCAGGAGCTTCCAATCCAAACCGAAGATTTCGAATAGTTGACTCATAGGACTCTATGTAGAGAAAACGTGAGGAGTCACGGTGCGCTCGGAACCGGCGATTCGTATGCGTGATACGAAAGCCAGCTCCCTTTCCAGCGTCGAGCTGATTACACGAACTTCACGATGAAGCCGATGACCAACGCGAAAATCGCGAGCGCCTCGGTGAACGCGATGCCGATAAACATGGTCGGCTGAATCGTGCTCGATGCCTCCGGGTTGCGGCCGATCGCCTCGAGCGCTTTCGCGACGATGAGGCCGATGCCTATGCCCGGACCAAGTACGCCGACGCCTACGGCGATCGCCATACCGAGTGTTTTTGCCGATTCGATGTCCATAGTCCATTACCTGAATAGCTGATAATACAATGCAAGCGACGGCGGCATTGTACCACGGTTTATACGGGGGAAAAGCGCTGCTAGTGGGATTCTGTAACAGCTATCTTGATGAAAAAGAGCGTGAGGAGCGCAAAAATCGCCGCTTGAATGAATCCGACGAACATTTCAAAGGCCATCAGCGGGACCGGCAGCACATAGGGGACGAAATATGAGGCAACAAGGATAAGCACTTCTCCTGCGAAGATGTTCCCAAACAAACGGAAGGAAAATGCGATGAGGCGTGCGAGCTCGGAGAAGAGCTCGATGACGCCTATGGCGAAGCCCAGAGGCGAATGGAAGTTCACAAATTTGCCGCCGTACTTCGCCGCGCCGATCACCACAATGCCGGTAATTTCAATGACGAAAAAGACGATGATCGCCAGAGCCAACGTCATATTGAGATCGGTGTTCATGCTGCGCAAAAGCGGCACCGTCCCGTGCTCGGCATGAATCGTGAGGGAGCCGATGCCTGGCGTAAATTCGATCGCGTTAGCCGTGGCAAGGAAGAGGAAGATGGTCATGAGGAGCGGGAAGAAGCGCCGCGCGAGATCGCGGCTCTCGAGCGTATCGGCGACGTAATCGTATATGCCGCCGAAGAGCCACTCGAGGAGTGTTTGGAATCGCCCGGGTACCATCGTGAGCCGTCTGCCCATGAAGAGCGCGACGGCGATGAGGATACCCACGACGAGCCAGCTCATGAGGAGAGAGTTCGTTATGGGGAGGCCGAGAAATCTGCCGATATTCTCCGCCGCAAGCGCTACATGAATGCCGTGTTCCACGTCCGGGAGTGTAGCACTCTGCCCTACCCTTTTCCACCGCGCGGTGCGCAAAAAAGCGGTTGGACGACAACATCGTCCAACCGCAAAACCCACCGCCATGAGGCCCACTTGAACTTCAGACGACGAGCGGTGCCATTGTACCGGCGCTTCATGCGCGCCTGGTGTTCGCGCAAGAGTTCCGGGTCTCTCTCAATCCCGGGGATAGCCGGCGTGGTGTAATTCGGGTGCTCGCGCGGGTCTGAAACGCAGAGCCGCTTACCCCTGAATATGCGCTCTCGTGCGGCGATATCACGCACGAGCGCGACGAGCAGTCGCTCCCACCGAAGGTGCGAGAGGATGTCGTCGCACCAGCTCACGCCCTGTATCTGGCGAATGATTAGGTCGCCAAAGAAGAGAACGTCAAAGCCTATCACGGCGATGATTTCGCCCTCGTGCCGTAGTTCTATCCCGAGCCGCGTATCCCAAAACACGCTGGAAGAGGCCTGTGGCACATATCCTCTCTTGCCGAATCGGAATGCCACCGAGAGTCTCTGCCGCATACGCCTCGAGAGCGTGCGTCGCGCATACGTTTCAAGCAAAGCGACGAAGACGCGCTCGCCGATCTTCCGATCGAATGCGTCTCCGAACAGCTCCGCGATTCGCCGTGTCGAAGGCCACGGCGGAAGGTATGTAGCACACCTAAACACCTGTCACCTCCTTCTTTTCCACTTTTTCTTTTTCCCTTATACCAACGACTCCAAAAGCCGTAAAGCGGCTATAGAGACCGCAGCCAGCCGCGAATGATCCGTACAGCTACTGCTTCGTGCCTAGAAAAGGAGTGTCGCGCGCGCGGCACTATACGCACTTCGAATGATCTCGCGCGCTGCGCGCCCTCGAACCACAGCGCGATATCCCGAGCCGGACGATCGCCGTACTCGTCTGCGCCTGCAAGAAGCACCAAGATTGGGGTTCTGATTGCGGCCAACACCTTCGAGTGCGACATCGGATCGAAGTAGCTGAATATCCTTTGTTCGACGCTGTCTGGCGTATACAGGGAGAGGAAGCGCTGTGCGTCGGCGAGCGGGAAGCCGAATTCTTCAGGCATGAGCTCGTGGGGCGCGCCGCGCGCCACCGCGCGGCGCGCGAAAAGCGTCGCGCGGCGCAGATTCGAATGCGTCTGCACGCCCGCAAAATCGCTCAGCGGCGCTAGGAGTATAACGCCCGCGAGGCGCACGCCCTTTTTTGAAGCGTACAGTGCGGCCTTCTGGCTTCCCGTCGAATGTCCCGCGAGAATGATTTCCCGCGCACCTTGCCGCCTCGCGAAGCGCACGGCTCCTTCAATATCATCTATGCACTCGTGGAAGCGCTCGTACGCTCCCCCGGAGAGGCGCCCTTTGCCACGCACGCGCCGAGTCCTTCCTATGGTATGCGCGCCGCGCGTATCAAACACCAGCACGGCCGTGCGCGCATCGGTGAGGTGGCGCAAAAGAGAGAGTCGCGAAAACATGGAAGACGAGAGCCCATGCACATACACGATCACACGCTTCGCGCTCTTCGGCCCAAACCACAGGCCGTTCAAAATGAATTTTTTAGGCGTCTCAATCGGGACTGCGTAGCATGCATCCATTCGCCCCAGCATGGGTACGAGCAGGGCTCTCGTCAAGCCGAGGGTGCGTTAGCGCGAAGCGAGAGACGCCTCGCCGAGCGCGGCGGCAAGCTCCGTCTGGCTCGCGGGCATATCTTTGATATCGATGTGGCCGACTACGCGTATTTCTACCTCGTCGCAAATACCGAGGGCGATTGCGGGGTTGATGGCTTTCCCGTTCATGTGAATCGAGCGCGACGTATCGAAGAGGATGTCCACCTGATTTCGCTTTCTCGGGTGCATTGAGTCAGCTATGACCCGGTAGCCCAAACGATCCGCCGTCAGCCCGATACCGCATGTACCCGAAGGAGTACCCTCCCTCGGCGTAATCTCGATCACGGTGCCAAAGGGCAGCTCATCCGCGAGGTCTACCGATCGAGCGGCCACCAGGTCGGGATCGGAGTATGCCCCGCTCGCAGTCGTAAAGGGATCACCGTCCGTTTGCGCAGGAACCGCGTTATAACCGGTCATCGTAACCGTGTATGTCTGTTCGGCCGGAAGGGATGCCGCAGGCGCTTGCTCGCCCTGGGGATCCGGTGCCGTTATGCCGGACAAAAGAAAAAAGCCCACTAAGGCCCCTGTAAGTAGTGTTTGCATCGTCGCAAGCCGAAAAACGGCTTACTTTCGTATATTAACACGAATCAGACCCCATGTCAATGGCTTCGTCAACCCCGCTTAGAAATCCCGTACTTACTCAGGTCCCTGCCTGCCAGCTCTCAAGGTAGGCCTTTTGCTCCTCGGTGAGCTCATCCAGACCGATCCCCATAGAGTGCAGTTTGGCCAGTGCCACAGCGCGCTCGATCTCCTCCGACACTTCGTAGACGGCAGGCGGCAGCTGCTTTTGCTGCGTCGCCATCCACTCGCAGGCGAGCGCTTGGGTTGCGAAGCTCATGTCCATGACGGATGCCGGATGACCTTCGGCGGCAGCTAGATTTACGAGTCGTCCCTCGGCGAGGAGATAAATACGTCGGCCCTCGAGGGTAAACTCGTCCACAAAGGGGCGTACCTGCGCTCTTTTGGATGTCGACATGCGCGACAGCGCGTCTACGTCTACCTCGACATCGAAATGACCTGCATTACAGACTACCGCTCCGTCTTTCATCCGCCTGAAGTGTTCCTCCCGGATGACTTTTGTGTCCCCCGTGACGGTGCAAAAGAGATCTCCCATGGGTGCCGCTTCCGCCATCGGCATCACGCGGAATCCGTCCATCGCGGCCTCGAGCGCCTTGATCGGATCGACTTCGGTAACGATCACATTCGCGCCCATGCCGCGTGCCCGCATCGCGAAGCCACGCCCGCACCATCCATACCCGGCGACGACTGCAGTCTTGCCGGCGATCAGCATGTCCGTAGCCCGGATGACTCCGTCCAGCGTGGACTGCCCGGTACCATAACGATTATCAAAAAGATTTTTTGTCTTCGCATCGTTCACCGACACGATCGGCATCTTCAATGCGCCATCCTTTGCCATCGCGCGCAGCCGGATGACGCCGGTTGTCGTTTCCTCGGTTCCGCCCAACATTCTGGCGAGCATCTGAGGACGATTCGTGTGCAGCGTGGACACCAGGTCCGCGCCGTCGTCCATGGTGAGCACCGGCTCCCTATCCAGCACGGCATTCACGTGCGCGAAAAATGTATCTCGATCTTCGCCCTTTTTCGCATATACCGGAATCTCATACTCCTGCACGAGCGCCGCTGCGACGTCGTCCTGCGTGGAAAGCGGATTCGAGGCGCAGAGTGCGACGTCTGCACCGCCGGCTTTGAGCGTGCGCATGAGGTTCGCCGTTTCAGCCGTCACGTGGAGGCAGGCAGCGAGTCGCTTGCCGCCAAAGGGCTGCTCGCGCTCGAAACGCTCCCGTACGCTCGCGAGCACCGGCATATCCCGATCCGCCCATTCGATGCGCGCCTTCCCCGAGTCGGAGAGTGCGGAATCCTTGATATCCGATTCGACTGCCATCGCGTGAGAGTATACCCCATGAG
>CAZRXN010000028.1:0-1562 GCA_964604085.1 uncultured Candidatus Saccharibacteria bacterium | reverse complement strand
TAGCAAGTCGCGTATCGCTCCCCCACTTCTTCCATGCTAAACGAGTGCTCCTGCGTACCGACCCACTCGACGGCGTACACGGCAGTCGCACTACCCACCTTCACTGCTTCCTCGAGCGACGCGCCAGCGCAGTGCGCCGCGACGAATCCCGCGCGGTACGCATCGCCGGCGCCTGTAGGATCCCGAAGCTCCTTTACCGGAACCGCCTCAATATGCGTACGCGTTCCCCGTATCAAGAGCTCCGTACCAGCAGCGCCTTTCGTAATGACGAAGGCGCCCACCTGCTCCTGAAGGGTGTCGTCGCTCCAGCCGGTGCGCTCGCGCACGAGCTCCGCTTCATACTCGTTCGCGAAGAGCACCTCTGCGCCGGAGACACACTCACGAAGCTCCTCCGCCGAAAGATTCGTCAATTGCTGCCCCGGATCGACAAAAAATGGAACTCCTGAGTCTCGATACGCGCGCGCAAACGAGAGCATATCAGACGGATTCGAAGGCGAAATGATGCCGCAGATGTCCCCGCTTTTGGGTAAGTCGCCATCGTAGACCAGCGCGGACGCTCCCGGGTGAAATGCCGCGATCTGATTATTCTCCCGGTCCGTCATGATATAGGACGTTGCGGTCTGCCGCTCTGGCTCGACCATGATCCTATCGACACCTATGCCCTGCGACCTCAGTCGCTCACGGTATGCCTGTCCGTCTCCGCCAAGGAGCGAGAGCACCTCGACGCGCCTGCCAAGGAGCGCGAGCGTGTATGCGATGTTTCCGCCAGTCCCGCCGAAAGTGCGGCGCACCTCTTCGACGACAAAGCTCACCGATATGGCGTGCAGCTGATCGGGCAACAAGTGGTCCCGAAACATGCCGGGGAATACCATGATGTGATCGTACGCGAGGGAACCCGAGACAAGTATTGTGCGCATGGCGTCATCATACCGTATGGCTGTAATGGGTCGACGTGAGCACCGTCTTTATGGGCATGGATACCCCGGGAGACGTACGTTACCACTCCGTGCGCATCGTACTGCGAATCATCGACGGGATAGTTGGCCTTGTGGAACTCGCGCTCGCGCTGCGCCTCCTGCTGCGCTTCTTCGGCGCAAACCCAGGGACTCCGTTCGTCTCCTGGATTTATGACATAACGAACGGGCTGCTCGCGCCGTTCGCCAATATGTTTCCGGCGCCGACACTCGCAGGAGGATACGTGCTTGAGTTCTCGACGATTTTCGCGATGCTTCTCTACGCGCTCGCCGGCTGGCTCATCATGCGCCTGATCACGCTTCTCGCCCGAGCCCTTTTCCAGCCCACACTGCGCGCCGATACGCTATAGGCGGCTTCGCATTCGGGCAATAGTATATACTATGGTATATACTACGCTCGTCGCGGGTAATCAATACAGTGCGGATTGAAAGGACTGCGCCTTTATCGTATAGTTTCTGCGCTGGCCCATTCGTCTAGCGGTCTAGGACGCTACCCTCTCACGGTAGAAACACGGGTTCGAGTCCCGTATGGGTCACAAATTGAAACTTCTTCAGTTCGGAGGGCACAAGCGGCGCGCGCCGCAGGCG
>CAZRXN010000027.1:0-10698 GCA_964604085.1 uncultured Candidatus Saccharibacteria bacterium | reverse complement strand
TCGGAAGATCTCTCGAATCCGCTCCCGCCTCCGCCCGAGCCGCAAAAGCCCCCCCCCCCGGCCGCTCCCGCACCAGGCACTCCTGCTGCGGCAGCTCCTGCCGCCGCGGCCACGGCTCCCGCTGCGCAGCCCCCGCGCCCACCCGCAGACATGGAGCCGCCTGCGCACATTACCTAAATTGCGCGCGGTACAATGAATCCATGACGTTGCGCGAAACTTTCGCACTACCGCTCACACTGGCAATCGTACTCCTGTGCGCGCCGCACTTGGCCCTGGGGCAAGAGCTCTCCGTCCCGGGGCTTGGTCTCCCGCCGCTCAACATAACGATGAGTCCCGCACACCCGAGAGCGGGGGATTCCGTGTTGCTCTCGCTTTCCGGCACCGATTTAAACCGCAGTGATATACAGTGGTTTCGCGATGGCTCCCCAATAGACGGCAGCGATGGTAAAAAGAGTATCGCCGTCCAAGCGGGGGCACTCGGGTCCTCAATTTCCATATCTGCAGCCGTCGATAGCCCGGAGGACGTGCACACGGAAGCAAGCGCGACTATCCGCCCTGCGGAAATCGACATCCTCTGGAGCGCCAATTCATACACACCGCCCTTTTTCAGGGGAAGGGCGCTCCCGAGTCCTGGGTCATCACTGATTCTTGAGACGGTGTCGCGCCTGCGTACCTCGTCCGGTTTCATTTCTCCCCAAAACCTCATCTACACGTGGCGCCGCAATGGCGCACTGCTCGAATCCGCATCGGGACGGGGTAGATCGAGCGCGATCCTGCCAGCTCCACAGCTCTACGGAACAGACACCGTTTCGGTAGAAGCTGCATCCCTCGACGGCTCTATCGTAGCTTCTTCGCGTGTGCAGGTTTCCGCCGTCGAACCCACGCTCGAGCTCTACGAGGATCACCCGCTCTTTGGCCCTCTGTACCATCAAGCGCTCGGGGCCAGCTCACTCTTCAGCACACTAGAGACAACGCTCCGGGCTGTGCCGCTTTTTCTGTACCCGCCCTCTCCGAAAGACGGCGGGCTCGTGTGGGAGTGGAGCGTCAACGCGTATAAAATTGAAACGGATCCCGCCGAGCCAGATATCCTCACGATCGATGCGGCAAATTCCTCCGGCGTCGCCGATATCGGGCTGGAGCTCACGCATGAGAGCAACTGGTTCTTGGATTCGAAGGGTGCCTGGCATCTGCAGTTCGGTACGTCGCGAAGCAGCGTTGATAGCGGTTTCCCATTCGGGCAATAGCGTATGAAGCAGAACCTCATTCTTATCCTTGAGTACTCCGGCATCGCCGCGATCGTACTGCTCGTGTTCGGTCTCGGGGGCTGGTACCTCTTCCTGCGGGCGCAGACGGAAGATATCCGCAGCGCGAGCGAGGCCCGCGGGTTTGGCTCCGGCATCCCAACTTTTACCGAGGCGATCGGCAGCACGCTGGCGAACATCGCCTCCGGTTTTGGCGGCGGCAGCGAGCCAAAAGTAGAGCAGCAGAGGCGCGCACCGCAGCTCTGGCAGGTGAATACGACGCCTACGGCGGGTATGGCGTTCGTCGCGACCTCGACACTGCGCTTCCTCGAGCGCTCCACCGGGTACCTGTTCGATGCGGATCCGGCAACGTCTGCAGTAACGCGGCTCTCAAATACGCTCATTCCGAAGGTCTACGAGGCGGAAATATCCGGCGAACATGTCGCGGGCAGGGGGTTGGACAGCGAGGGCATGATCGTTTCCTTTACGGCAACACTTGAGACGTCCACCACGACCGGAAGTATCGGCCAACTGCACGCCGCTCCACTTCGCGCAGGCACGCTTGCCATTGAGGGCGCGGGGGAAGATGCGCTCCTTACGCTCGTCTCAAGCGGCTCTGGAAGCGCGCTCATGAGCTCGGCATGGGATGGTGCGGAACCGGAGACGCTGCTCTCATCCGCGCTCCCCGCATGGCGCGTCATCGCAGTTCCCGGAAAAATCGTCCTCGCGGAACTGCCTGCGAGCGGCATACCAGGCAGCGCCTACGAGCTCTCCTCGGGGGTCCTCTCACCCCTCGTGCGCTCCATCCCCGGCCTCATCGTCTTGCCGCGCGCTACGTCGAGCGCGCTCCTGTACTCGTCCTCCTCGGGCGCCAATGCATCCCTCTTTGCACGTGCAAGTGGCAGCTCGAGCACGATCGAGTTGCCGGTAAAAACGCTTGCCGATAAGTGCGTGTGGGCACCTGGGGCGCGGCTCGTCGCATACTGCGCCGTACCGCATACGATCCCCGATGCCTACCTCGATGCGCGCCTGCGCGGCGAGGCGCACACGTCCGATGCATGGTGGGTCGTGGACATCGGGGCCGGCAGCGCAGAGCCGCTCTACTCTCCGGAGAGCGAAGGGCTGCTGCTAGACATTGCCGAACCGCGCATCAATGATGCGGGCACGTACATCGCTTTTAAAAACTCCGCGGACCAATCCCTTTGGATGCTTCGCATCGAACCATAGGTATGACCTGGCTTTACAAATGTATGGAATGGGGGCGGAAGGGCGGCGCATACGCGTTCATTACGCTCGCTGATTACTCGGGTACAAACGGTAGCATCGGGGGAGTGTCCTTAAGCGGCTCCGGCGCCTTCAACGGCAACCTCGCGGACTTTTTTAATCTGCTATTCAGATCTGCCATCGTAATCGGCGCCATTCTCGCCGTCCTTCGGCTCGCATACGCCGGGTGGATGTACATGGGCAGCGACGTGTGGAGCTCCAAGCAGCGCGCAAAAGACGCCATCTGGGGCGTCGTGATCGGCCTGTTGCTACTGCTCTCCGTGTGGCTGATCCTGAAGCAGATCAACCCCGAAATCCTGAACCTGAATGTTCTGCGCGCCGCAGGCAACTAGCTGCTTACGCGGCGTACTTAATGACGACGCGCCGGTTTCGGCCCTCTCCCTGCGATTCCGTCTTCACGTTCGGTGCATCCGCGAGTGTCGTGTGCACGATAAGGCGTTCATAGGCGCTCATGGGGGAGAGTTCGACGTCGTATTGGAATGACCGCGCTCGCTCGGCCATCATAAGCGCCTTGGCCTGCAAATCCTTGATTTGCTTCGTGCGATAGTCGTTCACGTCCACCAGGAAGTGCAGCCGCTCCCCACCTTCCTTCTCGGGAGCACCCGCTTCAGCCTGCGGAAAGAGCTTATGTTCCGCGATCTTTTTTACGAGGTAGTCTAGCGCATGCACCGCGTCGCCGTGGGGGCCGATGAGGGTTCGAGCATCGTCCGTATGTATCGCGAAAATGCGTTGCCCAGCGATCTCTTCGGTGGAAATTCCTGTGTAGGCAGCGCCCAGGGAATCGAGGATGCCCCGCAATGCTTCTTCAATAACTGTATCGTGAGTGCCGTCCATACCGTCGCACTATACTCCAACGCGACGGTCGGCGCCAATTTTCGGCTTACTCCTTGAATCTGCGGCCCATAAAGAACTCCTGGGCAATCATGAAGCTCGTGCTCGTAACCCAGTACAGCGGCACCGCGGCGGCAAGCGAGTACGCAAAAACACCGATAAACACCGGCAGTACATAGCGCATCTGTACGTCCATGCTGCGCGCCATGTCGTTTGCGAACGAGGGGGATGTGGCAGGTTGACTCTTTTTCCGCGGCCCCATAGAGAGGCGTGCGTAGACGGCTTGGGCGAGCGCCGCTAGAAACGCGAGCGCGATCGAGTGTTTGGCGGTCATATCGATGAGTCCCAGGAATTCTATGTTGAGGTTCGACGGCACCGGGACCACGCTGTAGAGGAGATCCGCATTCACCGCAGGAAGCCCGCTCGAGCCGAACACCCAGTACAGAGCGATGAGAATGGGGAGCTGAATCAGAACGAGAAAGAAGCTCGCGAACGGACGAATGTTTTTTTCTCGGTAAAGCGCGAATGTAGCGCGCGCCTGCTCTTCCTGCGAATCCTTGTATTTCGTTTTTATCGCTTCCAGTTCAGGAGCGATGTCTCGCATTGCCTTTTGGGTGCGGACTGCTTGTCTGGAGAGAGGAAAGAGGATGAAGCGCACTGCGATCGTGAGCAGGATAATCGCGAGTCCTATGTCGTGGTTTGGGACGATATCCACGAGCGCAATCAGTCCGTTGTAGAGCGGCTGATAAATCACCGCGTGGAACAATGAAGAAATCATTCGCGAATTGTACCGTGAATGAAAATTTCGGCTACTCGGGGCGTTTCGTTTTCCGAATGAGCTCCGCTATATCCATCCGTATTTCCTGCCAGGTAGCGCGCGCGGCAGCAGGAGAGGCGCGGAGCACGTAGCGCTGCGGTGGGGCATCATTCATGCCCCCAAGCGCAGCACGTACGGCTTCGCGGCAGTGCCGCTTTAGTGCGTTGCGATCTGTCGCCCTCGCCGCGGTTTTTTTGGAAACAACGCAAGTAAACGCTTCTTTGCCAGGGGCGGAACTCGCTGAAAGGGTAAAAAAGCGCCCGACATAGCGCCGCGCGCCCCTTTTTCGTATGTCGCTGAATCCGGCGCGCGAGATTCGGCCGGGTTTCGCCATAGCCCTACACTGCGAGCCGCGCCCGCCCCTTGCGACGGCGCCTGGTAAGCACGGCCCGGCCGTTTGCCGTAGCGGTACGCGCTCGATAGCCGTGCGTGCGTGCACGCTTGCGCTTCTTCGGCTGATAGGTTCGCTTCATAAGTGCCCGCAAGTATGCCTCAAACCGGGAGGAAAATCAACGAGTGCCGGAGTATCCGCCTAGGACGCCTCCAATGAGCCAGAACTACTATCAACAGGTTTTCCACATGGTATGCACGCGAGCGCCCATGAAAAAGGATCTTCTATTCACGTTCGGGACGCGTATACTGTGCGCATGAGCAATCGCGAGCTGTGGCAAAACGCTCTCGTCCAAATAGAACTGGGGACGTCGGAAGCTAGCTTCAGGACATGGTTTCGCGGGACGGATATCGTACATAGGGAATCGGGGAATGTCGTACTCGGCGTCCCCTCGAAGATCGTAAAGGAGTGGCTCCTGGATAAGCACCATAAGGTAATCCTGGGAACCCTTCGTGCGCTCGATAGCTCCATCAGAAGCGTCGAATACACGGTGCTGCGCTCCGCCCCTGCGGCAGAGCGGCGGGCAGACCGCCCGCAGGCGCCGCAGAATGCCGCTCTGGACCTCCAGTCGCTCTATATCGATAAGCGCGACAACCTGAATCCGCGCTATACGTTCGATACCTTTGTGGTAGGGCCCTTCAATCAGCTGGCGCACGCGGCTGCGAAAGCCGTGATAGAGAAGCCGGGACTCACGTATAACCCGCTCTTTATTTACGGCTCGACCGGACGCGGAAAAACGCACCTTATTCAAGCGGTCGGCAACTATTTCAAGAAGACGCACACAAATAAAAAAGTCTTCTACGTTACGTCCGAGCGCTTCGCGGTTGACTACATCAACGCCGTCCGCGCCGGACGCGCGAATAGCTTCAAGGATCAGTACCGTCAGTACGATGTGCTCATCATGGATGATGTGCAGTTCATCGCGAACACTGAAAAGACCCAGGAAGAGCTCTTCCATCTCTTCAATGCGCTCTTCGACAACAACAAACAGATCGTCTTTTCGTCAGATAAACACCCCAACATGCTTCCGGGCTTCGAGGACCGCCTGCGCGGACGTTTCGGCGTCGGCATGATCGCCGAAATTCCCGAACCCGACGTCGAGTCTCGGCGTGCGATCATAAATGCGAAGATTGAACAGCTTGGCTTCAGCATCCCCGACGAAATTGTCGAGTACATCGCCGAACATGTGCGCGGCAATATCCGCGAGCTTGAGGGTGTGCTGAACATGATCGTCTGCAAGTCCCAGCTGAAAGGGAAGGCGATTTCGCTCGCTGACGCCAAGATGCTCATTAAACACAACGTCCGCCCCAACAAGGGCGTTTCCATCGAGGAGGTGGTGCGACGTATCGCTGATTACTATGAAATTTCAGAAAAGAGCATCTACGAAAAGACCCGCAAGAAGGAAGTCGTGAAGCCGCGACAAATAATCATGTACATCCTACGCGAGGAGTTCAGCGCATCGTATCCATCGATAGGTGAGAAGCTGGGCGGCCGTGACCACACGACAGTCATTCATTCGTGCGAAAAAATTAAGGAAGAACTCAAGAAAAACACCATCCTAGAACAGGAGCTTGACCATATCCGCTCTTTAGTGCATGCATAAGTGTGAATTTCGTGTGAACACGAGATGCATATGAATGGGATAGAAAGTGAATCAGAGAGTCCAAACGACAGTGCCGAGCTTGTGCACCTTGCTATGCATTTCGAATCCACAATACTGTCCCCAAAGCGTGAGCGCGAAAATACCCTTGCTTTCCGCTCTCATTCGACGCTTTCCACACATCCACGCGGCTAATAGTAGTAATAGGTATTTATAAGAAGTATTACAAAGAACATGCACTTCACGACCCCCAAGGAAAAAATATTGAATGCGGTGCTCATTGCGGAGCGCATTGTCGGGAAGAAGGAATCGCTCCCGGTGCTCTCCTGTGTGCTCCTCGACGTGGGTGCACGGGGGCTCTCTATTCGAGCCACCAATCTTGAGGCGGGTGTGGAGATTTCCGTTCCGGGGGAGGTGAAAGAGAAGGGTGTGCTCGCGATTCCTGTGAGCGTCTTTTCACAAACACTTCGATCCATTATTGCCGACAAAGTTACGCTTTCAACGGATTCCGGTAACCTACTCGTCGAATCGAAGGGAACAAAAACGCTCATCAAAGCGCTTCCGCATGATGAATTCCCTGCTTTCGCCGCCGCCGGGGGAGACCAGGGCTTCGAGCTGTCACGCGAGACGCTGATATCGGCGATTCAGTCGGTATCCTATGCCGCCTCTTCTTCCATGATTCGGCCGGAGCTCGGCAGTATTCTCCTTTCAACGGCGGGAAAGAATATGTGCTGTGTCGCAACGGACTCGTTCCGCCTCGCGGAGAAAACCGTCTCGAATACGTCCAAGAACGCTGATCAGGAGATTTTGATACCGCTCAAGCACGCTCAGGAGCTCGTACACGTCCTTGAGCGCCTGTCGGATGATTCGGTGCGCCTCTCCGTAGACGATTCACAGATGAGCGTCCACGCGGAATCGATGCACTTTCTCTCCCGCATCGTAGACGGCACATTTCCAAACTACAAAGAAATCATCCCGAAAGAGACGGTCGCCGAGGCCACCGTGCTCAAGAATGACTTCGCGGAAGTCCTGCGGAAAGCGCGGGTGTTCTCCGGCGTCGAGCAGCGAGTTGGATTCCACGTGTATCCGAAGAAAAAAGTATTCGATGTGACGGCGCAATCGTCGGCAGTGGGGGAGATGTCCGATTCGCTTGAAGCGGCACTCTCGGGGGAGGAGCTTGATATGTACTTCCACATCGGCTACGTATCTGACTGCCTTTCATCCATTGACTCCGATAGTATCACGCTGGGATTCGCGGGCGCAGGCAAACCGCTCGTGATCCGTGGAGTCTCCGATCAAAACTTCCTCTACCTTGTCATGCCCCTCAATCGGTAGAAGATCTTTGGTCGCCTAGCGGACGGTGAACGATACCGTTCGATCGATGTCGCCCTCATCGGTCTCGAATACGGCACGTAGTTGCACCTGGCCGCGCTGCTCCGTGCGCAGGGAAGCGTAGAAGGGTGGCTGTGTTGCGCTACCCGCTTCATCGCCATTCAGGTAGTAGGTAACCTTCCGCACGTGCGCGCCTATAGGGTAGGCAACGGCTGCGGGGATAGGCGCATTGCCCGAGAGTGTGGCGTTCGGGATCGGAATGATGATTCGGAAGTCGCCACCGCCCGCTCCGGGATTGATAGGCGAAATCACAGGATTTTGCCCAGCCCAGATCGAGATCGGGTACTCCCAGTATGAGAACTGCGGATCCGCGGCAGCATTCGTGGGCGCGCCACTTCGCGGATGATCTTTATCCACCCAGTAGAGGATCGAGTGCGCGCCGCGCAAAGGATCTACGTTCCACTCGCCCTTGAGTATAGGTGATATCGAGTCGAGCTGTGTATCAGGCGCGGGCTCGGGGAAATCCTGCGGAGGGTACTTTTCAAGCGCATACTCCATGAACTCATGCCACATGGGCGTCACGATGAATGCGGCGATGCGTTTTTCCATGGGTGAGTTGTCGTTATTGCCCGCCCACGCGCCCGCAGCGATCGAGGTTGAATACCCGAGGATCCAAGCGTCGCGGAAGTCGTTGGTCGTACCCGTTTTTGCCGCAACGTCATATCCCGGGAAGTAGAGCGGTGAATTCGCTCCGAACTCGGGAATGCGCGCTTCGTTATCTGACAAGACGCTCGTGATGAGCCGGGAGATTTGAGGCTCGAGTACCCGCTCCTCGTGCTGTTCGTACGTCTCGAGTACGTTGCCGGCGGCATCGCGGACCTCGAGAATGCCTGTGTGCGGATTGCGTACGCCATCGTCCGCAAACGATGCATAGGCGCTTACCATCTCAAGTAGTTTTACCTCACCACCGCCGAGCACAAGCGTGAGCCCGTAGCGATCCGCGCCGGCGAGAGTCGTGATTCCGAGACGCTCCGCCATATGGATGGCGTCATGAATGCCGACGAGATAGAGCACCTTCACCGCGACGACGTTAATAGATTGCGCGAGCGCATCGCGTAGCGACATGGGCCCGCGGAATTTTTCGTCGTAATTACCCGGTGCATAGCAGGGGGGCGTATTGTTCGAGTAGTCGGAGGGGCTGCACGCCGTAGAAAACTGTGTCTGTAGATCGAAAAGTATCGTATCCGGCGTGTAGCCCTTCTCGAATGCCGCGGCATACACGAAGGGCTTGAACGAGGAACCTGGCTGACGCGGCGCGACGGTCACGTTAACCTTTCCGTCGATATCGGGGTCGAAGTAGGCGCGGGAACCCACCATGGAGAGGATTTGCCCCGTCTTCGGATCTATGGCGACGAGCCCGGCATTCTCCGCATTGAAATTCGTCTCGTTCGCACGCGCATGCTCCTCGACGACCTGCTCCGCTTTTTGCTGCAGATCCCAGTCGAGCGTGGTGATAACGCGCAGCCCACCATTAGCGACTGCATCGGCGCCGTACTTTTCCTCGAGATACTCACGCACGAAGAACACGAAGTGCGGTGCTTTAATACCAGCTTCTTTCGTGTCCTTGAATTCGACTTTTTCGGCCATCGCGCCCTCATACTCATCTTCCGTTATGAAGCCGTTCGTTTTCATCTGTGTGAGCACAAGGTTCTTCCGCGCTTCGAGCTCGTCTTTGTGGTTCCCATATGGCGAGTATCGGGTGGGCGCCTGGGGAAGCGCGGCCAAGTACGCGGCTTCCGCGAGCGTTACCTCGGAAGCGTGCTTACCATAGAAGTATTCAGACGCTTCCTCGACACCGTAGATCGTGCCCCCATACCCTGTTTCGTTCAGGTAAATCTGAAGAATCTGGTCTTTGGTGAGGATTCGCTCAAGCTTGATGGCGAGCACGATTTCCTTGAGCTTGCGTATGATTTTTTTGTCTTGTGTAAGGAGCGTGTTTTTAACGACCTGTTGCGTGATTGTCGAGCCGCCCTGGCTATAGCTGCCGGTCGTTATATTAACGAGCACCGCGCGGAGGAAGGAGAGCGGCCTGAAGCCGAAGTGCTGGTAGAACGTGTCGTCCTCGATCGCGATTGTGGCATTCCGGATGTACGGACTGATCTGGTCAATCGGCACCTCGGTGCGGCGAATCGTGCCGTGTACGTCGTAGAGGAGTACGTTACCGGTGCGATCGAATATTTTGGTGGATTCTGCAACGCGCCTATTCTCGAAATTGTCTATTGAGGGGATAGAGACCAGCATCGCGTACGCGGTGAGCGCGCCGCCGGCGACGATGACGGGAAAGGCCAGTATGAGCAGGGCTCGTTTCCAGAGGGCGAGTGTACCGCGCGAGTTATTTCGCGTACGCAGCGAACGTAAAAAGGAAAATTTCATTGATCGAACGAGATCCCATTGGGGATAACGTGTGGATTATACCGCCGCTGTGCATCATTGCCCAGTAGAGGCCTTCATAATAACGGCCACTACGAGCGCACTGTCGCCAGATGTGCGATGCCCACCGCGATCGCGTCGTACTCATCGTCGTATTTAATCTCTTTCTGCAGCGCGAGGAGGCTCTTTAGCATACGCGCGACGGCTTGTTTATCGGATTTCCCGTATCCCGATACCGCTGCTTTCACCTGCCCGGGCGTGTACTCGAAGACGTGAAGCCCCAGCTCGGCCGCTTTCGCAAGCAATGCGCCGCGCACTTCGGCCACATGCATGGCCGTCTTTTGGTTTGAATTGAAGTAGAGCTTTTCCATGGCGAGCGCATCCGGCCTCCATTGCCGCGAGAGCCGCTCGCACTCTCCGACGACCGCCGCGAGGCGCTCGGGAAACGGCATTCCGGAAGAGGTCTCGATACACGAGGAGTAGAGGAGTTCTTCCCGAGCGGTGCCTCGCTCCACAATGGCCACGCCGCAGCGGCCATACCCAGGGTCAATCGCAATAACGCGCATACAGGAAGCATAGCCCATGAGGGGAGCGGCGCAAAAAAGAACCGCCCCGGTTTGGCGACAGCCAAACCGGGGCAGTGTTCAGAGCTCGGGAGACATCCGCATCGCTTCGGGGATCTCCATGGCTCGGAAGCTGTAGATATCGTGGGGTACATCCAGATCTACGAATGTCCTTATGGTCAGGACTGCAGATTCTTGGGGAACGGTAT
>CAZRXN010000026.1:8669-10762 GCA_964604085.1 uncultured Candidatus Saccharibacteria bacterium | reverse complement strand
TTATCGTTGATCAGGAAGAGCCGGAGCCACCCCGCCAGCCGACATTTCTTCAACGCCTAAAATTCTGGGCTGGGTGGTGATATAAGAAATTTTTAGCAGGACAGTCGCTTTTCTCATCCATCCTAGCGAAGCGGGAAATCCTTCATGCCGAACCCTACCTACGGCAGGTAAGCTCACGTTTTCTTCTCACCTTAGCGGAGCGGGCGTGAGTTCCCGAGGGGGTTCGGAGCGCGACGGCGCGAGACTTCAGCCGCGAGCCAGCTGGCGAGACGGCGTACCGAGGGAACTCACGCCCGCGAAGCGCTACCCTTCCCGCACCACCTTCAAAAACACCTCATGCGGAATATCCACCTTACCGCGCGCGAGCATCTTTTTCTTCCCCTTTTTCTGCTTCTCGAGAAGCTTCATTTTTCGCGTTACGTCGCCGCCATAGAGATACCCCGTAACATCCTTTCGCATGGCGGAGACGCGCCGCGCGGCCACAATGCGCCCGTTTGCCTTTGCCTGTATTTTCAGCTCAAAAAGCTGGCGCGGCAAAAGCTTCTCCAGCCGCTCCACCATCGCCTCGGCCTCCTGCTGCAGGCGGCGGCGGCTTACGATTCGCGCAAACGCAGGCACCGGCTCCTCCGCCACGAGCACATCGAGACGGGTTACATCCGCCTGTCGCATGCCGGATAGCTCGTATGAGAGAGACGCGAAGCCGGATGAAATGCTCTTGAGACGGTCGAAAAATCCGCGCATCAATTCTCGAACCGGCATGTCGGCGGAGAGGCGAACCTTACCGTCCGGCAAGCTCTCGCTCGCCCCTACGATCGCCTCATGATCATAGAGAAGCTTGGAAATGCCGCCGATGTGGTCGGGCCGCGTAATGATCGAGAGCGACGCCCACATCTCTTCGACGCGCGCTATCTGCCCATCGTCGGGGAAACGCGAGGGTGCATACACCCGCTCTTTGGCGCCACCGAGTCGCTCTACCTCGTATACGGTGGTCGGCATTGTTACGACGAGCGCGAGCCCGAACTCGCGGCGGAGCCGCTCGATAACGATCTCGAGGTGGAGCATGCCGAGGAATCCGCATCGGAAACCCTTCCCCATGACTCCGGATGATTCTTCCTCATACGACAGCGAGGAGTCGGAGAGATGCAAGCGCTCGAGCGACTGCCGAAGTGCGACCAAGTCGTCCTGGCTCTCTGGATACACGGAGGCCCAAATGACCGGTGCTGGGGAGCGGTAGCCCGGAAGCGCCGGGGCAGGCGCTTTCGCCGCGACAACGGTATCGCCGACGGTGGCGACGCCGGGCCGCTTAATGCCCGTGACGATGTAGCCGATCTCGCCCTCCCCTATGGAATCCCGCGGCGTCTCATCGGGCATGAGGACGCCCACTTCGACTGCATTGAAATTCTCTCTCGCCGCGGCCAGCGAGAGCGCCTCCCCCTTTCGGATCGAACCGTTAAAGACGCGTGCATAGATAATGACTCCCCGGTGATCCGAGTATGCGAAATCAAATATGAGCGCCTGGAGGCCGCTCCCGCGTGCCTCCGGCGGCGGAATGCGCTCGACGACCGTATCGAGCACCGCCGAGACGCCCTCTCCCGTCTTGCCGGAAGCACCGAGGACGTCGGACTCGTCGCATCCGAGCAGAAGCGCAAGCTCGCTGCGAATGTCGGCAACGCGCGCGGTGGGCGCATCTATTTTCGACACGACCGGGATAATCGCGAGGCCGAGCGACTGGGCGACCCCGAGCACCGAGAGGGTCTGCGCTTCGATACCCTGCGTCGCATCCACGAGCAGCACGACGCCTTCGACGGCAGTGAGCGCGCGTGATACTTCGTACGCGAAATCTACGTGCCCCGGCGTGTCGATCAGGTTGAGCACATACTCCTCTCCCCCGTGCTTCCAGGTCATGCGTACGGGCTGCATTTTAATCGTAATGCCGCGCTCGCGCTCCAGCTCCATGCGATCGAGCACCTGCTCGCGCATTTTGCGTCGCTCGATCGTCCCGGTCATCTCCAACATGCGATCCGCAAGCGTCGATTTCCCGTGATCAATGTGCGCAATTATTGAAAAGTTCCTGATTTTTGGAGACATGGTAT
>CAZRXN010000026.1:3510-8569 GCA_964604085.1 uncultured Candidatus Saccharibacteria bacterium | reverse complement strand
TAGAGTGCTCTTATGGTGGTTCCCTGCGAGCGCACATTGGCCGAAAGGGGTCGGGAAAACTGTAGTTTTCCCGTGGAGGAAGGCAGGCCGCTCTGGCGGCCGTTGGAAACCGTGGGTTTCCAAAGAGCCGTGGTCCCGGCGACGATGGGTGCAATTATTGAAAAATTCCTGATTTTTGGAGACATGGTATTAGAGTGCTCTTATGGTGGTTCCCTGCGAGCGCACATTGGCCGAAAGGGGTCGGGCGACGATGGGTGCAATTATTGAAAAGTTCCTGATTTTTTGAGACATACCTTTCGCCCGGAGTGCCCGGACGTCTATCCTATCAAAGCACCGTAAAAGTCCCTACTCCGCCGACGTATACGGTTCCGCCTTGCGCAGGAGCGTCCTGCGGAATGCAGCGAGTACCTCGGAGAGCTCTCTACTGTCGAGGAAATAGTACGCAAATGCAGCTGCACCGATTCCCACCAGTCCGCTTATTCCACCTCGCAGGAATACAGAAGCGAGCGTGCTTGCAAGCGTAACAGGCCCGAGCGCTGTAAGCACCGCGTACGCGGATACGCCGCAGGCGAACGCCGCGACGGTACCCTCCCAGAGCGCCGGAAGCGTGCCGGAGAGGAAAGAACCAAAGCGGATTTGGAAATCCACGGTGAGTGCGAGTGCGCCGAGAATCGCGGCAATGGAGAATGCAAGCGGCAACGCGAGCACCTGCGAGCCGGGCACGTCCGTAACGCGGAAGAGCGCTTCCAGAAACGCGCTCACCGCGGGTATGTCAAATAAGTACAAGAAAAGCACGCCGAGGGAGAGCGCCACGATCGTCGTCCCGGCGGCCACGAGCACGGGCACGAGCGTTCTCCCGGAGGCGTAGTACCCGCGCACAAGAAGCAGCGTGATCGCCTGCGCCACGAGCGATATTCCGAAAAGGGCGAAGGCAGCTGCGGTGAGACGTGTGTCCGTCCAGTCGAATTCGCCGCTTCCGAGAATGGTGCGCACCACATGCGCGCGCAAGACGATCATGAGGGCCATCGCGGGCAGAGACCAAAAGAGCACGTGCCGTGCTGCCGCCGAGACGTGCGCGACGAAGCGCTCGGACTGGCCCGACCCGATCATGGCGGCTAGTGAAGGGAACGCGGCGACCGAATAGCTCGCGCCAATGATCGCGAGCGGCACCGCCTGCAGATTGAATGCAAACATGAATACGGAAATGGACCCCGTCGTGAGCCCCCCGGCAAGCGCCAGGAATCCGAGGAATGAGAGCTGTGTCGCCGAGAGCGCGAGCGCGCGCGGAACGGAGAGCCGTACCGTCTCGAAAAATCCACGCACATCTGCGAGCGAGAGCCGCTTGAAGAAGCCGTCGGCCGACGCGGGAGGAAGCTGGATGCCGAGATGGAGAGCCGCTCCGAGCACGACACCCCATACGAGTCCTGATAGTCCCCAAAGAGGATAGAAGAGCAGCGCGCCGAGAATGATCCCAACGTTGTACACAATGGGAGACATGGCGTAGAGGAGGTAGCGATGCCTGAACTGCGTAACAGCCGCCACAATGTTCGAGAACCCAAGCAGCACCGGCTGGAGCAGCAGAATTCGCGTCATCGGGATCAGCGAGCCGAGCAGCGCTTCTTCCGCGAAATTTGGAAAGAGAAACCGAAGGAGCGCCGGAGCAGCGAAGTACGCGATAGCACACCCAAGAAGCGCAAGCAGCGAGAAGCCGGTAACGACCGTATCGATGTACCGTCGGCCCTCCTCCTCGCTTCTCGAGGAGAGCATCGGGATCAGCATGTACACGGAGACGAGCGCGCCCGCCGCCACGAAAAGCAAATCCGGGATCCTGAAAGCCGCGTAGTAGAGATCGAGCTCGGTCCCCGCGCCGAAGAGATTCGCGAGGATACGGTCGCGCATGAGCGCAAGCAAAGAGGAAAAGAGCGCGGACGCGGCGAGGACGTACGCGGCGGCATGCATCCCGCGAATTTCAGTGGCAAAGAAGCCGAGCGCTCGGCGCGTCCGGAGCCAGCCGCCGAGTAGCCGCTCGATCATAGCGTATTCGCCGCGCACGGCTCGCATGCGCTTCCCGTGCGTACCGGAGCCATACTATTGCGCGCTCGAAACCTTCGCGCGAAGTGATTCAAGAAGCGGCGGCAGCGTCGTGTCGGCAGGATTCAGTTCCTGTACATGCTCAAGCGCGCGGATCGCGCCCTCCGTTTCGCCCAGCTTATCCAGTGCCTGCGCGAGGATAAAGAGCGCGTTTGCGTAGTCAGGCGCGAGTGTTACTGCTTGCTGCAGGGCAAGCGCGGACTGCTCGTACTGAGATGAGGCATACAGAATTGCGCCCAAATCAAACCAAGCGAGCGGATCCTGCGGCACCACCTGCACGAGCGCGACGGCATCGGTAGTCGCCTGTTCGTACTGCCCTGCCGCCGCATAGAGCTGCGAGCGCAAAAAGAGCGCTCCCGCGAAATCGGGCTTCAGCGCGATCGCCTGCCCGGCATACTCGATCGCGCCAGTTTGATTGTCTTGTGCTGTTTCAAGCTGTGCGAGGCGAAGCAGTGGGAGCGGATTCGTCGGGTTATTGGCCGCCGCTTCTTTGTATGCCGCTTGCGCCTGCTCATACGCCCCCTCTACCCCCGCGCCGGCAAGCTGTTGGTAGAGCTGCGCGAGCGTCAGCCAGTTCTGATAGTCTCTCCTATTGATCGTAACGGCAGTGAGGCCATGCTGGATCGTATCGGTAATGGTGTGCTGCAGCTTTTCTCGGACCTCCGCGCTCGTATCGCCCGCATTGGCGATCTGCACGAGCTGCAGGATACCGAGCTCCACGGCAGCGCGCTGCGCGCGATCATTGGATGGATCGATCGCTACCGCTTGCGCGACATACGCGCTCGCTGCGCCGATATCCTCGGTGTGCTCGTATGCGACTATGGCTCGATTTATCGATATGTCTGAAGCGAGCGACCGAAGCGCGAAGAAGCATGAGATCAAAAGCAGGATCGCTATCGCCGCAGCGCCCACGAGGAGTACGAGCGAACGGTATGACTCGACGCCGATCCGGAGGACACGATGCTGGATATCATCCCGCGAGGCGACGAGCGCTCCCAAAAAGACGAAGGCGAGGCCGGTAATGGATAGGTTCGGTACATGGATGACATGAAGCGCGAAAAAGTAGAGTGCTGCCGAAGAACACACGACACTCAAGAATCGCAGCCCCGCGATAGGACGCCGGTCATACAGGATCCGCACGACCGTGAGCAGGATAAACGCGAGTAGTACGAGCCAGGCGGCCACGCCGAGCGCACCCACCGTAATGAAAGCGGTAGGAATGACGCCGACTCCCGCGTCGAAATCAACGCTCCAGAACTGGGTGGTGTTTACGGATGTCGGCTTGTATGCACCCCAATCGCGAGCGAATGAATTTGGGCCCGAACCGAGGAAGAGTGCCTGCGCGCTAGAGAGCGTCTGCTCGCCGATCGCATAGGTTCCCTGCCAGGACGGCCGCACTTCGAGCGTCGGCACTTGCATCATTTCCGGAAGGTATCCGTACACGGAGGTACCGAACACTCCGAAGAGAAGCGCGACCACCGCGAGCGCCCACCACGACGTGGTGCGCGCGAGCGCCTTTCTGACCGATGCCTCCTGGCTCTCTCGGATACTGCGGAACCACACGATTGCCGCGAGCACCGATACGCCCGCAAGTGAGAACCAGACGTCCGGCATGTTCCCCACTATGAGGAGCAAAAGGGCGCCGAGTATGCCAACGATACTCGCGATCCGAGCGCCTCTTCCGCCCGACTCGGTGTTAAGAAGCGCCGCCATGGCGATGATCGAGGCGCCGAGCACGACCCCTAGGTCGTGCCAGCCGCCCACCAACGTGGTCGCAGCGACTGGGAGGGCGCCCCCGAGAGAGAGCCATCCCTGGGGTAGGAAGAGGCGAGCTATTTCAAATACGATGAGAGCGCCTGTGCCGAGGCCAAACGAGCGAAGCAACGTGCGCAGGGCTTCCGGCTTTCCTGAGAAGAGAATCGCCGAGAGCAGAAGCAGCGCGTACCAAATGCTTACGGATACGATTGTGTCGTGCTCCACCCCGCCGCCGACGAATGCTGCGTGCGACCACCCGGCCGCAAGTGCGGAAGCAATGTAGGCAAGCGGCAAAAGCAGCGCCGCGATGAGTAGGAATGCTCTTGGGTAGCGCATTTCGCTGCGCAGGAGTATCGAGCCAAGCCACAGGATGAGTGCCGCGCCAACGAGGACCACTATGAGGAGCATCTTTGACTGCACGGTTGAGACGGCTTCTCCGGGAATGACAAAGATCGGAAGAAGGCCCGCCAGCGCTATGATGCACCACCGTGCCGCCGATTCCAGACGCGACGTGCCGGTGCGAGTCTCTGAAGAAAGAGTCATCCGTGCGGTTGCTGCCGCAGGTGCGGCTACCGGTGCGGGAGCGGACTTTTGCACGCCCTGCGGCTCTACGACCAGAAATTTCTGCTGCGGCCGATTCTCTCCAGTGATATCCATTAGTAGATATTGTAGACCGACGTTCGTTTTCAGCAAACGCTCACTTTTCCACCGTTTTCTCATTATGAAGCCGAGGTGGATTTCGGAAATTCGAAACCCAGGAATTCGCCATGAGATATAAGTGCACATACGAAAATGAGCGAAGCTTTCGCTTCGCTCATTTCGCTGCATCTTTAAGCCGGATTCTGTCCTCGCCAAGGCGAGTGGCAGCCATATATCTAGCCCTGCAATTACTTGTAGGGTCGAGCGGCTCTTCCCGCACTTTTTCGAATTCCAAAAAAGGGCAGGACACGGCCTTGCACGCAGGTAGGAATTTTGCCGTTTCAATCCTGCATTACTGCAGGCGTCATCCGCCTTTCGGCGGAGCCATCGCCTCTCGGCTCCGGCGTCTCTGCTCGCATCCCTCACCTTGCGGTGGACGGGCGTTACCCGCTACCGTACTGCTTGCTCAATAGAACATGCGCGTGTCCGGACTTTCCTCCGCCGATTCCTCCCAAGGGAGTATCGACAGCGGCTGCCCAACGCAGACCCGTAGTATACCACAGTACGAGCAGCG
>CAZRXN010000026.1:0-3410 GCA_964604085.1 uncultured Candidatus Saccharibacteria bacterium | reverse complement strand
CTCGTAGAGCACGAGCTTCGAGTAATCTATCTGCGGGAATTTCGACGCGAGCTCCTCGTAGCGCTTCTTATCGACCGCCTCGTACGGCGCGAGCCGATAGACGTGATTCTCGCGAGGAAGGAAGGAGAGTCCGCCGATGATGTCCCAGTTGCGCACGAGCCATTCGACGACCGTGATCCACTCGTCCTCTCCGACTGAAATCGTCGCGGACGGATTGTGCTCGGTGAAATTGAGTTTTACCGTTTTCCAGTATTCAAGCTGCTCGATCGCGGAAAGATCGTTCTTGAAGATGGAGCCGCTCGGTGCTTCCACTGGAAATTCGAGGACATACGTGTTCGCCTCCCCTTCCACCTGCCCCACTTCCGGATGATGCGGAATACCTTGATCGCGTACCATCTTATAGAGCGAGTCGGTAGCCGAAATACGGATGCGGCGGATGTAGTGCTTGGAGAAGCGCGGGTGCAGGCCCGACGAGCAGTTGAATGTCTGCGATACGGTTCCAGACGGCTTTACCGACGTTACCGAAGTAGACGCGCTGATGCCGAAGCGCTTCGCGTACTTCTCATTCGTCTTGATTGCCGCGTCGCGCATCTTGCGCATGACCTTTTCGTCCCGTACGACCGCGCAATCCCACTGGCCCGTGATAGAGACGCCCAAGAGCCGCTCTTCCTCGCAGTTATTCTTCCAGTCCTCCGAGATATAGCGGAAATTAGTGAGCGAGGATTGGTACGTGCCGAGGATTGATGCGAGCTTTGCCTTGCGCAGGAGCGATGCTTCGGTGTCGTTCGGCCGCGCGATCACCTCCGAGAGGTTGCAGAACTGCTTCGACTGAAGAGTGATCTCTCCGCATGGATTCGTACCCGTCATAGGGAAATTCCCTTTCCCGTACTTCTTCGCGAAATGCTCCAAACGGCGCTTCGGCATGACCTTTCCGAGCGAGCCGCGGTTGAAAATGCCGCGCTCTCCGGTGCCGCTCTTCATCAGCGCGACCCACTCCTCCATGAGCTCGGTATTGGACGGCTTCGATTCGTATACGGCAGAGTTATTCGCGACCGAACGGTAGGGCTCGGTCAGGAAGAACTGACCCTTTTTCGCGTCGCGCATGTCAGTGTCATCCAGGTCGGAGAGCGAGATCATGGCAGTGCGGCGCACACCTCCCGCCACCACGCACTCGCCTATCTTGCAGATGATGTCGTGCGCGTCGATGTTGCGCAGACGCCTGCCCTGACGCTTCAGGATGCGTTCGCGCGCGAACGAGAGGAGCGAGCGCAGCGGCTCGGGGCCGGAGGCTTTGCCGCCCATCGTCTTGAGTCGCGTACCCGCAGGTCGTACGAGCGAGAAATCGAACTCTACGTCTTTACCCGAGTACCATGTCGTGAGACCGAGCGTGAGCGCATCGCACCAGCCTTCTTTCGTATCGGCGACTACATGCGTCGGGAGCTTATGACCGCCCTGGCGCTCGATCTGCGGAAGCTGCTGGATGTTGTAGCTCTCAACAGCGAATCCTACGCCGCATCCCTGCATCGAGAGATACATGATGTCTCCGAAATCGGCGAGCTTCGTCGGCGCGACGAAGGCGCAGTTATATGCACACGTGTTGCACTTACGCGCCGGATCTCCGGAAAATTGCATGAGGCGCATCGAGGGCATGACTTCCTGCTTCAGAATCGCTTCGCGCAATTCAGCGTACTCCTTTTTCGTGAGCTTGCTGCCGAGATTCTCACGCATGAAAGAAATGTAGCGATCGACAGTCTCCACCCACGTCTCTCGGCGCTGTTCGCTCTCGATCCAGCGCGCATAGGTGCGCAGGTATACGAATTCTCCAAGTGCATTGTCTTTGAAATACGTGCGGCTCTCCGTCGCGAGCTTCTTCACGTGCTCCGGCACGGCACCCTGTTCCTTGCGGACCTTCGTGCGCTCCGCGCGATAGAGGATGTAGGCCTTGGAGGTGGTCACGTAGTCGGAGAGCATGAGCTGTCGCTCTACCTCGTCCTGGCATCCCTCTACCGTAGGCATGAAATTCTTGTAGGTACGCGCGATGCGGGCCATCTCGCCCACTACTTTATGTGCGACGACCTCGGCCTCCTCTCGGGACCCCTCGTGGGAGGCGGTCATTGCTTTGTAAATGGCGGATACGATCTTATCGAACTCGAACGGAACGACCCGTCCGTCGCGCTTCTGAATGCGCGGCACGTATTTCTTATATACGCGCTGCGCTGCGCTCCCTCCTTTTTTTGGGGCTGCTTTAACGACCCCCCTCGTGGCCACGTGCTGTGTCATGCGCTATAGGATGAATGAGTAATGTTCATACATTGTAGCCCTGCGCATCGGTGCGCACTCATGAAATGTACTGTGGACAACTCCTTCAAAGCTCCGCTTCGCTCCCTATTTCTACGTCAAAACGTTCCGAAAAGCCCGCAGGAAGCTCTAGGACGTACAAAGCTTTCGCACGCGACGTAAAAGCGGCCGGGTACGACTCGGGCGGCACCTGCTCCCGAATATCCACTACCCTGCCCGCCTCATCGAGCCAGAGGATGTCTATGGGAAAGCGCATGTCTTTCATCCAGAACGCGTACGGCGCGGGGCTACCAAAAACGAACAGCATCCCTTCCCCTTCCACCAGTTCCTCGCGGCCGCCAAGTCCGCGCGCGCGCGTCCGCGGCGTATCGGCGATCTCCGCATGAATCACCTGGCCTGCAAGCCGCACGTCGCGAACGGGACGCTGCGCCCCGGGCGATGCTCCCGCTGGGGTAAACTGGCCCTCCAATAGATCGCGCATAGGCAAAAAGGCGAGCGTAAGCAGTACCGCAGCACCCAGTATCGCGCCTGCGGCCACGCTCGAGCGCCGCATGCGATTACAGGACGAGCACGATCGCCATCGCAGACAGCGAGACGAGCCAGTAGAACGCATTGATCGCGAAGTAGGTCCAGCTCCGCTGCTCCCAAAGTACCGCTCCCAGCATCACCGGCACGACGAAACCAAGCCAGATCCACAGCGCGAGGTCGAGCACGGCACCCGCGATATCGAAAATACCGAATGCGACACCGATTACATTCATGACCCACGCGGCGAGCATGCTCGCGAGGAGCCCGATGAAGGCACCGAGAGCCGCCCGGCGTCCGCCGCGCTCGCGCGCTTCCGGCGAGAGATTCGCATGCCGCATCCATACGGAGCCGAAGACGCGCGGGTGGTACCATACGTAGCCGATCAATACCGACACGATGCCCGCGGCAAGTATCGGGAGGAACGTTACGTCATACATACGATGCTTTCAGAAAAAGGTTACCGATAAGTTGATTTCATAATACCGGTGCCGCAGACATGCACCACGCCCCCCTGTGCGCAACTACATCGCCCCAGAGCCGAGCATCCACAAGAGCGTCGGCAGCGCGCCGCCCAGTACGTTGAC
>CAZRXN010000025.1:0-10957 GCA_964604085.1 uncultured Candidatus Saccharibacteria bacterium | reverse complement strand
GCGAGTTTCTTCGAAGGGCTCAATCTCGCCGAACTGCTTGATACGTTCGCGGCGCTCTATGGCAGAAGCGTGAACGCGATGGGGCTTCTCGAAGAAGTACAGCTTACCGATAAGGCAAAGAGCGAGGTGAAGGAGCTCTCGGGCGGCCAGAAGCAGCGCTTCTCCATAGCCGTCGGACTCGTGAATGATCCTCTCGTACTGTTCCTCGACGAGCCGACGACGGGGCTCGACCCGCAGGCGCGTCGGCACCTCTGGGATCTCGTGCGGCTCATCAAATCCAAAGGTAAGACCGTCGTGCTCACGACTCACTACATGGATGAGGCCGAGGTGCTCTGCGATCGGATCGCGATCATGGATGCGGGAAAGGTCATCGCGCTCGATACGCCGCAGCGCATGATAGAGCAGCTTCTCGCATCTGGATTTTCGAAGCCCGCGCTTGTACAGCAGGCGAATCTCGAAGACGTTTTCCTTAACCTTACCGGTCACCAGCTTCGCGAATAATCTATGTACACGACATACCAGCTCACGATGGCATCGCTCAAAATGTTCCTGCGCAACAAGCAGGCACTCTTTTTCACGCTCTTCATGCCGTTCTTTATCATGCTCATTTTCGGCTATATTGGCTTCGACAAGCCGCCGGTGATCGATGTCGGACTGGTCGTGCACAATCCATCACCTGAGACGACGCAGTTCCTGGACCAGCTGCGCGAATTCCCCTCTTTCGAGATCCACGAGGGGACGCTTGAGGGCGAGCAGCACGAGCTGAACGAGGGCAACCGCTCTGTCGTCCTCGATGTGCCCGACTTCCTCCTGCCCCGGGGTGAGATGGCGGACGCGGAGCGGCAATCGATAGTCGTGTACGAAAATTCAGGACAGGCCGCGCAGGTTGCCACTGTCGTCTCGGTCCTCAATCAGTTCATCAGCCACATGACCATCGAAGCCGCCAATGCGACTCCGCTCTTCACGCTCGACGAACGCCAGGTAAATGCGCAAAACCTCCGCTACATCGAGTTCCTGCTGCCGGGCCTCATCGCGCTCTCCGTCATGCAAATGTCGGTCTTCTCGGTGGCCTTCGTGTTTACCCAATACAAAGAGAAGGGCGTGCTCAAGCGTCTGCTTGCCACTCCCATGCGTCCGTTCCACTTCGTCGCTGCCAATGCAATCACGCGGCTTATCATAAGCGTCGTCCAGGCATTCATTTTCATCATAGCGGGCCTCGTGCTGTTCCAAGCGCACGTGGTCGGCTCGTACTGGCTCTTGTTCCTCTGCGTCGTGCTCGGCGCGCTCATGTTCCTCGGGCTCGGCTTCAGCATCTCGGGTCTCGCCTCCTCGGTCGAATCCGTCCCGGCGATCGCGAATCTCATAGTATTCCCGATGCTCTTTCTTGGCGGAACATTCTTCGCTATCTCAAGCATGCCTGGATGGCTGCAGATCGTCGCGAAATTCCTACCGCTTACCTACTTCTCGACGGCGCTGCGCGATGTGATGACGAAGGGCGCCTCTTTCGGAGATATTTCGTGGAATTTGCTTGCCATGTGCGCGTGGGCAGTGGCACTGATCGCGCTGGCGACGGTAACGTTTAGATTTCAGGAGAAAGGGAGCGCGTAGCACTCTTCCCGCCCATGAGCGCTGCGACGCGCTCCTCTACGGGCGGATGTGTGGAGAAGAGCTTCGCGACGAAGCGGCCCGCCTCGTGCGCGCCGAACGGATTCGCGATGAAAAGGTGCGCCGTCGCGTGATTGGCGCGCCGCATGGGGACGCCATACTGGCTGATTTTTTGGAGAGCCGACGCGAGGCCATCCGGGTAGCGCGTGAGGAGTGCGCCGGATGCGTCGGCGAGAAACTCGCGCTTGCGTGAAATCGCAAGCTGAATCAGCTGCGCCGCGAGCGGTGCGATGAGGATCCCTACTACGGCGAGAATGGCGAGCAACGGGTTTTTATTTTCCCGATTGCCGCCCCCGAAGAAACTCATACGCAAGAAAATATCGGCGAGTATCGCGATAAAGCCCGCGAGGACGACGGCAACGGTCGTTACCAATATGTCGCGATTGCCGATATGCGAGAGCTCGTGCGCGATCACGCCCTCAAGCTCGCTCCTATCAAGGATGGAGAGGAGGCCGGTGGTAACGGCGACGGCGGCATGCTCCTTATTGCGGCCCGTCGCGAATGCATTCGGCGCAGGATCGTTGATTATGTATACGCGCGGCTTCGGCAATCCCGCCGTTATGGCGAGATTCTCCACGATACGATGCAGTTCCCGATACTCGCGTTCATCGGCCGGGTGCGCCCCCGCTGCCACGATCGCGATCTTGTCGGAGAACCAGTACGCGCCGACATTCATAAAGAGCGAGAAGAGGATAGCCGCGTAGAGAATCGCGGAGCTGTCGTAGTACCAGGACACCGCGTACCCGATCGCGATGACGAGTACGAGGAACACGGACATCAAGAGCCATGTCCGCCGCACATTTCTACCCTGCTCTGTGTAGAGAGTAGCCATACGCCTTGTCGAGCCCTCTCACCGCTAGAAGCTCACTTTGACCGGCTCGCGCGCCGCTTGTTCGCTTTCGGCAAGCTGAAAGAAATCGCGCGTCTTGAAGCCGAACGTCGATCCCACGATGTTGGACGGGAACTGCTCGAGCATATTCTGCAGATCCTGCACGACGCCATTATAGAAGCGGCGGGCCGCCTGGATCTTATTCTCGGTATCGGAAAGCTCCCGCTGAAGCTCCATAAAGTTTTGGTTTGCTTTGAGGTCTGGGTACTGCTCCGCAACCGCGAAAAGCGATTTGAGGGCTCCCGAGAGCATGTTTTCCGCTTCGGCTTTGTCCTTCGGCGCGGTCGCATTCATCGCGCGCGTGCGCATCTCTGTTACGTTCGCGAGCGTTCCCTGCTCGTGCTGCATGTACCCCTTCACGGTCTCCACCAGGTTCGGAATGAGGTCGTACCGCCGCTTAAGCTGCACGTCGATATCCGACCATGCCTCCTCGCAGCGATTGGTAAGCCGCACGAAGCGGTTGTACGCCCATACGAACCAGAGCGCCACGAGCACGAGAATCCCCAGGACGATGTACAGAGTGGTCATACGTTCATTATATCACGGACGCACTTCTACTTCGACACTGCTCGTAGCGGCGGCTCCCGTGGCCTCGCTCGACGGCGCACAGGCGATCGAGAAACGTGTGGTGGTCGAGAGGGCCGCGCTTTCTATGGAATCGTCCGACTTGCCATGCGCGACGAGCACCGTCCCGTCTCCAGCAGAGAGTGTGCACTCGGCTGTATAGATGCTGGCCCATGAAATACGTGCGGTCTCCCCCATGTTCACGGCTCGGGGATTCGGAATCAGAATGACGATCGCCTTTTTCTCGCTACCCTCCTTCTCATCCCCTTCTGATGACGAATTCTCGTCTTCGATTTGCGGGAAGCGCTCCTGCGGCTGCGAAGTTTGCGGAATGCTACTGCCCGTGGGCAACGCACCCATACTGCCCGGGGGACCTCCGCCACCATACGCCAGCATCATGCATGCGGAACTACTGCCGCTCCGACACGCATCCTCAAGCGCACTCTGCGTATTCGGTTGATAGCGATCCCAAGAAAGGGAGGGCGGGTTGAAACGGTTTCTATTCTGATCTGCCACACCGGCGAGGTCCCTCTCCGCGAGGCGAAGCGCCCCAGAAGGAGAGTATGTTTGCGGCGCCTTCTTCTCGGGAGCGGCTGACGTATTGTCGGAAGAAGTGGGCGGCTCAGCGGACTGCGTTTCCTGTTGTTTTTGCGGCTCTGTCGTGGGTTTAGTATCGGAAGGAGACGCGGTAGAGCCGGTTATGATCTGCCCGTTCGGGTCACGCTGCGGCTTGCTGGCAACCACAAGGTCCGCGCCGCATTCGAACATGCTGCAGTAGATCGCTCGCCCCGCAGTAGCAGAGCCGCAAAAGATCCTCCCGTACGATTCCCTGCACGCGGAGTAGTAGGTCCCGGCGCTCGGTGCCTTAAGCGAATCGCCGCTTGGATTCAAATCGTCGTTATAGTAGTCGGCAAGGTATTTTTGGAGGACATCCTCGGGCACATCCGGTCCCGGCACGGGATAGCCCTTGAGCAGCGCGGATTGCTCACTGTACGTATCGCACTCAGCGGGATTCAGCGTACAATCCATGCTCGCAGTAATGGCAACGTCGAGCGAATGTACTCCACGTATGAACATTTCCGTGCCTGGCGACGGGATGCTCACATCCGGTTTTAGATCGGGCGAATCGTATCCTGCGGTGATACGCAGCAGCGGCGACTCACCCGTCGTGAGATCTTCATATCCAAAGTTATTCGTATCGGTCAATGCGCCCTCATCAGCTCTTTGCGCCCCCTCTGGTGACGCGTACTCATTTCCGAACAGATCGTAGTAGATCTCCGGGGCGGGCTGCCGCGCATCCTTGGAGGGCTGCACAGGGGTGTCGAAATTCGGCGAGCCGGATCGAGGATCAAAGAGCGTCGGTCCGAATGCTCGCAGCTGTGATTCGACAGAATCCGGGACAGAATCCGGAATAAACGAACGGGTGATTCCGCCAGGCGCGGGCAGCCCGATAGCCGACGGTGGAAGGAGAGGAGAAAAATCATTCTTCAACTGCGATGTCAAAGAGCTGAAGTTCGGCGCGGCATCGGCGAAGTCTACAGGTGGAACCTTACTATCCAGGTTGAAGTTAGGCGCGCCCGATTCAGGGTCGAACAATACAGGTTCGAAGAGCCGCAGCTGGGATTCCGGAGTATCGGGTCCGAAATTCGGGGCTGCGGGCGTGAAATCAATGTGCGGAACAATAGAGCCGAAATTCGGTCTTCCCGATTGCGGATCGAACAGGGCTGGTGCGTACGCTCCAAGCTGGGATTCGACGGTTTCGGCAGAGGGTACCGACGCAATCGGCCCCTGTGGAGCTAGATCGAAGTTAGGCGCGGCGGGAGCGAAGTCGACAGGTGGGACTCGTATCGGTAGCTCGAAATTCGGAGCAGCGGGAGCGAAGTCAACGGGAGGAACTTGAGTGAACAGTGTGAAATTCGGGGCGGCGGGGGTGAAATTCACCGGCGGAACGCTAATCGGAAGCTCGAAATTCGGAGCAGCGGGAGCGAAGTCAACGGGCGGCACGCTCACTGGCACGGCTTCGGAAACTGCCGAAGGAGTTTCAAAAACTGGCGGTGTGGGATCGTACACTCTCTGCGGCAGCCCAGCGAGTATTTCAGCATCGGACGCCAACCCCGCAAACACGTCCTGCGATGCGCGATTGTACGCGCTCCACGCGAGAGACGGCGCAAGCGACGGTGATAACACCGGCACGACAGGAGCGCGGAGCGGAAGTGGTATGGGTCCAGCGCTGCCAGTGCTCGGCAACGAGCGGTCGGTGGAACCCGTGGATCTTGGGGTGCTCCCCGTTATCACGCCAGTGGTACCCGCTCCTCGAGAGGCGACGACGATTTGACCGCTGTTCGACTCAAGCACAGGAACGGAAACCGGCTTCGATTGGATATTTTGAATAATTGCATTCACCTGCGCTCGATCTGCTGTCGCTCCTTTTTCCGGACTACTTAAAAGCGCAACGTGGGGAGCGTCCCAATTTCCGTACGGACGGCGCAATCCATACTCCTCCCCGTGCTCATGTATGAACTGCTGCAGTTCTGTGCCGCCCACATTGCCGATATCTGCCGCCTGACCCGTGCCGTACCCTACGGAACCGTTTGTATCGCTGCGCGCGTTGCTTCCTCCGTGATACGAGTTCTGCGGCGCAGCGGCTTTACCTGTGGCCGCCGGACGGAACCCATCGTCATCCCGGTATCCTGCCATGATGTAACAGGTAAGATCGCCGCATCGATCCGACATCGCCGCATACAAGCTCGTGCGCAGCCGCGGATCCATTCCCCCGATCACGTACTGCTTTACCGCTTCGGACAAATCAGGATGCTCCGCCAAAAACTCGTTTGCGTTTTTGCTGTTTACATTCGAGAGCGCGTTCCCATACTTGCCGTCTAGGAACATACGATCAGCGGCAATTAAATCCTTGTTCCCGTAATCCCCGCCTTTATCGATAGCAAACGGTTTGCCGCTTTTATACCACTCAAAAAGAGCATCATCGCGCATGCGCGCGAAATCTTCCGTCGGGATCGTCTGCATCTTTTCTGTAGGTTTGAAAATTTCTCCGTCTGGGGTTTGGACGAATGGATTTCTCGGATCATCATCCACGACTTTCGAGTCTTCGGGCAGCAACCCCTCGGCCTCCAACTGCTGGGCCAGGCCCCGCAATCTTTCGGCTTCGACAGGAGAAGGCGTCGGTAACGGTGGAACATCAAACGATTCGTCGCTCGGATCTCTGAAGAAAGGTTCCGCATCTTGGATCGCGAGCGCGCCGCGCTGCACCGCGAGCGGAGGCGCGGATTCTTCGGATATCATCTGCCGGAAATCAGCTGCCTGCGCTTCGAATGCAGTATCGTATCGATTGCCGAACGCGTCGTAATAGGCCCCTTGAGTCGTGCTCCGATCTTCGCTTGGTGCGGCGGTATCGAAATTCGGCGCGCCGGATTGAGGATCGAAGAGCACGGGTTCGTACTGGCGAAGCTGCGATTCGACGGATTCAGCTGCGGGGGCTGCAGGCGTTACAGAGCGCGTGGTGCTATCGCCGAAATTGGGCGCAGCTGGAGCAAAATCGGGAGGCGTAATTTGCTCTCGCATTTGCGCATCCGATGCCACATCGGGTCCGACCATTACCAGTGAGCCGTAATCGTCGGGCTGCACTGTTATTTCCGGAAGCTCTATCGAGGGGGTCCCCACATTCGGTACCGCATCCGGCGACTCGTACCGGTCGGCGATCTCAAGCGGCCCCGGAACGGATGCCGTAAGTATGGGCGGCTCAAAGGCCGTCTGGATAGACGATTGCAAATCCTGCAGTTGCGCTAACTCCTGCTTTGCCTCTGCGAGCTCCGCAGCCGGACCGATGGATTTGTATCCAAACATGTTCCGAAGCGGGTCGGCGACGTACTCGCTGAAAGCGCTCGAGCCGGGAGTCCGTGCGATGTATCGCTCCAGACTCGTTATATGATCCTGCGCATCATCGATGCTTGCCTGCAAGTTTTGTCGAATTATCTCCCCCTGCTCCGCGTCTTCCGCATCCAGCTGCGCGATCGCCGCCTCATAGTCTGAAAAGATTGGCTGCGCACTCGGAGATGGCGCGGCGGGTACGGACACGACCGGCACAGCGTCCGGCGACTCATACTGATCAGCCACTCCGAGCGGTCCTGGCCCGCTCTCCGCGACTCCGGATATGCCCCGGGAAGACAGCGTGGCACCCGTGAGGAGGCCCACCGCAGCGTCCCGTGTATTGAATACGGGAGAATACGAAGGGACGCTCGGGTAGCCGGGCTGATCTTCATAGCCGCCGTATATTTCCCGTACAGGAGAGGGTGTCGGCAAATCCGGCGGGAGCTGCGCGATCTCCGGCCGGAGCCCTTCCGTGAATCCGGTGCTCGGCGCAGCAGGGGCGCGAGTCGGCAGCGGCGGCGGGGGTGCGATCGAGCCGGTTATGATCTGATCTCCTACGCTCTGGCTTAGAGCGAGTGCGCTGCCTCGCACGTCAGACTGCGCAGTACTTATCGCCTCCGCAGGACTCATACCGCGGTTGATATTTCGCACTACCGCCTCCGCTGCCGCCCGATTCGAGAAGACGCCCACCGGATTTATATCGACTCGACAAGTGCTCGCACAGCCCAGAGCATTTTTCAACCCAGGGGTTAAATCCGCCTTTCTATAATTGTACTTTGCCTGATCGAAAGCACCCGTATCGTTGGCACGCGCCGCGACGCAGCGGCTACCGTTGCAGAAAATAGCAACAGAGTTATAGGGGAGCCGCTGCGTAGCAAACGTCATCGCATTGCGATTAAATAGCTCTCCCGTCGCGGTTCGCGAGCACTCGCCGTCGCAATTTATACCCCCCAGCTTGGGGTCATAGTACGAAACCTCGACGTTCTCGAAAGATCGGAGGCAGGCGGTAGGATTCGCAAGACACGCCTGCGTGCTTATGGTGCCAGCTCTTGCATCCGCAGAGGTAATTCCGAATGGATTGATTTGATTTGCGACAAAGGAGGCGCAAGACCATGAAAGGACTGAAGAGCAACTCTCGGCAAATGTTGCGCCCAGATTCGCCGGATGTTGCGGCTCGATTTGGGCAACGTCATATAGTGGATTCACCTCCTTTGCAAGACATGGCCCCATACATTCAGGACCGACGCGTTCCGAAGCTGCGCTTAAATCCTGCAGAAGGTTATTTAATCGCTCTTGTGTAGTCTCACCCGGATCAATGATACTCGTCCCAGGGGTAGCGCCGAGATCGCGCGGCGCAAGCCCGTAGGTCGAAGAGCCACATCCTCCCGAGAGACCACATTCCGTGATGGTCATGTATTGAAATGCGTCCTCGCTGATCCCGTGCGCGGCGAGCCAATCCGCATTCTCACGATATGAAGAGCTCACCTGATCGAGAAATTCCTGCGGCGATCCACTGATGGAGGGCTCGTTAATTCCTGTAAGCGCACCCTCGGAAGCCGTGCTCCGCAACTGCTCATACACACTGGCGCTGTTCTCTACTGCCTGATCCCAGAATTGCTGGACACCATCGGCAAGCTGCTGGCTCGCCTCTGCCACTTTCTGTCCGACGACTTGCGCAGAATCGCGAGCGCGATCAAACATACCCTGGTATTGCCCCTCTGCGGTGGGACCGAAGTTCGACGGAGGAACGAAAGGGTTGCCGCCTCCATCTACGGAGATACCGGGCTGATTTTGAAAACCCGAAGCATCAGTCGAAAATTGACCGAGCTCTCCGCTAAAGGGATCGAATGCACCAGGACTCTTAAACTCTGCGGGATCGAGCCCACCCGTTTCGCCGAACGGATTAGACAACCAATCCGGTGTCTGCGGCACGTCGTTCAATTCACTTATCCCGGTGATCTCTCTCCATAATCCTTCAAGGAGCGATTGCTGCGGGGAGAGCGGTGTTTGCGGAGCGGGAGAAAGATCGTCTCCTCTCGAAGATGCGTCGTCAAACGCACTGATGAGCTGCTTCGTGCCGGCGTCTTGATTGTATTCGGGCGGCACCGTCGTATTCGAATTCGGATCCTTCGTGTCTTGATAGATATCGCGGAGGTCGTCTTCGCTATATGCGGTCTTCTCCGGCGGTTTATCGCCCACCGTCGTCATTTGTTTGCCATCGGCAGTCGTATACGTCGTCCTGCACTTTCCCGCGGGGACGGAGCGGTCGCCTTTGCACTCCTTATTCACCTGACCGCCGTTAGCGGTCGTAACGACGCATGATTTACCGTACTCGTCATTGAGGTTTCCGGTCGTATCGTCATAGACGCATACGCGGCAACTATCGGACGCGCCTCCCGCGCCGACACTCGGATCGCTCGTCTTTGGGCAGGCACCGGTCGTCTGGGCGCTCGCCAAACTCGCGCTTGCGACGAAGAGGAGAAGCGAAAGAAAAACAATACACAGAAAACGTGCCGTAGATGCGGCGCTCATGTTCGTTCATTATATGGTGAGCAATCTCGCCGCAGCGCGTTTCTCCACAAAGAGATGTATTTCTAATGAATCCGGCAAAATGAGTAATCCCCACCTTCCTATTGCGGCTTGCATTTTTTCATGAATATGGTATACTTGACGTTAGGACAATTATAGGAGGTTCCCATGCGGGATGATCTGAAATTGGCCGGTATGGGGGCATTCCTCCTGTCGGCTATGCTGCTCGCCGGAATGCTGACGCTTGGCGTCGCCCCAGCGAAGGCTGGCGAGTTGCCTCCTCTCGAGGCGACTGGGCTTTTTCGTCTTGTCCAGGGATATAAAGAAACCTTGTGTCCGAAAACTCCCACTCCGGAGTCATGTCGGAAGGATTTCGACGAGTATTTACAACTTGTTGAAATGGCATACGAGGAGCGCCGACAGGACCCTGCACATTGGAAATGCGGAGTTCTCTGTAACGCCTCTGAATATAAGAGGCGACAGTTGGACTCGGCGTGGGGCAAGTACTACAATCCGCCTTCCGTTCCAGGGCAAACAGCTCGGAACTAAAACCGGAGGCGAATCAAGACAAAGCGGCGCCTTTCGCGCCGCTTTTTTCTTTAATCAGAAAAACCGAGTGAAGAAACCGCGCACGGCATTCAGAATCCCGCTAAAGATCGAGCCCGTGTCATTTGTTTGCGCCTGCGAATTGCTTTCGAATGTTTGGGAGACGCCCACAAATGCTTTCTCTTCGGAGATACCAGGAATAAAAACGGAATGATCGGAGGAGAGCACCGCCACGGCAGGATCGAATGGGATTTCGTGCGAGATTGTCTCCTGTGCTTCTATCCGCCCATAGTCCGAAGCCGGAATAAACCCTGACACCGCTATTCCTCGCCGAGAGACCTCAATGCGACTCATATCTTCGTCGCTGCCGGCAAGAAGCTTATAATTTTCTCGATCCAGCGGTATTCGTATGCCCACTGCCTCGCCGGATAGTTTCGAGACGCGGAATGTAAGCTGATCTTCAGACTCAATAGTTACGAACTTAAAAGGATCCTGTCCCAGTTCGCGCGCCGATAGCGATGTGTAGGCGATTACCGTTTGCGGAGGGCGTGATAGCTCGAGGACCGTTTCGGGTATGTGCGCGACAGTTGTAGTGCTATCGACAAAAGAATTAAACAGCGGGCTTGAGTCCACTGCGATTTGCGACGGAACGCCAGTCTGATTAGCCTTACGAGAAAGGTCGGCGAGTTTTTCCCACGCGCCCTCTATTTTTGGGAAGACGATATCGGGAACCAGAGTCGGTTTAGGCAAAGGAGGAGCTGCTTGGAGGACTACAGGACGGATCGCACCGTCAGAATTTCCCAGTGCATTTGCTCCTTGTGGGGTTCGACTCGGTGATACCAAAGAAAATACGGGGGCTACCGTTTCGGCAGCACCCTT
>CAZRXN010000024.1:9163-11279 GCA_964604085.1 uncultured Candidatus Saccharibacteria bacterium | reverse complement strand
TGGTCGGTAACCCGATCCTGCGGAAAATTGTACGTGCGGATCTTCTCTGAGCGGTCGCCAGTGCCGATCTGGGCCTTTTTTTCGGCGGCGCGCTCCCGCGCCTCCTGCTCATCATGCATCTGCTGAAGTCGACTCGCGAGGAGCCGCATGGCCTTTTCTCGATTCTGCTGCTGGCTGCGCTCCGAGGTGCACTTCACCTCGATCCCGGTCGGGGTGTGCACGAGACGCACGGCCGTTTCCACTTTGTTGACGTTCTGCCCGCCCGCGCCGCCCGAGCGCGCGAAGGAAATCTCGATGTCGCCGGGATTTATCTCGACCGCAGTGCGTTTATAGACCGGCAAAATGGCAACGCTCGCTGTTGACGTGTGCACGCGGCCCGCTTTTTCCGTCGCCGGGACGCGCTGTACTCGATGTACGCCGGTTTCCCATTGGAGGAGCCGGTAGACATCTTCCCCCCGTATCTCGAACTGCGCCTCTTTATACCCGCCGAGTGCGGCTCGGGATTCGTCGAGCGCCTTCCACGCCCACCGCTTGCTCTCCGCAAAGCGCAGGTACATGTTGGCGAGCTCTTCGGCAAAGAGCGCGGCTTCTTCGCCGCCTGCACCGGCGCGCGTCTCGAGTATGACCTCGTTCGGCCATTCACGCTCCCCCGGTGCTCCAACGACGCCCTCGATCTGCTGCAGCAGCCGATCCTTCTGCTCGGAGATATCCGCGAGCTCCTTATCGGCCAGCTCCTTCATGCTTGGATCTACTTCAATGAGCTCAGCAGCGTCACGCTCCGCCTGCGTCAGGCGCTTCCACTCCTGCACCAGGTAGGCAACGCGGTGATCACCCGCGTACTCTTCCGGATTGATGTGCTCGTGAGACATACATGCATAATAGCGCGCCCTACGGCGCGCTTCATACGATATTGAAGACGTTATTTCTTCTTGGTCTTAGCTGCGGCTTTTGCGCTGCGCGCCTTGTATTTCTCGACGCGTCCGGCCGTGTCTATCGACTTTGCTTGCCCCGTGTAGAAGGGATGCGATGCGCTCGAAATTTCGATTTGTACGAGCGGATACTCTTTTCCATCTTCCCATTTTGCCGTGGCATCGGTTTCCATCGTCGAGCCGACGAGGAAGCGCACGCCCGCCGTCACGTCTTCAAAAATGACGCTTCGGTACCCCTCTGGATGTATATCCTTCTTCATCGCGGGCACGATACCACAGAGATTCCGCGTGTTCAAGAATCTCATGTTCCACGTTGATCTTTACACGTTCCACGTACATCATCCCCCAATTATATCTATCTGCCGCTGGAATTTGTCTGCGAGCTCCATGACCTCGTCGCCGTAGAAAGCATACGCCGCTTTCGACGCATTCGCCCATCCCGCGAAGTAGCGGAGTGCAGCGAGCCGTTCGGCGGGGTAGCCGCCCGCATCCGCTCCGTTATCCATCATGAGGAGCGCGGAGGCGAAGATCGCCGTGCGCGCATCCCAGGGGTTTGGCGGATTCTGCCCCGTAATCTGCGCGATGCGATCCTTGTAGAGGATCCACGTCGAGGGAATGAATTGCGCGGGCCCCATAGCGCCGCCCCATCCATACCACGGCTTCTTTGAGACGGGCATCGAGTCCGGATCGAGCCCCAGCTCCTTCGTGATCTGCTCGAAAATCGGCTGGTCGCGCGTGGGGTGCATATCGTCCCGCCAGTTTCCTGTGCCGACGTTCTCCCCCAGATTTGACTCCTCTGCGATGATGCCGAGGATGAGCGCGGGGCGGACGCCCGTTTGCGCACTCGCCTGCTTCGCGAAGGCGAGCGCGTCGCCAAACGGAATGGCGGACGTGTCGCGAAGCGCGAAAAGCGCTGCGCGGATTTCAGCGGCTGACTTCTCCCGATCGGCAATCAGATCTTGATAGGCCTTTTCTTGGCCGCGCGTTACTGACAGAATTTCCTGTTTCTGCGCTTCGTCGCGCTCGATCGCCTGCTTCTGCAGCTCCTGGATTTGCCGCAAGTCCGATTCCTCGGACTGTTGCCCCTGGAGCGCGCGCTTGCGCGCCTCGAGATCCTCCCGAACGGCCGCTAGTTCTGTAAAGGTCTGGTCGAGAGACGCCTGTATCTGCTGGAACGAATCTATGTC
>CAZRXN010000024.1:0-9063 GCA_964604085.1 uncultured Candidatus Saccharibacteria bacterium | reverse complement strand
AGCGAGGTGCGCTCCCGCTGCAGCTCCGTCAAATCGCCGCGCTTGGCGGCAATATCTTTTTCGATGGCGGCAAGCTCGGCTTCGAGGCGCGCACGCCGCTCCGCGTCGGTCTCCGCGTGCGCTGCAAACGGTATGGAGGAGAAAAGCAGGGCAATAAAGAGAGTAGCCGTGCTTATCCACCGCGCTCTCTTTGAGAGAACCCACATGCAGCCGAAGTATACCATTGAGAAAATGTGAAGCACGCGTGCCCTTTCATGAAAGAGCGCGCGTTTCTGTCAAAATAGTTGCGGGGCCGCAGCCACTACTCGGCCTTCTCTCCTTCCGGAGCAGCTTCCGGCGCTGCAGGAGCGGCGCCTTCCGTCGCCCCCTCTGCCGGCGCGGCGGGCGCCTCTTCCTTCTCTTCGACAAATTCGGTGATGGAGACGATGATTTCTTCCGGATCGGTGAGGAGCGTCGCGGACGGCGGTAGCGGAATCTCCTTCGCGGTAATGTGATCACCTACGTTCTCCAGTTTGGAGATGTCTACCGGGAGATCGTGCGGCAGCTCCGCGGGAGCGACCTCGATCTCTACCTCGTGCAGCGCCTTGACCACGATGTGTCCTGCCTTCTCGGCAGGCGCCGCGCCCTCGAATCGAAGCGGAACCTCGATTTCCACTTTCTTGCCCTTTTCGAGTACGTAAAAATCGACGTGGAGAGGTGAGTTCGTTACCGGATGCAGCTGCACGTCATGGATGAGCGTTTCCTTTTCTTCACCGAGCCCCGTGAGCTTCACGATGGTTGTCTCGCCCGCCTCGCGCCAGACCTTCTCGAATTCGCGAGCATTAAGGGCGACGGGGGTCGCCTCCTCCTTCGGACCGTAAAAAATCGCGGGTGTCGCGCCACGCCCCCGCAGCTCTTCTGCGGTTTCCTTTGCGTCGCGCGCGGATACCGATAGCGTCAACATCATATATAGAGCGGCAGGATACAAGACAGGAAAGACGCTGTCAAAGCGCTGCCTTCCTTATTACGCGCCCCGGAAGAGCCGCATGTACTTCTCAACGACAGCCGCTACGCCTTCTACGCCGGGCGCGAGGAATCGATAGGGTGCGATTTCGTCCGCGTCCTTTGCCAGCCCTGCTTCTATTCCCTTTCGGTAGGCAATGCGTATATCGGTATTGAGGTGAATGATCGCGCAGCCAGCTTTTGCGGATGCGGCAAAATCCTCGTCTGTCGATCCAGAGCCGCCATGGAGCACCAGCGGCACGCCTGCCGCCGTACGAACAAGCTCCACCCGTGCGGTATCCACCTTCGGGCTCGCGCCGCTCTTGAGACGTCCATGCATGGTGCCGACGGCGGGCGCGAGCAAATCTACCGAGGTTTCTCGGACGAAGCGCGCGGCCTCTTCCGGGTCCGTTAGTTCGGCGTCCATATCTTCGGGGGGTGCATCCAAGAGCTTGCTCGAGGTGCCGATCCGGCCGATTTCTCCCTCGACGAGCACATCCCGTCCCGAGCTCTTCGCGTACTCTACGGCGCGGCGCGTTTCTTCTATGTTCTTCTCGAGCGGCAGGTGGCTCCCATCGAAGATGACCATATCGAAACCTGCATCGATCGCCTGCTGCACGCCTTCGAATGAATGGGTGTGGTCGGCATTGAGGTAAGCCGGTACACCTGTTTTCCGAGCACTCGCGACGAGCGCCGCAGCTGAGTCGACTCCCAGGAATTCGCGCTCGCCTTCAGAGACGCCCACGAGCACGGGGAGCCCCGTCGCTCGGGCGCATGCGCATATCGCGTTGAATTGGTTCGAATCGGAAATATTGAAGTGCCCCAGGGCGTAACGCCCCTCATCGGCCTTTCGTAATTGTTCGCGCAGCGATTCCATACAGGAAGTGTAGCACGGTGCCTGTGGATGCACGTGAGCGATTCGACATGTACTATGGGCATATGGCTGGACAAGATCTCCTCGCTTTCGGGGATACGACGATAGACGCGTTTATTCGCCTCAAAGATGCGCGGGTGAACTGCGACGTAAACGACGAGAACTGCATGCTCTCGATGCGCTTCGGCGATAAAATCCCCTACGAATTCGTGGAGGTTGTCCCCGGAGTCGGCAACGCGGCGAACGCGGCCGTCTGCGCTGCGCGGCTCGGGCTCTCCGCGGGTCTGCGCGCCTACGTCGGCGACGATAGAAACGGCGAAGAGTGCCTCGCTGCCTTCGAGCGCGAGGGTGTAGACACGTCTCTCATAGTGCTTGAGCAGGGAAAGAAAACGAATTACCACTACGTCCTCTGGTTCGAGTCGGAGCGGACGATCCTCATCAAGCATGAGACCTATAGCTACGCCGTCCCGGAGGACCTCGGCTCCCCGCGCTGGCTCTACCTTTCCTCCATGGCGGAACACTCCGAGGCCTACCACGACGAGATCGCGAGCGCGCTTTCGCGCTACCCGGATATGAAGGTCGCCTTTCAGCCGGGCACGTTCCAGCTCTCCATGGGAGCAGCACGGCTCAAAGACATATACGCGCGGACCGACGTGTTCTTTTGCAACAAAGAGGAAGCGCAAACGGTGCTCGGGACCAAGGAAGACGACGTACGGAAGCTCCTTGAGGGCGTACGCGCGCTCGGGCCGAAGATCGCGATCATCACAAACGGCCGGGACGGCTCTTATGGCATGGACGAGGAAGGCGCGTGGCACGCGCCCATGTACCCCGATCCGAAACCGCCGGTGGATCGCACCGGCGCAGGGGACGCGACCGCGACGACGACCGTTTCCTTCATCGCGCTCGGCATGAACGCGCGTGACGCCATGCTGCGCGGGCTCATCAATTCGGCGTCAGTCGTACAGGAGATCGGCGCGCAAAAGGGTCTGCTCTCCCGCGAGCGCATTGAAGAGTGGTACGGGAAGCGCCCTGCCGATTTCAAGATCACCACACTGTAGTACATACTATAGTATGTACTATGGTATATACTATAGTATATACTATTTTGCTGCACGGGAAGCGGCGCGCTCGCCCGCAGCCACGATGGCCGGCACATCCATGCCGTACTCGCGTAGGAGCTCCTCCGGCTTGCCTGATTGACCGTACCGGTCCTGCACGCCGACAAATTCGATCGGTGTAGGCGCACTGCGAGCGAGCAGCTCGGCGACCGCGCCGCCGAGGCCCCCTGCGATTTGATGCTCTTCGATCGTAACGACCGCGCCGCACTCTCGTGCGAGCGCGCAGATACGCTCCTCATCGAGGGGCTTGATGGTATGAACGTTCAGCACGACGCTCCCGATGCCCTTGCCCTCGAGCTCTTGCGCCGCCAGGAGCGCGCTGTGCACCAGCGGGCCGGTGCCGATGAGCACCAATTTGGGCGCTTCACTGCGCCATAATTCGTTTGCCTTCCCTATTGCAAACGGAGTCTCTAACGTCGTAAAGATAGGCGTCTTCTCGCGCGCAAGGCGCAGGTATGCGGGCCCGGGGTGCTTCGCGATCGCGATCGTCGCCTTGCGCGCCTCCTCGCGGTCGCAAGGGCTGATCACCGTCATATGCGGCTGTACGCGCATGAGCGCGATATCTTCAAGCGCTTGGTGCGTCGCTCCATCCGGACCCACCGATACGCCCGCATGCGAACCTGCGATTTTTACTGGCATTTCGTTGAGCGATATCGTAGTCCGAATCTGTTCGTTGTTCCTACCCGGACTGAAAGCTGCATAGGAGGTGATGAAAGGAATCTTGCCGAACGCGGCCATTCCGCTGGCGACCGCGGCGAGGTTTTGCTCCGCAACACCCATCTCGACGAACCGTTCGGGATACTTCTCCGCGAAGGGTTCCATACGCGTGGATTCGGTGAGATCGGCGCATAGCGCTACGATGCGAGGGTCTGCTTCCGCCGCCTGCACGAGCCCATCGCCGAATCCGTCGCGCGTAGGTGCGCTCTCTTTTGGTTCGAAGGCGTCTTCTTTGAGTGCGGCATCGGGACGGAGCATATTACAAATCGAGAAGCTTGAGGCCGATCTCCTCATCATGTGCACGCGAAAGTGGCGCATTGAACGGCGTGAGAAACACCTCGAGCGTTACCGCAACTTCCATCTCCCGCACGTGCCCGCCGACGACGCCGAGCGAGTCGTCCCCGGCGGAGAGGAGCGCGTGTGCGTGCACGAACGGCTTACCATCCACAAGCGCTATGTTTCCCTGCATGGCCGCAACCTCCCTGTCTTCAGGAAAATTTTTAAATACGTACTCTCTCTTTTTGAGATCGTAGTAGCCGATTTCCGCATTACACACCGCGCCGATTCCCTGCAGCACGCCGCTAGAGATGCCGCGCTTCGCGCAGAAATCGACGAGCGACCGCATTACCTTCTCGCCGCGCGAGAGGCGAATCATAAATCCCGTTTCGACATCTTTTATGTGCATAGAGACAGTGTACCGTAAAGCATGTTGCAGTTCCCCGCTCCTCCTACTCGTGTTCGCTCGTAATACGTCCGCCCAGCGTCCGCAGCTCCGCGAGGAAGCGCTTTGCGTCATCGGGCGTAGGCGGCTTGCCATGCCAACGGTAGTCGAATTCGATCTCACGGACACCCTTCCCCGGAATCGTATGCGCGAGTATGAGCGTCGGCTTCTCGTATATGGCTTTCGCCTCTTCGCACGCAGCCACGAACTGCGGGATGTTATGGCCGTCGATTTCGAGCACGTGCCAGCCGAATGCCTCGTATTTTTCGCGCAGCGGCTCGAGCGGCATGACCTGCTCCGTCATACCGTCTATCTGTATGTTGTTTCGGTCGATGATGCCGGTGAGATTCGAGAGGCGCTTCGCTCCCGCGAACATCGCCGCCTCCCACGTATTACCCGCGTCATGCTCCCCGTCCGACATCGCGCAATATATACGGACGTGCGCTCCATCCATCCGCGCGGCGTAAGCCATACCGGCGGCTTGCGATAGGCCGCTGCCGAGCGGCCCGGAGGTCGTCTCGAGGCCCGGGAGCTTCGTCCGCTCGGGATGTCCCTGCAGTCGCGATCCGAATTTCCGCAGTGTCTTGCACTCTTCGAGAGGAAAATATCCAGCGTGCGCCATCGCAGCGTATCGCACTGGCACGATATGGCCATTCGAGAGTACGAGACGGTCGCGCCCCTCCCACTCCGGTTCACTCGGGCGGTGCTGCAGCACGCGAAAGTAGAGCGCTGCGAATATGTCGGCCATGCCGAGCGGCCCAGCGGTATGGCCGCTCCCCGCCTCCACGAGCATCTCGATGATTGTTTCCCGAATGTCGTTTGCGCGTGACGCAAGCTCGCGTACTTCGCTATCGGTGAGCGGCTCCATTGCGCTTAATTATACAGTCTTCGCAGCCGCGACAAGCGCTTCGTATGCTGCGCGCGGATCTGCAGCGCGCGCGAGCGCTGCGCCCACGAAAAAGCGCTCGGCTCCGGCGCGCGTGAGCGCGCCGATATTCTCCACGGAGACTCCTCCATCGACTGCGGTAAGCACGTGGGGGTGCTTCGTCTTGAATTCCTTGAGGCGGTCGAAGACGCGCTCATCGAATGGCGCACCTTGCGAACCGATCTCGGCTATGGACATGAATACGACATACTCGAATATTTCCAAAAATGAATCGATCCGGGCAAGCGGCGTCTCGAGCAGAACCGCAATGCCGATCTCCTCTGTTCCCGACATGCGCCACATGCGCGCGCAGTCACGCGCCTGCTCCGCATTATCGAAGGCCTCGATATGCGCATTGATTCGCCTCGCACCCGCCCGTATGTAGGGGACGCCAGCCGCAAGCGGCTCCTGCACCATGAGGTGTACACCGTAGCGAAATCCTTCTGATTCGGGCAGCCGCTCGCCTTCGGCGGGCATCCATGTGGTTCGCGGTGCGAATACGCCGTCACTCACGTCTATGTGAAGCGCGCCAGTAAATGCGTAGCGTAGGTGGGCGGCCTTAACGTCGTCTAGAGTGTCCGGAACGACCGTTGGAATGATTTCCATTACGATGAATTATCGTCGCGCACGGATTCAATTTGCGAAATGCGCCGCTTATGGCGGGCATCGCCTGGAAAAGGAGTCTCGAGCCAATGCTTTACCGCCTCTTTTGCCTCCTCTGCCTCCATAAAGCGGCCGGCGAGCGAAAGCGCGTTCGAATCATTGTGTATGCGCGTGGACGCGAGCATATCAAGCTCGAGTCCAGCGACATCCATCTGCAGCGATTTCGGAGCGCCATAAAAGAGCGCCGCGCGCACATGCGGAAAACGGTTGGCGACGGTGGCTTCACCCTGTCCCGAGGCGCCCACGAAAATGGCCCGGCTACGCGCGCCCTGTGCGCCGTCCGCAGAGAGTTTCGCCGCAGCGCGCGCGATGATCGGCGGGTAATCGTCTTTCATATCGAGTTCGTACGCGCCGCAGTCCTCAACCTCGTGCCCGAGCTCTTCCAGGTAGGGTTTGAGTTCTTCTTTGAGCTCGAACCCCGCATGATCCGCAGCCAAGTATATTTTCATCGCACAGATTGTATCACAGCGGCTTTCCCGCAACGTCTAACTTATACGTGTTTTGCGACGGCGAGTACATGCTCCACGAGCGTATGCGTGTACCCCATTTCGTTGTCGTACCAAGCGAGCACTTTGACGAGCGTCTTATCCACGACGCGCGTCATCGTGAGATCAGCAATCGAACCGTACGGAAGTCCGAGTATATCCGAGGAGACGAGCGGCTCGTCCGATGCGGAGAACACTCTGCTCCAGCGCTCGCTTCCTGCTGCTTGTCGCAGTATGTCGTTCACCTCTTCGGCGGTAGTCTCCCGCTTGGCGACGAAGGTTACGTCGACTATGGAGCCTGCAGCGACGGGAACGCGCACGGCCACGCCGTCGAATTTCCCCGAAAGGGACTCGTAGGCGAGCGTCGTGGCTTTCGCGGCACCGGTGTGCGACGGCACGAGGTTTTGCGCGCCCGCTCTTCCCCGCCTCCATTCATCTTTCGCGGGAGCGTCTACGAGTGCCTGGGTCGCCGTGTACGCATGTACGGTGTTCAAAATGGCGCGCTCGATGCCGATTCCTTCATCGAGTATGCCGATGAGCGGTGAAGCGGCATTAGTCGTACAGGAGGCGTTCGAGCTTATATCGCACGTCGCGAGCTTTTCGTCATTGGCACCGAGAAGCACGGTCGCGACTTCGCCTCCCTTCCCGGGAGCGGAAATCACGACGCGCTTCGCGCCCGCCGTGAGGTGCGCCTTCGCTTTTTCTCCTTCGGTGAAGAACCCGGTGCTCTCAAGCACGATGTCCACGCCGAGCTCTTTCCAAGGAAGCGCTGCCGGATCCTTTTGCGAGAGCACGCGTATGGCGCGGCTGCCCACCGTCAGCTGCCCCTCGCTGGCCGCCACCTTCTCCTTCAGCGTGCCGTAGACAGTATCGTACTGAAGCAGGTAGGCGAGGTTCTCGACGTCGCCGAGATCGTTGATCGCGACGATTTCGAGCTCGCTCCCGCCGCGCGCGAGCACGGTACGCAAGAATGCGCGACCTATTCGTCCGAATCCGTTAATTGCTACGCGAGTGGCCATGATTCTGTACCGATAAGCGCTGTTATGTGGAGAGTATACCACTTGCGGTATCCACAGCTTACAGAAACTTCCACGTTCGCATTATTCCAGAGAGCCAGCCCGACAGTGGTTTAAGCGTCGTTACCTCATAGAGGTATCCGCCATGGACGAACCACACTTCGGCCGTCTCGCCCAGCGTGAGCGATTCGCTGAAGAATGATGCTGCGAGCACGCCATCTATGGAGACGCGCTGCTCCCCTGTGCGCACCCCGGAGGGCTCGTCTAGGCGGAAGCGCTCCTCGCTCACCTGGTCCTCGGCGTACGGAAGGATAAAAATCTGGAATCCATGCGCGGTTTCCGGGTTTTGAAAGGTGATCGTCGCCGCCCCCGCGCCCTCGTCGTATGACTCAACGGAAAGGTCGCTGGGGTAAAACAATGAGAATCGGTAGGTGGGATCGTAGTATTCAGTGTATCCCTCGGGCGCGTTCCGGTGCGGGCCAAGCGGCCGCGCATCCGACTTCGCTTCCAGCGTGACGGACGCCTGGTTATTTGTCGAATCGTTAAACGCAAATACCGCGAGTACCCCGCAAAGGAGCAGGATCCCTCCTACCGCAGCTATGAGATGCTCGCGAGAGAGATGCATGGCTAGTAAATGCGTACGGTCCCGCCGACGATACGAATGGTAAATCCGCTGAATAGGCGGAGCGTGCGAATAGGCGCGGTCGTGAGTTCCTGGATCGCGCCGAAGGATGTGCCGGCAGAGTTGGTCGCGTAGGCGCGCGCGTAGTAGGTAGTGCCGGGCTCGAGATCGGAAAGAGATTCGGTGAAGTCTCCAATCCCCGAATACGTGCCGAGCGTCGTCGTGGATACGCCGGTATCCAGAGTTGCGCTCGTGCCATAAGCGAACCCATGCTGCGTCCCCGTACCGGTTTCGCTTCCCGTATAGGTGATGCTTCCGTGGAGCACCGCGGCGCCGGGATGGACGTCGGTCGCGGCGGACGTGGTTACGGTCGGCTTTTGCACCCCCGGCCCGGTCAGGGGGAATGTCCCGGACGTTCCTTCGTATTCATACACTTCGTCATTCGTACTATCCGTCACCCAAAAAGATGCCCCATTCCAGGTGATACCTTGGGGGGCAGGGTTATCATTCGCATCTGTGTCGAACGAGGTGTTCGCATAGGTGCCGTCGTCGTTAAATTTATACACATCACCAAAGAGATCTGCGATCCAAAAAAAGGATCCATCGCCGGTGATTCCTCCCGGACCGGAACCGGCCGAGGCATCGAAATGTCCTCCGGTATACACTCCATTATCGTCATACTGATATACCTCGTCATCCGTCGGGTCTGTCACCCAAAAGGATGTACCGTCCCACATTATGCCGTGAGGATTGTCATTGCCGCTCGCAGCGGTATCAAAGGAATTATTCGCGTACGTGCCGTCGCTGTTGTATTGGTAGATTTCATCATCCGTGCCATCTACCACCCAAAAGGATGTACCATCCCATGTGATACCTCGCGGTACTGCATTGCCGCTCGCAGCGGTATCAAAGGAATTATTCGCGTACGTGCCGTCGCTGTT
>CAZRXN010000023.1:0-11647 GCA_964604085.1 uncultured Candidatus Saccharibacteria bacterium | reverse complement strand
CTTCGGCAACCCGGTCGTAGCAATCTTCCGGATAGGTGTGGATTGCGCAATGGGATTCGGAAAGCACTGCAATAGTTGTGTATCCGTACCCCTCGCCGAATGGCCTTGTTAATACGTCTGGCGCCTTAGTTACCGGGTCCTCCGTGATCGTGAATCCGGCACTGCGTAGTATATGTGTCACTTGTTGGGTCAGGCGATCGGCATCGCCCTCCCCCATGGGCGACAAGAGCGCCCCCAGTGCGGCACAGCGGCGAAACGTGATAGTCGTCGTCCGCCTGAACGGACAATCTACCGTCGTCATCGACGTGTCCTCCAGTTAAGGGTGAGAACGATGCTCCTCAAACAGAGCTGCCGCGTACTATACGGCAAAGCGCCCCAAATTCAATAGTGCAAGGGCGTATCTGTGTATAGCGCGCTATACGCTCGCTGCCCTCCGAGCTTTCGAGCGGGCGAGTAGCTTTTTTCCTGCGGCCTCGCGATACGCGCAAAATTCGCACGCTCTGCCTCTTTCGGGGAGATCCTCGCTATCCAAGCATGCCTTAACGGCGGGAAGTACCGCATCTACCCACTCGGTGGTGCCCGTACAAGGGACGAGTGTTACCTCAAACTCCAGCTCGCCGTCGAATGCTTCCTTGTCAGCGCTCGCGTTCGCGTATACAAAATAGCCGACATCGGAGACGGTGAAGCCATTCTGCCGCAAGAGCCATTGATAGACGCCGATCTGCCTGCGGTACTGCTCCTCCCAGGCCGAATCCGCCAGCGTTTCGATCGTGCCGTTCTTGGACGTCGCCTTATAGTCTACGACGATGAGCGCGTCATCATCTCCCACCCAGACGTCGTCAACGGCCCCACAGACAGTAAGTCCAGTCTCCGCATGCCGATAGCTAATCCCTTTGAAGTTCTCGCGCCACACATCGAGATCGGGGTGCACAAATGGGCGCGCATTCACGCCGTAGCGCTTCATGAGCGGGTGCGCGGTTTCCGCGCTCCGGTGCACATCGAATTCCTTCTTTAGAAGCGCGTCCACTGCGACGTTCAGTGTGAACGCGGGTCCGCGAGGACGTGCCGTACCGAGCACGTTGTCAAGATAGAAACACCGAGGACACTCTATGAATAGATCGAGTTTAGACCGGGAAAGCCGCCACTTCGGACCGCCATAGTTCCAATCGGCGGATCGGTCGGGGTTATATCTCTTCACGAAGTCGGCCACTAGAAAAGTATAGCACCGGTATCGCGCTCGAATTCGGAGCCCTCCTGTGTTTAGCGAGATTGGAGAGTATCGCGACCCCCCTCCATCGATTGAGCTCCGCCCACTTCTCGCATGTCGGATCGGATCGTTGCAAACCAATTTTTAAATCGATGCTCGATGTACCAAAGTCCGAAAAAGACCAGGAGAGCGAGCGCAGTTGCAAAGATCGCGAGTGCGTACATGCCGAACGCAACGACGCCGCCCACTGCCGCCGCGACCCATAGCCCCGCGGCAGTCGTAACGCCATGAAGCGAGTGATCCCTGAAAATAATGAGTCCTGCACCGATGAATCCGACCCCCTGCACGACGCTCGCGAGCGTACGCATGGGATCGAAATTGACAAGCCCGAGGTATCGCGCGTCAACCGCCTCGCCGGTTAGGACGAAAAGACATGCGCCAAGCGCAACAAGCGAAAAGGTACGTGAACCTGCCGCCTGCCTTGCGACGACAGCACGCTCCGTACCCATTGCGAGTCCCAGGAGCGCTGCGAGAAGCAGTTTCCCTAACATCACGATCGTTGGGTCTGCAAACACGTGCATGCGAGTGCGCTAGTCGCCGGAAGGCGAGAGCGGGAGCGTAGCAGTGAACGGGGAGGCACCAGGAAGGAGCGTATCCTCTGAAAGCTCGAACGTCTTGTCGCCGTCGTCCGTGTACAGCACGATCTCGTATGCACCGTCCGGCTCCGTGTTGCGCAGAAGATCGACGACTACTTGATTCGATGTACCCGCATCCCTGCGCACTGCGCCGAGCACATTGCCCGGTTTCCCGTCCTTCACTTCTCGTACTGCGATCCAGCCGAGTTCGGGGAGCGTAGCGCTCTCAACCACTACTGCCCTTCCTGCGGGCTGGTCGGAAACAGCGACATTCGCTTCGTGCACGACATCAGCGCCGTCCTCGTCGGTGTACGATTGCTCCGGCGAAGGATCCGCGCTTGCTTCCGGCACCACGACCGATCCGCGCTGCCATGCCCACATCAGCAGGAGTCCAAGAATGATACCGATAATGCACGAGACTGATGCAACCTTCCAGTCGATGTTCTGAATCATGAACGCATTGTAGTAGACAGGGGTACCCTGTCAACCGAAGGCATGCTGTCCTCTGCGTAGCCGGCGCTGCATAGATATTTCGCCTCCTCAAGCACTGCGCCGATGCGGGCCGGCTTCACCCCGTACTCCTCAAGCAGATGCCCTGTTTGTATGCTCTTGCACAGTACGATATTCGCATCCAGCAGGCGCTGCTTCTCCCCCGAGGTGAGTGTCGTAAGGCAGGTTAGCGGGTGCACGCGCGCCTCCTCTATCATTGTTTCGAGCCCCTTATTGCGCGGATAGTGCCAGCCGAGTAGCTTGAGATTTGAACACTGGGCGTATCGTATGGCATTGAGCGTAAAGCGGGTGTTTGTCACGAGCCATCCGTCCGATACGCGATGAGACTCCTCGGGAGCAGCCATAAGATCTTCGAATCGCGCTTTGACGTATAAGGCATCCTTAATGTCCGTGCGGCCGCTCCCGTCATTGTGGAACTTGGCTTCGATACCTACACGCCTGCGACCGCGCTCCGCTACGACATCTACCTCATGGCTCGCGCAGCGTCCCGTGAGTATCACGCCGGTTCGTGTACGCCAGCCATGCGAGCGCAGCACCTCGGCCAGAAATTGCTCGAATGGAAAGCCGGAAGGTCCGAGCGCGAAAACCGCGCGTTTGATCGAGTAGCGCGCTGCCACTGCCGGTGCTTCCTCGCGCCGCAAGTACTCAAACGCATGGCGGTAGATATCTTCTGTCGTCATTCCATCTCGAAGCTCCCTCTCTATTCGAGAGATGACCCGACGACGGGCATCCTTTGACGCGCCGACGCGGGAGAGGGATTCATCGAGCTTCCTACCATTGAATGGCTCCTCCTCGCCGTTCGCCTTCTTGATGATTACAGCGTGCGTCATGGGTAGTACGGAATAACGACAAGGGGCACCGGAGCACCATCCAGATAGGCGCTAAACGAGGTGCCGATCGATGAGGCGAACGTGGTGGCATGGAAAGCACGCGGCGTTGGTTCCTGCGGACAATCCCGATACGGCTCTTCCCAGGTTGAAAAATCGAGTATGTAGTCATTGCCGCTCGCATGTCGCACGCGCAGGGAGAGGCCGTGACAGTCCGACGGGACCATCACCATGCCTGATAGTGAATGCTCCCCGCGCGCGATCACGTCCCGCGCTGTGATCGTGGAGAGTGCCTGATCGGCCTCGGCCTTTATGATGCTTCCGAAAAAGAGATAGCTCGCATAGGCAACGGTTGCCGCGACGGCAACGAACCAGCAGACACGCCATAGCACATCACCCATTGGGTACAGTATACCGATATGGGGTATTCGCGCAGGAGCGACGGTGGGTATACGAAAGTCAGTCAAGCACTCGCTCTATGACTCCCCCTCCGACGACCTCGTCGCCACGGTAAAATACGAGTGATTGACCGGGTGCGGCGAGTCGAGATCGCGCAAAGCGAACGAGTGGTTGGTGATCCTTCTCCTCGAGAAAAACTGGCTCAGCCGCCTCACGATAGCGAACCTGGGCTTCTAGCTGATCCGTGGATTCGGGGAGCGATGCCGTGGAGGAAAGGAACACGCCCGGGACGGTTGCCCGCTGCCGATCTCTCACAACTTCGATCATGTTGCGAGCAGTATCGATTCGCTTCACGAAAAAGGGGCCTGTCCCGTGTGCTGCCATGACGCGGAATCCATGCCGCTGGCCTACGGTGTACAAGGCCGCACCGTCATGTACGCCGATCGTCTCACCGGATTCGCTCACCACATCCCCCTCTTCGAGCGGCAGATAGTGCGCAAGGAATTCAGACATCGAGAGGTCACCTAGAAAACACAGTCCCTGACTGTCTCGCTTTACGGCGACGGGCAACGAGAATTCATTTGCCAGTTTGCGGACGTTGCTCTTTTGTATCTCGCCTATTGGAAACAGCGTACGTGCGAACGTCTGCGGCTCGACCTGCCAGAGGAAGTAAGACTGATCCTTCGAGGAGTCGCTCCCGCGAAGCAGAACGGGCTTCCCTGCCCGATCGCCGCGTCGCGCATAGTGGCCTGTCGCGATAAGATCCGCACCTTGCGAAAACGCCCATTTCGCGAATGCGCCGAACTTAATCTGGGAGTTGCAGAGGACATCGGGATTTGGCGTGATGCCCCGAGCATAGTCAGCCACCATACTTTCGATGACATCACTTCGGTATTCCTCGGAAAGATCTAGCTCCATGTAGGGTATTCCGAGAGCCCCGGCCACTCGTATGGCATCGATGCGGTCTTCGCGCCATGTGCACTCTCGAAATTCCGGCACCCATATTTTTATGAAGCACCCGACGACATCGTGTCCGTCTTTTTTCAGAAGTGCCGCGGAAGTCGCGGAGTCTACCCCGCCCGACAGCGCTACGAATATCCGTGCCATCGTGCCAGTGTACCGACGGCGAGTGGCCTGTACAGCAATCAGTTTCCGAGATAGAGGGACTTGTTCCGAAGATGCTGCTCGTAGGTCTTGCTGAAATGCGTCACGCCGTCATCGTCAGCGAGGTAGTACAAATAGCCCTCGTCGATAGGATGTACCGCGGCGCGAATGGCCGCCTCCCCAGGGTTCCCGATCGGCGTAGGCGGTAGACCCGTGTTTGTGTAGGTATTGTACGGAGAGTCCGATTTCAGGTCGTCCAGCGTCAGGTCGAACGTACCCTTTCCAATCGAATAGACAAACGCCGCATCCACCTGGAGCGGCATACCGATATCGAGTCGGCGCCAGAGTACGCCCGCAATTTTGCGGCGATCGTCGTAATCTCGAGCCTCTCGCTCGACAATGGATGCCATCGTAATCACGTCGGTGAGCGGCCGACCGAAGGATGCTATGTCCGGCGCCAGAGTCTCGAGATGCGTTTCGAAGTTCTGCCGCAGAGAGGCGATGACCGTGTCTTCATTGGTGTTGGGGAGCAAGAAGTACGTATCTGGAAAGAGATAGCCTTCATAGCGTGCGGCGTGGTCGGTAAATACTCCAGCATCGAAGCGAAGCAGACGGCCTTCAAACAACTGGGCCATTTCAGAGACTGTCGCGCCTTCCGGGATATAGATTCGAGTCGGCTCTAGCCCATGGCGGCCATAGGCGAACGACTGCGCGACCGATAAAAGCCCACGCGGCTCCGGAAAGAGGTAATCGCCCGCCGGTATCCCCCGCTCACTCCCCAGCAGGGTCACCAACGCTCGAAACGCAAGCGAAGAGCGCACCACGCGCTCCGACTCGAGCTGCTTGGCAATGTCTTGCAGCGAAGATCCCTGCTCGATCGTAATGAGTTCGCCTGCGGGAAATCCACTCGGTGCCGACAGGAGGCCGACGTATACGGGTACAAGAATGACTATAGCTACTCCGAGTATGAGGAGCGTCCGACGGTTGGCACCGCGTCGAGCGCCTCGCGCGAGTGCGGCGCGTGAACGGTCAAGCAGATCAAGCCATCGCTGTATATTCATGCGGCTACCCGTGCGCAGTCGCTACAGCGGTAAATTCGGAGGCGGCTCCGCTTTCGTCGAAGGTATGCGCAAAAGTCCAGGAGATTGTATCGTACTCGACGGGAAATGGTACAGCGTCGCGAGCTCTTCAGTGCTCATGATGAGGTACGGACTGATCCACGGCGTGTAAAAGTACGATCGGCGACGCCATGCGTCGAAGAAGCGGCGACTGTGGAGCCGCCACCGGTAATTGCGAAAATCTTGCCACGGGTAGTCGAAATTGTTGTGCCAGCGCGCGGGACGCAATGAATTGAGATATTCGGAGAGAAATGGCTGGAAGATCCAGCGGATAGCCGTGCGGGTGTTGCCGTCGAACTCCTCATGCTTCGCGATGTAGGCGGTGCGAATGCCAACCGTGAAGGTGCGCTTCCCGGCATTGCGCTCCATAGCCCTGATCTGCTCCGTTTGTTGCCACGTTGGGTGTGGGAATCCTCTCCGTGCCTCCTCGCCCGGCTCCGGATGCTCTCCGCTTGGCTGTATAGATGCGAGGCTCCGTATATGCTCTACCTGATCCTTCACAAGCTTTCTGAAATCCGTCTCGCTGTCCTTATTCGCGCGAATCAGTATTTGCATCCATGCCATTTCGCTCCCCTTGAGACTCGAAAAGACTTCGAGCACCTGCGCGAGAGGATCCACTTTGAATTCCTCTTTCGGATCCTTATCGAGCTCGTAGTCTATGTACGTCTTTATGGGGTACGCATCGTTTCGATCCTTTTTATCCCATCGGTAATCGCTGCCCCACACTTCGTACTCGTCCGGCTTGTACACGAATTTGGACGCGTAATCTTCCGCCTCGACGATTTCGATTTCTGGAAATTGCGCATAGAGCTGCGCCTCGATGACGTTTCGGTACTCTTTCCAGCACCATATGTAGAAGTGGGTCTCTCCGCCGAATGAGACGAGCTCGAGAGAAAATACCGTACGGAGCTTCCCATCCCACCAGCGGTCGATGAAGGTCGTTTCGCCCGAGGTTACGTAAAGAGAAGTGAGGGCCACCTCCATCGCTCTAGGTGATTTCGTAATTTCCCGCGGCAGCCGAATTTCGAGCAGCACGCCGCGTCGCGTCGACAGAAAGCGCGAATTGACGTACCACAGCCACACGCGAGTGAGCCCCCAAATAAAGGTTATCGGAATCCACACCGGGGCTGTGGCAAACATCCAACCGGTCGCGAGCGTAATGAATCCCGGTAACAGTTCGCTTGCAGCCACAACGAGCACCGTGTACAGGATCGCGAGGAACGCACCTCGCGACATACCCCAGGCGCCCACCCACTCGATGAACGTATCGAAATGGTCGTGGGCCTTGCTCTTGTGTGTTCCGAGCCGCGCGAGCCATCCGGCGAGCGCGCCTATCGGATCGAATGAGGAGCCTTCCTTCTCTTCCGCCATAGGAGAATAGTAGCAGGCCGGATTAGTCTGCTCTCCCACTTACTCACAAAAGTGATTTAGGATTCCTGGAGACCGTATCGGCCGTCGGGAAGGCGCATGAACGCGCCGCTCTGGAGATTTACGGCGATCGTCGCATCTTTCACGTAGCGCTCCCGTTTTACGCGATCGATGATTTCATCGCGCGTGAGCGGTCCTTCTCGATCCAGGATATTGGCGATCACGTCTCTGACGACGCCGGGCGCGTAGCCCCACTCTTTGAGCGCGTAAAGACCCCTGCCGACGAGCACGAAGCGCTTATCCTTGATGAGCTCATTATGCGTCGTAGCAGGATGCGCTTCGCGGGAGAACAGTTTTCTGATGCCTGCCGCTACTTCCGTAAAGTGCATCGGAGAGCCGTGGCGCTTGAGGGTAAGGTACGCGAAGTCCCGCGTATTCTTTATGCGGACGTGCGGCGATTCCGTTCGGCCCCATTCGCCGAGCGGATTCCGGCTTATGCGCTTAGAGACGGAGAGCCAGCGTGGCAGGATCTCGTCGTTTCTCCCTCGTACACCCTCCTCTTTGAGTGCATGTGCGAAGAGCTGTATGAATTCCGATTCCGGAATGAGCGCATCTCCCTCGAGTTCGTCGTGCATGCGGTGCAGCGCTCGCTCTATGGCTTCAGCAAGCGTCTGGTCAACGTGCCAGCGAGGATGGAAATTCGGATCCTCCGCCCGATACGCGAAGGGCTGACCCACCGTGAGCAGGAAGAGGAGATGGTTTCGATCCGTCTCGTGCTTCGCGAGCGCAGCGAGCGCCTCCGACTCGGAGAGGAATCCCCCAAGCTCCACGAGCGCTTTCTTTAGGGATTCAATGGTCAACTCGTGAGCAGAATACGCGTTGGATTCACGGATGGCGGCGAGACCATGATTTTCTATCTGTCGAATACGCTCTCTGGTAACGCCATACTCGCGTCCGATCGCCTCGAGGGTGAGTCGGCCTCCGTTTTGATGCAATCCGAAGCGATATGAGAGCACGCGTCGGCTTCGATCCGGCAGCTCGGCGAGTAAATCTTTTGTAACGGTCCTCGGGATGAACGTAAGCATATAGTTCGATTTGACTACCATACAGGGTAATGGTGTTTTGTTTTTCAGTTGTATCAGAGCTAGGCAGGGCTGTCAACTACGGGCTCTCTGTCCACACCATGCTCACAGTATGGGGCTTGCGGCGAGGCTAAGATCGTCTCACCCCGATGCTACAATCGGGCCATGAAGGAGGCCTCTAACCCCCGAATCCCACCCCAGGATATCGAGATGGAACGCGCACTTCTCGGCGCTCTTATGCTTAGCCAGAGTGCGATGTATGAGGTGGCCGATATCGTGATTGTCGAATCCTTCTACTCGGGAAAGCATCGGCTCATTTATGACGCGATGTTTTCGCTGCACACGAAGAGCGAGCCGGTCGATCTCGTAACCGTCTCCGCGAAGCTCAAGGAGCGCAAACAACTCAAAGAAATCGGCGGCAGCGGCTACCTCTCTGAGCTCGTCAATACCTCCGCCTCGCCGGGAAGCGCGCGTCATTACGCGGAGCACGTGCAATCCAAGTACATACTACGCTCACTCATAGATGCTGCGTCGAAGATCGGCGCACTGGGTTTCGAGGAGGATCGTGATGTGGCACAGATCGTGGACGAAGCACAACAAACGATATTCGGTATCTCAAACTCCCCCTCCCTTCGCAACTTCAGTTCCATTAAGGAGTCTCTCAGCGATGCATGGGAGCGGCTTGAGGCGCTCCAGAAGCATCAAGGCTCGCTTCGCGGCGTACCAACCGGCTTCCCGCAGCTTGACGGCATGCTTGCCGGGCTCCAGAAATCGGACCTGATCATTCTTGCGGCCCGACCGTCCATGGGAAAGACCGCGCTTGCCCTCGACATCGCGCGCCAGAGCGCCACGAAGCACGGCACTGCGGTTGGCATGTTCTCTCTCGAAATGAGCTCACAGCAGCTCGTAGATCGCATGCTCGCAGCAGAAGCCGGGGTCAACTCCTGGCGCCTGCGTACGGGCAAAATATCCAAGGACGACGAGTACGAGCGGCTGCAGCATGCCATCGCCGCACTTAGCGAAGCGCCAATTTATATCGACGACAAAGCGTCCTCGACCGTCCTCACGATGCGCTCCGTCGCGCGCCGACTAAAGATGGAAAAGGGTCTGGGCCTCATCATCGTGGATTATCTGCAGCTCATCATGCCCACCAATACCCGCGCGAGCGATTCCCTTGTCCAGCAGGTCACGGAAATCTCGCGGGCGCTCAAGCAGATGGCGCGCGAACTCGATGTACCAGTGCTCGCGCTCTCTCAGCTATCTCGCGCAGTCGAGCAGCGGCGTGGACGACCACGTCTCTCCGATCTGCGTGACTCCGGCTCCATCGAGCAGGACGCCGATGTCGTCATGTTCATTCACCGCGAGGATAAGATGGGAGAGGGTGAGAAAACCGGCATCGCGGAGATTCTCATAGAGAAGCACCGAAACGGACCGGTGGGAAAAGTAGATCTCCGTTTCGACGAAGAAAAGACTACTTTCAGGAGTATCGAGACAAGCGATTTCGGCGACTTCGTGCCGGAAGCGGAAGTGCAGAGCGACGAGCCGTTTTGATATGGACGCTCTCGAAAAGCTGGCGGTCATTTTCCAACGCTTCCCCGGCATCGGCCCGCGGCAAGCGGGGCGCTTCGTCCAATTCTTGCTTCGCTCTTCCCCTTCTCTGCGCAGGGAATTGGAAGGCGCTATACGTGCGCTCTCGTCCAATGTTGCGCAGTGTCCCTCATGTAAGCGCTACTTCACCAAGGATTCGAAAAGGGAGCTGTGCGACCTGTGCGCGAATCCGGACCGCGATGTTTCGCTCCTGGCAGTTGTCGCGGCGGACAGTGATCTAGCCGCACTAGAGCGGAGCGGAACATTCCGTGGCTACTATTTCGTGCTTGGCGGTACTATCTCACTAGCCAGCGAGCGCGCCTCCTCCTTGCGCGACGATGAGCTGCTGGAGAGCATACCCGACCGTGTAAATCGCGGCCTCTCCGAGGTGATCCTAGCGCTCCCGGCGAACCCGGAGGGTGATTTCACTGCGAGCCATGTTCGCTCATCGCTCATGCCCCTTGCACAAGTACATGGCTTCACAGTTACGATGCTTGGTCGCGGCTTATCGACGGGAAGCGAGTTGGAATATGCCGATAAGGAAACACTGCGGAGCGCTATCCAGAACAGAAAATAGCGCTCGATACGAGCGCCTCGAGATGTGTATGGTTCCTGGGCCGGAGCTCTATGGAAGGGCGGTGATGCGCACCTTTGCGTACGGCTGCCGGTGTCCCTTCTTCTTGAAATAGCGGCTCTTTTGGCGATAGCGAATCACCGTAACAGTCGGAGCAGTCGCATTCTCCACGAGTTCTCCGGAGACCTTCGATCCTGCGAGGTACGGACTCCCAACCTTCGCTGCCGATCCATCATCCACGAGCAGCACCTTGTCGAATACGACCTTGTCGCCGGCTTTTTCAGCCCCGTCGAGGCGCTCGATTTTCAGCATGCTTCCCGTCGTAACGACGTACTGCTTCCCTCCCGTTTCGATGATGGCAATTTTGGCCATAGGTAAGGCACTATACGATAGCGCACCTTGTCGTGCAACCTATGCCGCTTCCGGCTTGTCGAGAAGCTCGGTCTCTAACCCAAGAGACTCCCCCGTAATGCGCAGGACGTCTTTATCGATCTTCCCCAGCTCTTTGTAACCGGCATTGTAATGACTTACGGTTGTCGAGAGCGCCTTCCCCAGCTTGCCGTAGTATTCGTCATACGCACTGATATGGCGCCCCAGCTCGCCCACCCGCTTTTGGATTTCTTCGGCCTGCTGCTCGATTTGAAGTGCCTTGAGACCCTGGAGCACGGTCTGCAAATACGCAAGGAAGGAGGTCGGCGATACAATAATCACCTTATACTTGCGCGCTGCGCGCTGGATCAGATTTTCCTCCTCATCCCCCACCTGGTTCGTCAGCAGATCATAGTAGATCGCCTCACTCGGGATAAACATGAACGCGAAATCCATCGTTCGCTCTTCCGGTCGGATGTACTTCGCCGTTTCCTGTATTCGCAGCTTTAGGTCGTTTACAAAAAGTTTCGCGAGCGCGGCACGCTCATCGGGTTGCGCACTTATGAGGCGATTGTAGTTCTCGAGTGAGAATTTAGAATCAACCGGAACGATTTTTTCGTTAACGAAAACCGCGGCATCTACTATCTCGCCGTTTTTAAAGGGGTACTGCATGCGGTACATACCCGGAGGCAGCACGTTACGCAGGACGGTTTCCAGGTAGTATTCCCCGAGAATACCGCGCTGTTTTGGGTTCTTTAGGATGTCTTGCAAGCTCTGAAGCTGCTCCGCAAAATTCTGCGTTTGACGCCCGATCTCTTTGACGCTGGTTATCTCTTGGGTGATTTCCTTTATGAGCCGCGATGATTC
>CAZRXN010000022.1:0-11811 GCA_964604085.1 uncultured Candidatus Saccharibacteria bacterium | reverse complement strand
CGGGGTATACTCCTTCATATGCAACTTTCGGAGATACTGCGTGAGCGCGGGTATGTGTACCAGCAGTCTACCGAGCGCCTTGAAGAAATCACGGACGATAAGAAGCGAACCCTCTACCTCGGTATCGATCCCTCTGCAGACTCATTGCAGATTGGGCAGCTGATGGGATTTCTGGTACTGCGGCGATTTATTGATGCGGGGCACCGCGTCATTCTCGTCATCGGCGGTGCGACCGGCATGATCGGAGACCCGGGCGGTAAAACCAGCGAACGAGTGCTCCTGGATGCGCAGACCGTCCAAGTGAACGGAAAAAAAATTGAAGCGCAAGCGGCGCAGCTCCTCGGCGGGGGTGATGTCCGCGTCGTGAACAATGCGGATTGGCTCAAGGAAATCGCACTTCTTGATTTTTTGCGCGATGTAGGAAAGCATTTTTCGGTCAATGCGATGGTCGAGCGCGATTCCGTGCGGGAGCGTCTCAATAATCCCGAGCAGGGCATTTCGTACACGGAGTTCTCCTACATGCTGCTCCAGGCGTACGATTACCTGCATCTCCATAAGGAATTCTCATGCGATCTCCAGGTAGGCGGATCGGATCAGTGGGGGAACATCGTCTCGGGTATCGACTATGTTCGACGCTCGACGGGGGATACCGTCTACGCGCTCACCTGGCCGCTCCTCGTGAACAACGCGACGGGCAAGAAGTTTGGCAAGAGCGAGGATGGTACGATTTGGCTCGATGCGGACAAGACCTCGCCGTTCAAGCTATATCAATTCTTCCTTCAATCGGAGGACGAGGTCGTAGAGGAATACCTCCTGAAATTGACTCTGCTGCCCCACTCGGAAATCAAGGAGGCGCTTGCGGTGCACGAAACGAATCCAGGTGAGCGGCACGCGCAGCGCGTGCTTGCACACTCCGTGGTGTCCCTCGTGCACGGCTCTGATGCTGCCGATTCGGCGCAGCGTATCTCCCGCGCGCTCTTTGGTGAGACCGATATAAACGGACTAGGGGAGAATGAGCGCAAGGAAATATTAGAGTCGGTACCGAATACTGCCGTTTCGGTGGGCGATCCGGTAGCGGATATTCTCGTCAATGCGGGCCTTGCCTCCTCTAAACGTGAGGCCAGGGAATTTATGGAGAAAGGAGCTGTCTCCATCGCGGGCGTTCGTCAGGAGGACTCAAGTGCGGCTCTTTCGGAGGCGCTCGCGCAAGGGGGTCCGCTCCTCCTCCTCAAAAGAGGTAAGCGGCACGTCGCCGTACTCACACTCCATTCATAGCGCTCATACATACTGGCGCAATGAAGCGACGGCAGAATCCTCGCGGCGAGCCGCGGCTTTCTCATCCGCCGCGCGTCGCGCCACGGCTTGAGGGAGCGGTAAAGAATACGGGCATAAAACCGCACCGGAAGTCGAAGAAGGCCGCCGTACGCGGCTCGTAAGATGGAAAATGAAAAGCGGGCCTGTGCGGCCCGCCTACGCGTACGATTATTTTAGAAGCGCTGCAAACAGAACATCGAGGACCCTGTGTCCGAGATCGGGAGGTAACTGAATCCGAGGGTTCGCGTAAAGGATAAGATTCCGATAGTTCCTCTGTACCCGGGGATCTTTTATTGCGTCACGCATATTTTCTCGTGATGGTTCGATCATCGAGTACGCTGACTCAGCGAACTCCCGTACCAGTTGTTCGGATCGAAGGTATGCGGCTGCCAGTTCTCTCGTGTCTGCGCCGCTGCGCGTAATACAACTGCGGACTACGAGCTCTTTCCCGATGCGGTCAATCTCCAATTCCAGCTCTGGTATTTCCACAAATCTGTCCATTTCTTTCTCCCTCATTTGCTCCCGGCACTGTAGCGCAAAACGTTGCCGTGCGCCAGTTTTCGTTGCAATATGTCTTGTTGCGTCCGCTATGAAATCACGAAGCGTTTTCACAATGGAAGCTCCCTTTGAGCCGGCAGGCGATCAGCCGAAGGCGATCGCGGCGCTTGAAGCAGGGCTCAAAAACGGGAAGAGGCATCAAACACTTCTCGGAGTTACCGGCTCTGGGAAGACGTTTACCGTCGCGAACGCGATTGCGGCTCACGGAAAGCCTGCACTCGTCATCGCACACAACAAGACGCTCGCCGCACAGCTCGCGGCAGAGTATCGCGAGTTCTTCCCAAAACATGCGGTGCACTACTTCGTGTCGTATTACGATTTCTATCAGCCGGAGGCGTACGTCGCCGCCTCTGATACGTACATCGAGAAGGAAGCGCAAATCAATGAGGACATCGAGCGTCTACGACACGCGGCGACGCAGGCGCTCCTCACAAGACAGGACGTTATTATCGTCGCTTCCGTTTCCTGTATCTATGGGCTGGGTAGTCCGATTGAATACGAAAAGGTGAATCTGAAGCTCGCGGTGGGTGAGCCGATGACGCGAGCAGCGCTCGTGCGCCGGCTCGTCTCCATGTACTTCAAGAGAACGCCGGCTGATCTTACGCCCGGCTCATTCCGTGCGCTCGGCGCGACCGTGGAAGTCATGCCGGCCAACGAGCGTACGGTATATCGAGTGGATCTCTCCGGTGGACGCGTAAGCGCCATCGAGGAGATCGATCCCGTATCCCGCGTGATCCGCGGCTCCCACGGATCAGCCTTCATTTTCCCAGCACGCCACTACGTTACGCCGAAAGACGTGCAGGATGCGGCGCTCGCCGATATCGAAACGGAATTGAATGAACGGCTCGAGCAGCTCAATGCTGCCGGGAAGATACTCGAAGCGGAGCGGCTCAAACGAAGGACGCGCCAGGATATCGCCATGATCCGGGAGTTCGGATTCTGTAACGGCATCGAAAATTACTCGCGACATTTCGATCGCCGAGCGCCCGGCGAGCCGCCATTCACACTTCTGTCGTACTTTCCGCACAAGGACGGTAAGCCAGACTTCCTCACGATAATTGACGAATCCCATGTAACAGTGCCGCAGATCGGGGCCATGTACGCTGGTGACCGGGCTCGAAAGGACACGCTCGTCGAGCACGGCTTTCGGCTGCCGAGCGCGGTTGATAATCGGCCGCTCACATTCGATGAGTTCAACGAGCGCGTCGGGCAGATCATCTATACGTCCGCCACACCCGCCACATACGAGCTGTCCCTCTCCGAAACCCCGGTGGAACAGATTATCCGTCCGACGGGTCTCGTAGATCCGGAAATCGAGATACGGGGCATCGTCGCTACGAGCGACTATGAAGGGCAGGTAAAGCACTTCATTGCCGAAGCGGAAGGCGTAACGAAGCGCGGCGGTCGTTCTCTGGTAACGGTGCTTACGAAGAAAATGGCCGAAGATCTCGCGCAGTTTCTAATCGAGCGCGGAGTGAAAGCGCGCTACATCCACAGCGACATAAAAACAGTGGAGCGCATCGAAATACTGACGGAGTTCAGGCGTGGCACTTTCGATGTGCTTGTAGGCGTCAACTTGCTCCGTGAAGGCCTTGATCTTCCGGAGGTAGAGCTCGTCGGAATACTCGACGCGGATAAGGAGGGTTTCCTACGCTCGGAAACGTCACTCATCCAGACGATCGGGAGAGCCGCACGGAACGTCCTAGGGCGCGTCATTCTCTACGCGGACGGCATGACCGGCTCCATGGAGCGAGCCGTGTCGGAGACAAGACGACGGCGCGAAATGCAGCAAGCATGGAATACGGAACACGGAATCACCCCGCAGACGATCAAGAAGCGCATTCGGGACATTACCGAAGATATCGCCAAAGTGCGCGAGCGGGCGATTGCGCGGCTCACGAGCGAAGATGTCGCAGCCCACGGAGGCGACGCTAAAAAAACGATCCGGGACAAGCGTCGTCAAATGCACGAGGCGGCGGATCGGCTCGACTTCGAGACCGCAGCACTCCTACGGGATGAGGTGCGAGCTCTCGAAGCGCAGGTTTCCAAGAAAAGCGAGTAGAATGCTCGAATGGCTGCTATGGAATTTAATGAGCTTGTACCGCTTTCGGATAAGACGACATTCGAAATTGGCGGGCCTGCACGCCTATATTGCGAGGCCCGGACAGAGGAGGATGTGCGTGAGGCAATCGCGTACGCGCGCCAGAGAAACCTGCGCTACCTGATTCTCGCGGGAGGCAGCAACATGCTCCTCCCTGACGAGGGGTTTCCCGGACTTGTCGTGCACATGAGCGGTGAGCGCCATACTTTTGGAGGCAACGTGCTCGAAGCAGAGGTGGGATGCAGCTTGCGATCTCTTATTCACGAGGCCAGTGAACGGGGCCTTGGTGGATGGGAGCAGTTAGCAGGTATCCCCGGCACGATCGGCGGAGCGGTGCGCGGCAACGCGGGTGCGTTTGGATTGGAAGTTCGCGACATCCTGACGAGCACACAAGCATTCAACGCGAACACGGGCGAGGCGAAGGAATTCGCCGCGCACGAGTGCGACTTTTCATATCGAAACAGCTTTTTTAAACAGCACCCGGAATGGATTATTACACGTGTGCGATTGTCTCTTAAAGAAGACGATCCGGACGAGGTGAGGCAGCGTATCCGAGAGACCATAGCCGAGCGCGAGAGAAGGCACATACAAGACGTGCGCGCGGCGGGATCATACTTCGTGAATCCAGTGGCACCGGAGCGCGTCCGCGAGCAATTTGAGCAGGAAAAAGGCGTGCGTTCGCGAGAGGGCCGAGTGCCGGCGGGTTGGCTCATAGAACAGGCGGGAATGAAGGGAGCGCGCGTGGGCGATGCGCAATCGAGCCCCCAGCACGCGGACTACATCGTGAATGCAGGGAATGCGAAAGCAGAAGAGGTACGGGAGCTCGCCTCACGCATCAAAAAAGCTGTACGGGATTCTTTCGGGATCCTGCTTGTCGAGGAGGCAGTGGTCGTCGAACCTTAGATTAGCCGGCCTTCGTCCTATCGATAGCCCATACGAGAATAAAAAACCAACCCAGTACCGTCCATCCGAGTAGAAGGTTTGTGAAAAAGATCAGGCGGGGATTCGCGTGGTTGATAATATACGCGAGAATAGTGGGGAAAAAGTATACGTATACGATGGCGACGATCGAGAGCAGGATCAGCATATGCCGGATCCTACCACCGTGTGGCCCGAAGCGCATCTTTACATGCTAAATAGATTCCTTGGCGGCTGGTCCGGATTCGTGTCCTTTCCCGAGATCGCGGATGATATCGACTGCCCAGATGCACGTCAGGAACCACCCGAGAATCGTCCACCCGAGAAGCAGGTTTACAAATGCCACCCCGCGAGCGTTGGCGTGTCCAAGGATGATTGCCAGAATCGTCGGAAAGAAGTACACGTAGAGCACGCACATGATAATGAAGAATGTCGTCATAATAGGTAGGCGGGCCGTTGCGTGGTATAGTTTCAACCTCCTCAAGGGAGGTGGCGCATACATATACCAGGGGACAGCCCCTGGTATGAAGTCGCGCGCATACCGAGAGGTTGACCATACCTATGCAAGATAAAATCGTAGTGAAGGGTGCTCGTACGCATAACCTAAAGAACGTGAGCGTTGAAATGCCGCGCAATACCATCGTGGTATTCACTGGACTCTCCGGCAGCGGCAAGTCTTCGCTCGCGTTCGATACCATCTTCGCGGAGGGACAACGTAAGTATGTCGAGTCGCTCTCGGCGTATGCACGGCAGTTCTTACGCCAGATGCAGAAGCCCGATGTCGATGAAATATCGGGCCTCTCTCCGGCGATCTCGATCGATCAAAAGAGTCGCTCGAATAATCCCCGCTCCACGGTCGCCACAATAACGGAAATTTACGACTACTTGCGTGTCCTCTACTCAAGGATAGGGCATCCGCATTGTCCTGTGTGCGGCAGAGAGGTTCGGAAGCTCTCCAACGAGGAGATTCTCGACACGGTACTGCGGGCCGTGGAGCAGCCGAAGGGAACATCGTCCAAGAAGGGGACCCTTACGGCGGGTGTTTCGACGGCGCGTGTGAGGATCGCCGCTCCCGTGGTCGTGGGGCGTAAAGGTGAGTATTACCAAATGCTCTATGACGCGCTGAATAAGGGGTTCGAGAAGGTGATTGTCGATGGCGAAGAAAAATCGCTGCGATCGCGAATCATTCTCGAGAAGAATAAGAAACACGATATTTCGATCGTGGTGGACGATATCTTCGCAAGTGAATTTTCCGATGATCCGAAGGGGGCGCGCGAGCGAGCGTCGGAGGCCATCGAGCGGGCACTGCACGAGGCGGATGGTCTTGTAGAGATTTGGGGAGGAGACGAGCGGCGAATTATATCCGCGAAATTCGTCTGTCCCTACGATGGTTTCTCCTTCCCCGAAGTGGAGCCGCGCCTCTTTTCATTCAATTCGCCCTATGGCGCGTGTCCCGAGTGCAATGGACTCGGCACAAAGCACCTCTTCGGCGATGAGGTGTGCGACGTCTGCAAGGGCGCACGGCTACGAGCGGAGGCGCTCCACGTATTCCTGCGCAGTGAAGACGCGGAAGGATTGGGCCTGAACATTGTGGATCTTGCCTCGTTTTCCATCGCCGACGCGAAATCCTTTTTTGATTCGCTCGCGCTCACCGAGCAGGAGCGAGAAATATCAAAAACGGTCGTTAAGGAAATCGTAAACCGTCTGCAATTCATGCTCGACGTGGGGATCGAATACCTGACCCTCGACCGGAAGGCCAATACGCTCTCCGGCGGCGAAGCTCAGCGCATCCGCCTCGCGAGCCAGCTCGGGAGCGGCCTTGTGGGTGCGCTCTACGTGCTTGATGAGCCAACGATCGGACTGCATCAGCGGGATAACGACCGTCTTATCGCAACGCTGAAGCATCTGCGCGATCTTGGCAATACGGTGCTGATCGTGGAGCACGATGAGGATACGATCTTCGCGTCCGACTACATTGTGGACATTGGACCCGGGGCTGGTACAAACGGTGGCACTATCGTCGCGTCTGGATGGCTGACAGACCTACTTACCGCGAAGAAGAATACAAGCGGATCCCGCACACTTGCATACCTTCGCGACGAGGAGCGCATCGAAGTTCCCGAAGAGCGTCGCACAAGAGACAAGGGCTCGATCAAGATACGGGGAGCATCAAAATTCAACATCCGGAAAATGAATGCAGACATACCGCTCGGAAAGCTCGTTGTCATATCTGGTGTGTCGGGAAGCGGCAAATCCACATTCCTGTATGAAATACTCCATCGAAACCTGCGCGCGAGATTCGACAAGCGTTATCGAACCGCAAAGGTCTATAATGCCGCCGAGTTCTCGGGGACAGAGTACCTTGGGAGATCGATACTGATCGACCAGAGCCCTATCGGTCGGACACCACGATCAAATCCGGCCACCTACACGGGCGCGTTCACGCACATACGCGATCTGTTTGCCATGTCGGAAGATGCGCGCGCACGCGGTTGGGGGCCGGGACGGTTTTCATTCAACGTAAAGGGTGGTCGGTGCGAGGCGTGCCAGGGAAACGGCCTGGTCGCGGTCGAAATGCATTTTCTTCCGACGGTATACGTCACATGCGACATCTGCGGCGGCAAGAGATTCATGAAGGAAACGCTTGAGATTCGCTATAAGAAGAAGAGCATCCATGACATTCTCTCGATGACGGTCGAGGACGCACTCGTATTTTTTGAGGACATTCCGACGATTTCGGATCGTCTGCGCACGCTTGCGGACGTGGGCCTCGGCTATCTGCAGCTCGGGCAGAGTGCCACGACCCTCTCTGGCGGGGAAGCGCAGCGCGTCAAAATTGCTGCGGAGCTGTATCGACCGCACTTAACGAAAACTGCCTACCTTCTTGATGAGCCGACCGTCGGACTCCACTATGACGACGTGCGCAAACTAATCGAAATCTTGCAGCGCCTGGTCGACCGCGGCAATACGGTGATCGTCATCGAACACAACCTGGATGTGCTGAAGAGCGCTGACTATCTGATCGACATGGGTCCGGAAGGAGGGGCTGGCGGGGGCCACATCGTAGCTAAGGGCACTCCCGAAGAGGTCGCCAAAACACAGGGATCGCACACGGCGACCTACCTGAAGCGCATTCTTAAGAAGAAGCGATGAGAAAGGATGACATAAAACGCGTGAAGCTTCCGGATGCGCCTGGTGTATATACATTTCGCGGCCCCGGCAGGAAGATTCTCTACATCGGAAAGGCGGCCTCGCTTTCGGATCGTGTGCGCAGCTATTTTTCCGCAGACCTTGCGGCGTCGAGATCGCCAGCCATTTCAAGCATGGTGGAACGGGCAGAGACCGTTACCTGGACAGAAACAGAATCGGCTCTCGAGGCGCTCATACTCGAAGCGAATCTTATAAAGAAGCACCATCCTCCGTACAACGTAGACGAAAAGGATAATAAGAGTTTCAACTACCTCGTGATCACGAAGGAGGAATTCCCGCGCGTGCTGATCGTTCGCGGGCGAGAGCTATATCTCACGTGGAAAAAGAAAGACATACTCGACCTCTTCGGCCCGTTCACGCAGGGCGGTGCGCTAAAGGAGGCGCTCAAAATCGTCCGAAAAATTTTTCCCTACCGGGATACCTGTAAACCGGGATCAAAGAGACCCTGTTTCAATCGACAGATCGGCCTCTGTCCGGGTGTGTGCTCTGGAGAGATATCAAAAGCGGAATACGCAAAAACGGTGCGGAACATACGAGATCTTTTTTCTGGTAAGAAGCGTTCGCTCATGCGTCGTCTTGAGGGCGAAATGAAGCGGGCGGCCAAGAGCGAAGATTTCGAGCGCGCGGGTAGGTTGAGTCGTCAGGTGGATGCTCTACGACACGTGCGCGACGTATCCCTCATCAGACGGGACGAATGGATATCCTCGGGCGGGTCCTTTCGTATAGAGGCATTCGATATCGCGCACCTTGCAGGGCAGGAGACCGTCGGGGTCATGACGCTGGTCTCGGGAGGCGAGCCGCTTAAGAGTGGCTATCGCAAATTTAAGGTGAGATCCGTATCGAATAATGACGTGGCCGCCCTCAAGGAGGTGCTGGAGCGCCGCTTGTCTCATCCGGAGTGGCAGTATCCGCGCGTCATAGTGGTAGACGGCGGAGCAGCACAGCTGCGCGCTGCGCGGCGCACCCTGGAGCGCGCGGGCGTCACCATTCCAGTCGTCGCTGTGGTGAAAGATGAGAGGCACCGCCCGTCGAGGATCATCGGCGACGAAGATGCCATTCGCATAAATGAGCGCGACATCCTCCTCGCCAACGCGGAAGCGCACCGCTTCGCCATCGGCTTCCACAGGCAAAGGCGCACAAGAGCGCTCCTCTTGTAAGGAAGTGCATACACAGCGCCGTGGGGAACGGGCGCGCCGTGCGCGGTATACTGCCTCTATGACGCGGCCGGTTATCGGTGTACTTCGCGGCGGAACATCGCATGAGTACGACCTCTCCCTCAAGAGCGGCGCCGCGACGCTCGCGGCGCTGCGAGAGGATACCTACGATGTCCGAGACATTTTTATCGATAAAAAGGGTAGCTGGCACGCATTCGGGAAGCAGGCCGACGCAGCACGAGCGTTAGCTGGGGTGGATGGCGTGGTAAGCGCGCTCCACGGCGGCATCGGTGAGAATGGCAGCGTGGCGAGGATGCTTGAGCGCCTCGGAATTCCATACGCAGGCTCGAAACCTGGGCCGCTCGCGCTTTCCCTTAGTAAGGTCGCCACGAGGCGCGTGCTTGCGTCAAGCGGCGTCCGCATGCCAAGCGCTCTCTCCTTTTCCTCGGACAATGGGCTCGATGTCGATGAGATGGCGCGATTCGTATTTTCCCAATTCGGCCCCCCGTATATCGTTAAGCCCGTCACTGGAGGGGCTTCTTTTGGCGTACGCTATGTTGCAGCGTATCCGGATTTAGCTTCTGCGATCGCGGATGCGCTTGAGATGTTCGACAGTGCGCTCGTGGAGGAGTACGTAATAGGGGAGGAGGCGACCGTGGGCCTCGTGGACGGTTTCAGGGGCGAGTCGCTGTATGCTTTTCCACCCGCGTACGTCGAGCGGGGCGGTATGCGGCACCTCGAATTTTCTCATCATCTGCAGGGGCAGCTTCGCCACCAGGCTCCGAGCGCGTTCAGTCATGCAGAAAAGGAGGCACTGATCGAGTGCGCGCGGCGCGCGCATGCGACACTCGGTCTCTCGCACATGTCGCGAGCCGATATGATCCTCACGAAACGAGGCCCCTATCTTCTCGAAGTGAATGCGATCCCAGGACTGTACCCTGGTAGCGGCATGGCGGCGATGCTGGAGGCGGTCGGCTCTTCGACTCCGGAATACGTCATGCATCAAATTCAGCTCGCTCGCGCAGGAGCTTGACGTCGGGTCGTTTTATCGTAGAGTCAAAAATAGAAGAGAATCAGAGGAGAGCGAAAATGGAAGCTTGCCTTATAGTGCCTACAAATGGGAAAAAGCCGACTGCCATGACAATAGGGAGGAAAATCATAGCGCTCTATGATTTGCCTGATGGCTATATAGCGCGGTGGACAATCAAATCCAAGATGTATATAGCGGCTGCCGCTCTTTCAGGCCTGCTGCCGCAAAAAGAGTTGCGAAGGAAGTACCCTAGCGTGACAGCAGCGGAGCTGGAATGCTGGATCAAAAAATTCCAAAGTTCTGATGCACGTGTTCTCGTCCGCGGATACTTCACAGGAGCGCATAATGCGCAGGAGTGTGATATTCCCGCGTGCATACCCGAGAAGGACACGCAAATCACAATTCGAGATTTCATCCTGGATGGGAAACGCAGTGTAATGAGGGGTGATATTCGAGTAACGCTGAGACCCATTCACTACCGGCTCGTCGCGATACTTGCGTCCAATCCTGATGTAATTATGTCGCGACACATTCTACACAAGGCGCTTCACTCAGGCGGTGAACTCAATGTCATCAGGGTCTTAATCTGCGACATTCGAAGGGAGATGACTCGCGCATTCGGGGAACCTCTCATCGAGACAGACTGGGGCAGAGGATACAGTATCCGCTCCGAAGTATGATCTAACAAAGGGGTTCCCGTCGGGAACCCCTTTTTAGTATGTACCATAGTATATACTATAGTATATACTATTTGACGATTACTATGTACTGTGGAGACGAGGGGATTCGAACCCCTGACCCCCGCATTGCAAATGCGGTGCTCTACCAACTGAGCTACGTCCCCAGCGTGCCGTACAGACTACAATGTCGCTGCGCACATGAAAAGGGGAGCCGGCTGGTCCGGCTCCCCATTTGCTCGTAGTCGTCGAGCCTCTAATGCAGGTATCCCTCTTTTTGGAGGAGCACTTGCAAGCGCTGGGCCCGCTCAATCTCTCCGTAGAGCGTGCCACCGAAGGCTGCCACAAGGCCTACGCCTAGAGAGTAGCAAATGACGGCAAGCACGGGATCGTGCTTGAGGATAATTGCCCCAAGCAACATAATCGCGCCGCAGAGAAAGAGCATCAGGGGCAGAGGGCGAACCATGCACCAGCGCTTACGGTGCATGGTGATTTGCCGCAGCAGATCCTGATGCAGCAATCCTACCAAACCCGGTGATAGTGCGAAGCGCCGACCATCCACCGTCCGGGCTACCACGAATCGGGGCTCGGCGGATTGCCGGCGACGAAGTTCATAGACTTCCACCTTGTCGACCCCGTGAATCGCTCGCGCTCGGTATATTTTCAACTTAAGATCAACAGAGAGGCTCTGCAGGATCGGGTCGAAAAAGGGCCCGTTAGGCTCGAACTCTGCCGAGCCGATTTTTCGCAGCATAGGTGAGAGGGCCTCCCACCGATCGGGGCCGATTACTTCCATGTTTTTTCCTCCTTTGCCATAGCTACTTGCATTATGCGGGCTTTTGTGATACA
>CAZRXN010000021.1:0-12528 GCA_964604085.1 uncultured Candidatus Saccharibacteria bacterium | reverse complement strand
CCATATGTTTGTATCTAATGTATATTGTCGAGTAACTTCGACCCGCACTTCTTTGCACATCGCTGCGCGCACAAATGCGTTTTGTTAATTATTGCATCGCGCTGCGCACGCAACATGTTTTTGCGCGCGCTCTGTGGATAAGTGTTCACGAAAAATTTATCTTACTGGCGCGTGTAGTATGTACTATAGTATATACTATGGTATATACTATAGAAATTTTCAAATTGACCTTTGTTACGGGGACCGCTATCGGGAGATTGCGATCAAATGCAATCGAGGAAAAAAGCAAAGCGCATACCCGCGCACAGCGGAGGACGGGTGCGAGCTCCAAGTGAAAGTCTATGTGAGTGCCGCCGCCCTCCGCTCTACGCACGTATCTCTAGGCATCGTAGCACTCCCCGCCCCTCCCGCAACGGAGCCATTTACACAAACGCAAAAACCCGCCGAAGGCGGGAATTTGCGGACTTTCTTTGCGAGCCACACTGAAGTGGCACTCACAGAAGTACTATATCGTCTGCGCTCATTCGTCGCAAGCGGAACATTACTGAACGGAGAAGGTCCCGGCACGCATGTCTTCAATAATCGAATCGATTTGCTGCGCCGCTTGCGGCGCGTCGTCTTGTATCGCCTCGAGCATCGTGATCGCCTGCCCGCGCTCCCCCGCCTCGTAGAGAGATGCAGCGAGCGAGATGCGCGCCTGCACGTCCTGCGGATGTTTCTCGACATACGCTTCGAATATGCGCACGAGCGCATTGAAGCGCTCCGTTAAAACGTACGCGGCAAGCACTCTGCGATCCGGGAGGACACCGCTCGCAAGAAGCGGGTCTATGAGCGACTGGGCGAGGTCGAGCTCCCCTGCCTGAATCGCGGCGACCGCGTACAGGATGCGCGCCTCGTCGTACTCCGGGGCGAGGTCAAAGGCCTCCTTGAAGAGCGCGAGCGCGCCATCCTCGTCTTCACGCGCGAGCGCGTTTACGGCTTGCTCGAAAATGATCGTCTGCTTCGTTGGAGAGAGCTCGCGCGCTTTCGCGAGCGCCGATTGCGCTTCGTCGTACATACCCGCCGTGCGGTATAGTCCGCCAAGAAAGAGCGGAAATCGCGCGTCGAGCGGCGAAGAGGATGCTTGTTTCTTTAATTCCGATACGGCAGTCGAGAAGTACTCTTGCTTCAGCGCCGCCGGAAGCTGCTGCGACTGTAGGACGCTCGTTGCCGCTTGCGCGAGTTGCTCCCGAGCTTCTTGCGTGCCGAGACTTCCGTATCCAATCGCCTGCTTGAACAGCTGGAGATTGAGGGCCGGCCCCTCCTGCTGAGCCGAGATCGCACCAATGATCGTACGGTTCTGCGCGTACGCGGCGGCATTCACGTACCAAATGAGTGCCAACGTAGCGACCGCGCACGCGCCAAAGATCGCGTACGAGGCGCCGCTTTGCACCTTTGGCGTATCCGCCGCAACCGTCGGCGGAGCTGCCCGAAACGCGATGTACCCAAGCACGGCTGCAAATAGAATGTAGCTGATGATGTTATCGAATACGAACAAATTGTGGAAGAAGTACGCGGCAAGCAATCCCATGAGGATTGACCGCTCGTACGGTGCGAATGCGCCCCCGCGCCAGAGCGCGGCGAGCGCGGCGAACCAAATGGAGAGGTATGCCGCAAGGCCGAGGATCCCGCCCGCGACGAGCCAGTCCATGATGATGTTGTGCGTCCGGTCGAACCACTGTTCCTGCCCGTACATCTGCGGATCGTAGTACTTATCGAACACCAGCGCGTAGTTCTCCTGCCCCCAGCCAAGGAGCGGATGCTCTTCGACGCCCCGCCACGCCATCTTGGCATTAAGGAAGCGCGACTTCACCGTCGTCTCGCTGAACGATATCGTCGCGAGGCGCTGCAGCGGCCCCACGCTCTGCACGAGCGCCGTGTCGCGAATCAGGAGAAAGATTCCCGCGGCCAGTGCGAGCCCGACGAGCGCGCTGCCGAGCCGCCACGCGACGGGAGAGCGCGGCGCCTGCACGATCTGTACGAGGGCGGCGAATGCCGCGCCGCCAATGAGCCCCAGTATGGCGCCGCGCGTTTCCGTAAAGAGCAAGACGAAAATGTCGAGCAGGATCACGCCGCCGTAGAAGAGCTGCTCCGGCGTGGAGAAACGTCGCCCTCCCTCCTCTTGCCATGAGCGCATGAGGAGGAGCGAGCCGAGGAAAATATGGAAGAGCATGTACACCGCGAGATAGGTCGCGTTCCCCAGCGAGGCGTCCAGGCGGGAGGTACTCTGATGGATCGCAAGAAAGCCGGCAAGCTGGAGTACGCCATATATGCCGACGAGCGCGGAGACGCCAAGCGATGTTTGGAACAGCCGCTTCCATATGAGCTCTTCCCGCAGCACGGAGACGAGCACGACGATGTATGCAAACAGGTGCGCGAGGGTAACCCACCCCTCCATGCGCTCGAAGTTGCTCCAGAAGCTCTTAAACGGCACCGCCCCGAGCGCATCCGCAAGCGCCATGATCGCTACGAACGCACCGAACGCCGCTACAATCCATCCCATGCGGGGACGATAGTCGGAGCGGATGATCGCGAGCGCCGCCCATGCCCCGAACATAATCTCTACGATCAGCCGGAACGCGAAATTCTTCCCGGTTATGAATGGAAAAAACAAGAGCGACGACACATACAGCACGACAAACGGGAGCGCGAATACGCCCGCGAGCACCACGTACCGAAGCCCTTTTTCAAGTGTGCTCACAGGTGTTCATTGTAGCACTGGGGTCTCCTTTCCATAATCGCGCATCGTACTGGCGTGAGCGTAATCGCTCACATCTCCGAATCCAGCACGCCCCGTTGTTCGAGATATTGATATATCTCCTCTGCTGCATCGTTGGGAGACGAATGCACCGTATCGACGACAATGTCCGGATACGCGGGCTCCTCGTAGGGATCGTCAACACCCGTGAATTGAGGTAATAAGCCAGCGCGCGCTTTCGCATACAAACCTTTCGTGTCTCTAGATTCGCATATTTCGATAGGCGCCTTCACAAACACCTCTACATACGTTCCGACCTGCGTTATGCGCTGCCTATTGCGGTCGCGGGAGTCCGCGTACGGCGCAATCGCTGCACAAATCGCGACGCCACCGTGTTTGGCGATTTCGGCGGCGACAAACCCTATCCTCTCAATATTCGTTTCGCGATCAGCTCGCGAAAAGCCGAGTCCCTTTGAGAGATTCTGTCGCACCACATCCCCATCGAGGAGCGTCACCGATCTGTTTTGCCGTTCGAGCAATAAGTGATGCAGAACGTGAGCTATCGTCGATTTCCCCGCGCCCGATAATCCGGTTAGGAATACAACCGCACCGCGTCGCTTCTCTTTCTGCACAGCAATTTTCAGTTCAGCAATTACTTCGGGGAAGGAGAACCATTCAGGCACATCGCGCCCACTACGGAGCATTTCGCGAAACTGCGTGCCAGATATAGTTTTCGTTGTGTGGTGCTCCTTGAGCTCGTCCGCGGGGACATACGTGTCTTCTTCGGGTACATACGCGAGTTCTTTACTCGTAAGAACGGTAATTCCCAAGTCATCACGCAGCTTTTGCGCGAGTTCGTGTGCGGCATACGGCTCATAGTATGGTCGGCCGCTCGAATCCTTCCCGGGCGAGGCATGATCACGCCCAACAATAAAGTGCGTTGCTCCGTAATTGCGACGGATCAGAGCGTGCCATATAGCTTCCCGCGGGCCGGCCATACGCATAGCAATTGGGAGCAGCGCAAGCATAGCTGTATCTTTCAGGCGCTCTGCTACCAAGCGGCGGTACGCACGCACGCGGGAGATGTAATCAATGTCCCCCTCTTTCGTGATCCCAACGACAGGATGTATGAGAATCTTGGCATTATTGTCCTTCGCGGCACGCGTCACGAGTTCATAGTGAGCTCGATGCATTGGATTGCGCGTCTGGAAGGCGACGACTGTATTCCACCCTCGCTCCCGAAAACGTTCCTTCAGTTCTGCTGGCCGGAAACGCAGCTCCCTGAAATCATGCCGCGGGGAATATGCGATCAGCTCCACCGGACCTCCGAGATAGACCGGCCCCGTTCGCGCCATTAGGTACGCAACTCCGGGGTGTTCGATATTCGATGTTCCATATACCTGCTCAGCCTCCCGTTTTTTATCGGGCGAATACATAGACTCGACAGTAAAGAGGGCTACCGGATTGCCGAACACGTCGCACAAGACAAGTCGCTCGCCTATCGCATGGCCATGATCTTCAGGGACGTCGAGTACGATGGGGATAGGCCAAAGACTGCCATCAGCCAGTCGCATGCGCTCAACAACACCCTCGTAGTCATCTTGACGCAAAAAACCTCTAAGTGGGGCAAATCCTCCAGAAAGTATCTGCTCAAGATCGAAAAGCTGACGTTCGGTGAGCGTTAAGCGAGGCAGCGTTATAAGTTCGTCTGATGGGATCATGGCGCGATCATACTACGAAGTTGCCGCATTCTATAAATATCGGCTATATCCGTATTTCGTATTCAGCCAACCGAACAAAACTGCCCATAGGGCACGATATGAAAACGGCATGGCATTCTCCCACGCGGTGTCGAGCCGCAGCGTCGCATTCTTTTCGAAACGCATGCGATTGCCGCCGATCTGATGATGTACTCCGGACGTGAACGCACACATCTCTGCGCTAAATGGGATGCTAAGAGCATCGCATATTCGGCGTAGCTCCACCTCCGGTGTTCGTACGAGATTTTCATATCGCATAGATATGATGGTGCCAGTGTAACGCCGTTTGAAAAGCTCGATTTTTGCATTCTCGGCCGCCCACTTAAACATGAAGGGCCAAAGACGGCGATATTTTCGCAGATATGACCATGTGACTGCGCGGCCATCGCGCACCAGATGAATGATGATCGGATCGATTGTTCCAGTGCGGGTCAGGAGTTCAACCCGATCGACACTTTTGGATGAGTCGACAAGAACCGCGGCGTCCATGGCGCGGTAGGCATCAGCTATGCGGCGTCCCAGGACATCAGAGTCGATGCGCGCGCGTGTACTCACCGAACGAAATGTTTGAGCGCCGCGAAAAAAATCTATTTTGCTGCGGTATATCTTCTGGTCTAAGTTTATGAATCCGAAAGCAAGAGACGACCAAAATGGGCAGGCGCGAGCAGTCTCGCCACACGTACATTGTGAATGCTCGGAAATCCCATGCACCTCTCCCAATCCAAAACACAGAGGATGGGAGTCCAACATGAGGTCAAGCAGTGTCGATCCGCAGTGACCGCTACCGAGTATGAAAACAACGCGAGCCTTTTCTTTCATAAATGAGTCAGCTGGGCTGTGTGGCCGCAGTATCGCACAAACGGTAGTATAGGGAGGATGTTGACGGTCCTCAAGGATACCCTACTCGGCCTACTGCGCTGGAGTGAGCGCTACACACGGACAGATATGGTGTACCTGGCCCGAGGCGGCTTTTGGTCGCTTCTGTCCCAAGCAATAGGCGTTGGCATCGCATTCGTACTACTTATCGCGATGGGCCACTTTCTGCCCAAGGATGTGTATGGCCAGTATAAATACGTTTTGTCTTTTATCGCGCTCCTTTCCATGCTCGGGCTTAATGGAATTCCTAGCGCCGTGTTCCAATCGGTTGCCCGAGGTTTCGATGGCGCGCTCCGGCAAGGCTTTAGACTAAACCTGCGCTGGAGCGTTCTGCTGATTTCGGGGGCGCTCGCTGCCTGCGCGTACTATCTGTTCGCGGGAAATAAGACGCTGGCAATTGCCATCCTCATCGGTGGCTGCTGCACACCCATTATCGCGAGCGCGAATCTGTACACGTCGTTCCTGACCGGCAAGAAGGATTTCGCTTCCCGCACCCTCATTGGGGATCTGGGCGCGAACGTGGTTCCCGCACTCATACTGATTGCCACAATTTTTTACACCTCCGATCCTATTATCGTAATCGCGGTATATTTCATCTCGAACGCCTGCGTAGATCTCGCTGCATACGTGCTCGTGCGCCGTATGCATCACCCCGATGATTCGAAGCGAGATCCCGCATTATTTTCCTTTAGCAAACATTTGAGCGCGATGGGCATACTTGGCGGGATTGCGAATAACATCGACCAGATACTTCTATTTCATTATGTCGGAGCAGCGCAGCTCGCAACCTATTCATTCGCAACAACCATTCTGAACCAAGTACGAGGGCAAGTAAAAAATCTGGACATAATGACGCAGGCGCAATTCGCAAACAGGCCTACTCGCGAAATAGAAGCCGGTATGCTGCACAAAATGGCGCTCCTGTTTATAACCAGCATACTTGGCATTGGCGCATATATCGTCATCGCACCGTATTTTTACGGGCTGCTCTTTCCTCAATACGTTGACGCCGTTTCGTATTCGCAACTCTATGCACTCTCCTTTTTAGGCATATTCGTTACCCCCGCAGCATCATATCTCGCAGCAAAAAAACGCGTTCGTGAGTTGTATATCGACAATGTTATCCATTACGCAATCCAGATCGGCCTCATGGTGGTGGGCGTCATTTTGTGGGGTATCTGGGGCCTTATCGCGGCACGAGTAATAGCCCGCCTCCTCGATGCGATACTCGTACTCGTGCTCTATGCATGGGCACGTAATGCCGAGATATCTCGAGAAACTGCGCGTTAGCGAATCTGATACAGAATCTCAAAGAAACCCCCTTCTCCTCGGAATTTCGGACGTGCTTTCGTCGGCGAGAATGCCAAGCGATCGTCGCAATCTCGATGCACCAACTCTTTCCAACCTGGATGGAATCGTGCATAAGTGTCTTCATGAATACGGTACGCGTCGAAGATACGGCGCATAAACGATGCATCCTGCCCTGCAGCGAGCGCATAGAATTTGTTCGCGATACGGGGAAGCAATGTCGCAATGATCGGCAAACTGTTCATATGATGACCTCGTTTCCAGTCTTTCAGGTAAAAGTACCTGCCCGTGCGACCGATCGCATCGAAGTACGATCGGACAATATCAAAATCCAATTCGCTCATTACCGAACTCGAATAAAAGAGGTCTGCTGCCGTAATCGAACCGAGCTCTGAAGGTTCCTTATATTGAACGTCGAATTCCTTTAAAAACCGGCGCGAGACGTTTATGGCAGGCGGTACATCTATGATGGTGTAAGAAAGGTGCGGATACCTTTGAAGCATCAGTAGTGGCATGCGACCATAGCCCCCGCCTATTTCGACTATGCTTTTTATAGTACTGAAGTCGATTGCGGTTTCGATAGTATGGAGCTCCGATGCCGAAACGAGGAGGTCTTGCGTAATAATTTGGGCACCGCGTTGAATGTACACGGGCCCACCCTCAAGCGTATCCGTCTCACGCAGGGGAATGCCACGCTCTTGTAAAACACGTGCTGCGATTTCTATATCTTCTTCCGAATACTCTGGATCAGTAAAGTAGCGCGTTGCGATTGTACGTCTAAAAGTATCCCAACCGTCTGGCTGCGCGAGAATTTCCGCGTGCGTCCTCCCTATTGTTCCCCAGCTCTTGGAAGGCCCCTGTATGTTGCCAGCTGACATGGGCGCTAGTATACCCCAGCGAGACCATGACGTTCTTGGTTGCATCCTACATAATCTGCTTGTAAGTAGTCTAGCCCATATGTTAGAGTGGGCGTCAAGCTACTATGAAAATTCGCAAGGCAATCATACTGGCGGGCGGTTCAGGGACAAGACTCCGTCCGCTCACGAACGCCACGAACAAACACCTGCTTCCCTTATATGATAGACCCGTCATTCACCATGTAATCGAACGCTTGGTGCAGGCCGGCATCAGCCGCATAATGATCGTCACGTCCCCGGACCATATCGATAGTTTCGTACGCGCGCTTGGCAGCGGCGAACACTGGAAGCCCGTCGATACTAATGAGAAGCAGATTCAAATAACGTATGGAATCCAGAACGAACCGAAAGGCATAGCGCAGGGACTGTATATCGCGCGCGATTACATTGGAGACGAGCCATGCATATTACAGCTCGGCGATAACTACTTGGAAGATGACATTCGACCTCACCTGAATAGTTTCGACAGCGGTGCTACCGTGTTCTTAAAGAAAGTACCTGATCCTTATCGCTTCGGTATCGCAACGCTCGGCAAAAACGGTGAGGTACTCAAGATAGATGAGAAGCCAAAGCACCCTAAAAGCGATCTCGCCGTAGCAGGATTGTATTTTTTCGACGCTACCGTATTCGATAAAATGGCCGATCAGAAACCGTCTGCGCGCGGCGAATACGAAATAACCTACATCCTTAACAAGTACATCCAAGAGGGTACCCTGCGTGCCGTCCTGTTAAAAAAGAAGTGGAGTGACATAGGTACCATCGAAAGCCTGATCGAGACATCGAACCACGTGCGCTCGAAAGCGCGGCATGTACTGCGCTCGCAACGACATGGCAGAAAATAAACGAGTGATCGTAACAGGCGGGGCTGGCTTTATCGGCAGCGCTTACCTGAATTATGCGGTTCCCCGCTATCCCGCATATTCTTTCTTGAATATCGACGCGCTCACTTACGCGGGAAGACTTGAGAATATAGACGTCACGAATGCGCCGAACTATGCGTTTGAGAAAGCAGATATACGCGAGACGGCGGAACTTACTCGCATATTCGAAAGTTTCGCGCCGACTGATATCATTCACTTTGCTGCCGAAAGCCATGTGGATATCAGTATCCAGAACCCTGGCCTGTTCGTCGAAACGAACGTGCTCGGGACTCATACCTTGCTTCTACTGGCGATGAAGCGCGGCATCAGACGTTTCCACCATATATCCACCGACGAAGTATACGGATCTCTCGCGCCCGACGATCAATCTTCGAAAGAAGAGAACGCGCTCCTCCCAAATAGCCCGTACAGCGCCTCAAAAGCGGCGGCTGAAGCGCTCGTTCGCGCGTATAACAAGACGTACGGACTCGATACGATCATAACGCGATCATCTAACAATTATGGTCCGCGCCAACACGAAGAAAAACTTATTCCTCTCTTCATCACCAATCTTCGCGCGGGTAAAAAGGTACCGGTATACGGATCCGGCACTAATGTCCGCAATTGGATCTACATAGACGACAACGTGCGCGGTGTTGATAGCGCCTTTCATAATGGCAAGAGCGGCGAAGTATACAATCTCGGCGGAAACGACGAGCTATCAAATATGGAACTCACACGCATGTTACTTGACGCGCTTGGCAAAGACGAAGATATGATCGAGCACGTTCCCGATCGTCTTGGACATGATTTTCGTTATTCGCTCAACTCTTCGAAAGCACGGTCCGAGCTCGGATGGCATCCCGTCACATCGCTTGACGAGGGGCTTGCGCGTACGATCGAGTACTACGCAGGCAGATAAGCGTTGGCCGCATCGATAACTGCCTCCACTTCGGAATCGGAGAGCTCTGGATAGAGCGGTAATGACACTATGCGAGACGAATATCGTTCTGTTACGGGGTATTCGCCGGGATCCACATGGAGGAAATCGTAAGCCGTCTGGCGGTATACCGGTTGCGGATAGTGAATCGCGGTACCGATCCCCCGCGCATGCATATGGGCCATAAAATTATCCCGATCATCTACAGCAATCACGAAAAGGTGCCATACGCCATCGCGCCCCGCATATTCTTGATTCGGTAATTCAAGGGCCCGATTCTGTATAGCAGCGCGGTAACGACGGGATATGTCGGCGCGACGTGCATTCCTAGCTTCGAGCTGCGCCAACATATAAGACAAGAATGCAGCCTGTAGCTCGTCGAGCCTGCTATTTACGCCTTCTTCTACTGATGCGTATCGCTCTTCCTCGCCATACATACGAAGTCGCCGGAGGCGCTCTGCGATGATTTCATCACTTGTAACCACGGCTCCACCGTCGCCTAAACCGCCAAGGTTTTTCGTCGGATAAAAACTAAAGGCGGAGGCATTTCCAAACGAACCGACGCGTCGCCCTTGAATGGTCGCTCCGTGTGCCTGTGCAGCGTCTTCAAGCACGGCGACCCCTCGATCTTTTGCGATCGCGAGAATAGAAGGCATATCCGCAGGAAAACCATATAGGTGCACGGGTATGATCGCTTTAGTGCGTGGCGTTATTCGTCGCACGAGGTCATTCGGATCCATCGTGTAGGTCGCGTCTATATCCACGAACACTGGCACGCCACCCGCCATGCGGATTGCTGCTACCGTAGGAGTCGCTGTGAATCCGACCGTGAGTACCTCGTCGCCATTGCCCACGCCCAGTGCGCGGAGTCCGAGTGCGAGCGCATCTGTTCCTGAATTAACTCCGACAGCGTGCGATGTGCCGAGCCAGTCGGCTAGGCGAGTCTCGAAATCGCTGACTTCACGCCCGAGCACATAGCGGCCTGAGCGTATGACGCGTTGAGCGATCTCATTGAGCGCCGCTTCGTGCGTGCGCGCGAAACGGCTTAGATCATTGAATGGCACGTTTAAATTCATCATAGTCGCGAATGTAGTCAGATTCGTCGTACGGTAAACTTGCCACGACCATTACGACGCAATCGGCGGAAAACTTGCTCATGGAATGCCACAACATGGGACCAAGGCGAATACCCGCGTGTTCGTCAGTTATGGTAATCTCTTGTGAATTCGCTCCGTCATCAAGGGTAAGCGTTAGCGACCCCTGGATGACAAATAGTACCTGATCCGTCTTCCGATGGGCATGGTGGCCGCGCGAAGCGTCAGGCTCCCGTATCCCCGATATGGTGTAGACGCGCTGTATTGCGAAGGGTACCGTACGCCCCTCGACAACACCAAGAACACCACGATCACCTTGCGCCACAACATTCCGCGCGATCAAACCGCTCCGCGCAACCCGCAACACGAATTCGTCCATCATACGCTCCAGTCGAAACCGATGATGGGAGAATCATGCGGCATGGTTCCTATCTGATGCTTTCGAGATGCGTCATACGCTTCACCGGCATGATAGAGCATGCCGACGGGCTCGCTGCCTAATACCTGGTACCCGTGCGCGACACCCGGTGGAATTGAGAGCGCACAAAACGAATCTTCCCCAGCTATCACAACCTCGGTAATGCCGTTTGTAGGCGAGTGCTCGCGCATATCGTACATAACCATCCGTGCTTCACCACGCAGGACGACCCACGTCTCCCAGTACTCGTGGTAGTGGAACGCCTTTATAACGCCTGGCATTGTCAAGGAATAACTTGTTTGTTCGATAGTATGGAACCCGTCTTCCCCTTTTTTAAACAACTCTGCGAAATATCCGCGCGCATCCTCATGCCTCACGATGCGCTTTACGTTGACTCCCTGTATTTTAGGCTGTTGTTCCATGGCGACGTATAGTGTTCAGGTCCGAGATTTTAAGCGCGCGCATCATGCGCGTACAATCCAAACTGGTATCGGCGGGGACCCATCCCGGCCTTTCGATTGTTTCGATGTCTTCGCGCGTACGCCGAGCATACGCTTCGAGCGTTGTTCTAGGCCCGCCAACGTTCATAATACCCGTTTCGCTCGTGCGAGCGAGCGCGAGCACGAGCGGGGCTATTTCATCAACGTATAGCTTCGAATTATACTGGTCTCTGTACACCTTTTCCCACGGAAACGGCGCCGGGCCGAACGAGAGCCGAAGCAGCAAATGATTAGGGACAAGTCCGGCCGCACACTCCCCACCCAGTTTTGAGCGGACAAAATTCGAGGGTGCACAAACAGGCTCGTCTTCTCGATGCGGGCCATTGCCGGCATAGACGTAATCGGTCGACGTATATACCAAACGCATATGCAGTCGGAGCGCCACACGGGCGATGTTCGCCGTACCGATAATGTTGTGCAGAATTCCGAGCTGCGGGTTCTCCTCATGGGCAGGCGGCGTCGTGGCTGCGGCGAGGTGCAAAAACGTGTCCGCACCCGAAGCTTCAGCGACGCGCTCTATGGATTCGATATCGGTGATATCGAGTTCAGAACGAGCTGGGGCGAGAATTGAGCTATCCAGGGCTCGAATTGCTGTGCCCAGGAGTCCACTCCCACCGGTCATGAGCATCATAGTGGTAACTCGAACTTACGCGACCTACATGATGCGCGGAGATGGTACATGGGTGACGAATTTTCCACCGGCCGCGCGAAATGATTGCATGATCGGAAGCATCTCTATTTCCGACAAGTGATTCCATGCGAACAGTACGGCCGTATCGACGTCCTTGAAATCCTCTTGTGGCCGTATCGGTATGTGCACGCCCGGGTAGTACAAGCCTTGTTTCGCCGGTGTATTATCGGTAATAAACGGGACGAGTTCCGGCCCGATACCGGAGTAGTTGCATACGATTACTCCCTTCGAAGTCGCCCCGAAACCGCAGATCCGCTTCCCCTCTTTATTGAGCGCCATAAGGATGTCCTTTAACGCTATGTGGGATGCTTCTACATTTTTTTTGAATTTCGCAAGCTGGCTCGGGAGATCCTCTTCCCGGGTAAGCCACTCGCCGACACTCGGCTGCACCGGGTACGTATCCTGATGGCCGACATACATTAGAAGC
>CAZRXN010000020.1:0-12547 GCA_964604085.1 uncultured Candidatus Saccharibacteria bacterium | reverse complement strand
TCAGTATGTCGAGGGCCTCTATGGCGATCTCAATATCTCCGTTGGGTTGATCGACCGCGACATTCTTTTCTGGCCTCGACGCTACTTCCCCATGGATAGAAACGACACATTCGCGAGCTACATCCTTCGCGATCTCTACAGCGGGAGATTTCGGCAGTGCGACGGTTTGCACGGTTCCGCTGCGATCGCGAATTTCGAGGAACACCATCTTCCCCTGATCTCGTCGCACCGAAACCCATCCCCTTATGGTTACTCGCTTCCCTATATGGTCGTGCAAATCGCCGATGAGTACTCTTTCGTTGGACATACTATAAAGAGACACCAATTTTCGAGCGGATATCGTCCATTTTCCTCGACGCTATCTCTCGAGCACGCTCGCTCCCCTCTTTGAGGACGGACCGGACTTCGTCATCGGAAATAGAAAGACGATGTTCGCGCAATGGGGCGACTGTTCGCTCGATATCCTCAATGAGAGCTTCTTTGCTCGCCTTATAGTTTCCTCGATTTTGTTCATATAAAGATTCTAACTCGTTGGCGGGACGGAAGAAGGAATGGATGGCACGAACGTTTTCCGGCTGATCTCCTGAGGAGTCCGTCACGATTCCCAAGACCGCTTTGGCAATTTCGTCTTTTGAGGCAAAGAGAGGTATCGTGTTGCCGTAACTCTTGGACATTTTCCGCCCATCAGTGCCGGGAACGACGCCAGTGCTCTGTGTGATGAGCGCCTTTGGTTCGCGGAGCGTCACACCAAACGCGTTGTTGAATTTCGTGGCTGCTTCTCGAGCATACTCGATATGCTGACGCTGATCTTCGCCTACCGGTACGACATCCGTATCGTACAGGAGGATGTCCGAGGCCATCAGCATTGGGTATGCAAAGAGACCGGCGTTGGCTTCCAGCCCTTTGGCGACCTTATCTTTGTACGCATGTGCCAGCTCGAGGAATTTTACGGTAACGAGGCATTGGAGTATCCACGAGAATTCCGTGTGTTCAGGGACGAGTGACTGCTGGAACATGATCGCGCGCTTTGGGTCGATGCCAGCAGCTAAGTAGTCCTTTACTGCCCCGAGTATGTTTGTGCGGAGCTCGGCCCCATTCTTAATGGTCGTGAGCGCATGATAATCAGCGACCATCATGAAGCTCTCGTACTGTACGTACTGCTCAAGGAACGGACGGATGGCACCGAGATAGTTGCCGATGTGTAGTGCGCCGGAGGGCTGCAGGCCCGTCAAGAGTCGTTGCATAGCTAAATAGTACCAGAAATAGGGCCATTTTCACGCCGCCGCGTCCACCTCTACGTGGAAGGTGGAACCCTTCCCTTTGCCCGCGGACTCCGCCCAAATGCGTCCGCCATGGGCAGTAACAATCGATTTCGCGATGAAGAGCCCGTAGCCGGTCGAGTGAACGTTGATCTTAGTTGAATCCTTTCCCCTGCCCCCTTCAGTAAAAAGAGTGTGCATATCACCCGGGTCGATGCCGACGCCCGTGTCCGCAACCGAGAATCGGATTGATGATCCGCGGCGCTCTAAAGAAACCGTGACATAGCCTTGAAGCGTGTAGCGGATCGCATTATCAATGAGATTCCGCAGGACGTGTTTTGCAATCTTGTCTCGATCGCCGACGATATCGTACTTTCCGGGAGTAGCGGAGAATGTCAGCCGGAGGCCGCGCTCCTTTGCAAGCGCCTGAAGCTCGCGGACGCACAATTGCACAGTTTCGTAGAGGTCGAAGCGATCGCGCGCATAGAGCATCGTACCTTTCTTTAGATTGGAGGCATCAAGTATCTGCATAACGGTTGCCACTCCCTGCCTCGTATCCGCGAGCGCAAGATCGGCCATATGAGTGAGTTTTGGAGATATGGTGCCATAGTCACCCTCCGTAATTGCCGCAAATGCCGCCTGATTTTTCGTCAGGTAGCCCTTAATCTCATGGCTTATGAAATGCAAAAGATTCGTCTGTTGCGCGTTTGCGACCTCAAGTTCTCGCTCCTGCGCCTCTATCAAGGCACGCTGTTCAATTTCCTTTATGACGCTCTTCACGAAGAGGATCGAAACGGCTAAGACGAGCAGAAATGCGCTTGAGCGGAACACGAGCTCGAGAGCGGTTTCTGAAAATGCGACCTGAACGAGAGTCGCCACGCAAAGCGCGAATGAGAATAGCTCCGCGCCCACGACCCGCACATTGAGCGGAAAGACGAACAATGCGCTTAGGGGGAGGAAGCGTGAAATGTTGAATAGGGACGGCAGTACGATATTGAAAATGACGATAAGAATGAAGGTGGCGAGCATGCCTCCTCCGATGAGAAAAAATTGAGTGCGTTCCCTGCCGCGTGCGTGCCACGCCTTCTTTATCAGTTCGTATAACCCGCTGCCTATGTAGCTGATGACCAGGAGGAGAAAAAGGATGATACCTGGTCCGTTATCAATCTGCGTGACAACTCCGGCAGACGATGTCGCACTGACCCGGTCGAAGACGAGCGGCGTTAGCGTGAGGACGGATGTAACGAACGTAATGGGAAGCAGCAGTGTCTTATAGGTTCGAGGAAATGCTTTTGCCTCGCTTGGGAATACATAGCACAGTTGGAAAAAGAGGAGCGCATGCCAGCATCCGAGAAAGGTGATAATGCGAACCATCCAGAGGCCGAGCACCGGATCGGTAATCTGGTATTGGAAATAATTCGCGATACTCCAGAGCGCGGTGATAATCGAGAACGAGAGGAAGGTTGTTGCGGTAATACTGCGCCAATTGTTGAAGTAGATGATGCTTGCGATGACGAGTATCCCCGCGACCGTGCAACCGACGCTTACAAGATCGAGATTGAGGGTGGGGTTCATGTGCTCTGTATTAGTGTCTTGCGCGGCTTTGCGCGAGTCGTCTTTGCGGTAGCTGGTGCCATTGGGATGCCGATGCGCAGCAGCATTGTAATATCGCGCGAACCCCCGCATCCGATACCATCCCGAATCGCTTCGTTTGCTGTCTGGATGCGAGAGAGTGTGGGAGGATCAAATTCCCCATCATGTCCCGCAGCCGCGTACTTTGCGAGATATAGCAGACCGGCAAGCGGTTGAACTGCGAGGCGCGCGGCGGAAGCAATTAGCCATACGCGCTCCATGAGACGTCCAGCATGAATATAGTCCTGCGGGGTCGGCCCGGCAGGCACGGAAATGCCAACGATGGCGCCGCACTGCTCATACACGGCCGCATTTTGACGGGACGCGAATGCTGGAAATCCGATGCGCTTTAGCGCCCGCATGGCGCCCCAGTACCGAATGATTCTGAATGCGATCCGCGCGGGAGGCGGCAGTTCGAGTGTTGCGAGCGGAAGGCCGGGCGCTCCCCTGCCCGCGTCTGCTTTACGCCATATGATCGAATCGAAAAAGAGTCGATGCAGTTGCTTTGTAGAGAGGGCAGCCTCCTCCATCGCGCTTGCCGCCTGGGCTATTGTATTGATTCGCAGCCGATCCTCGATGAGGTGCGGCTTCGCGCTACCTATCTCGAGCGCTCCAATCGTCGTGCAGAAGTCTTGCGGAAGAGGATTCGTGGAAAATGGCCTTCGGTTAGTATGGCGGTCATATATAGCGGAGGCGGCGACGGACTGTATGGATAGAGATGGCTTGAGTGAAATCTCCGCTGCGATCTGCGGATTGCCTTCTTCGGGAAAAAGCACCACCTCTGTATCCGATCCACCAGCCGACGCCGCGAGTGAGATATTTTCGATCACTGCACCTGCAGAGATGAGGGTGCCCGCATTATCAACATTAAGTAGCGCATGATCCAACTCCGGGTGGATTCGAATGCGAATGCGCGAGTCGCCTATCTCGAACGACCATGGTTGGCTATTATCGCCGCTCGGGGCGCGAATGCCGCTCTCTAGGAGTTGGTCTAGAGAGGGCATATCAGCGAAGACCGAGACGTGAGAGAAATGCATCGCGCACTCCCTCGCGCCGCGCGCGATTGGCTGGCTCGTCGTGCTCTGGATCGAAAATCGCTTCGAGGTGTACCTCTTTCTTGCCGCTATCCAACCTCTCACCAAGGGCGATTCGAGACAGGAGAAACGCGATGGCGACGCCGGCAAGGGTTGCCGCATCCGCAAGCTGCGGCCAAGAGTAGAGCGTTTTGCCCACCTCCTGCAGTGAGAGCATCATACGTTCGGTTACGAAGGAAGGCCCCGCAATTTTCGTAGCGAGTCGCGGCAGCTCGTGGGGCGCAAACGATGCGAAATCCTTGAGCGAATCTTCAGGAACGGCGCCATTGAACAACGGCAGATCAGGTTCAAGATCGAATCTCTCGACGTCCACGATTACGTTGTGGCCGTTGTCGGTTGCCATGAGCACCGGTATACGCCTTTCTCTGGCTAGGAGCCGCAGCCGGATTTTCATTTCTAGATTGTCCGTTTCCTCAACGAGCACATCGCGACCCGAAAGAAACGTATCGATGTTGTCTCCATTGACCCCCCCGTCGAATCGCTCAATGTGCGCGTATGGATCGAGATGGTACAGGTGTTGGCTCACGAGCTCAGTCTTCTTTTTCCCGATTGCCGAAAGATCGTACCGAATACGGTTGAGATTTGAGAGCGATACCGTGTCTGGGTCGGCCAGCGCGATTCGCCGGCCACCGCCGAGGTGGGCGAACGTAAGCGCGCCGTGGCTGCCTACGGAGAGGCCTGCGTAGGCGACGCGTAGATCGTAGAGCTTGTGCTGCTCTTCGCTCGTGATGATATTCCGGTTGCGAGCCGTTCGTACCTCGAAATGCTCCGGCTCCGAAAGGGCGTGCAAAAGGATCCTTGAATCCGGATAGAAAAACCATTCGCCTGAATCATCTCCAGCATTCGCGGCAACGAATTGCTCAACCTCCGACTGCAGCGAGGGGTCGAATTTCAGTGCGGGTGTCCTAACCTCGTAAAGCTCTCGCAGAAGAGAGGGATACTCATCGATGATTACCGTTGGTGCGGTTCGCTCTTTGAACGATGCGAGCGTCTCTTTACCGCGCTCTCTGCGCTCCGGTTGCATATAAAATATGATAGCACTGGTCTACTGGTCAACGACCCACTTCTGTTTGATGTCGCGACGGAAATAGCGGGGATCCTCGTGCGGCCAGAACCGGACATGCGGACTAGCGCGTCTGCCTAGGTGAGCGCGCAGTTCTCTGAATTCCGCATTCTTCTCGAGTAGTGCCGCAGTAAAAGCTTTGCTCATCAGCGCCGAAAGCGAGCGCGACGCAACCTTTCCTCGCTTCAATTCGACATGAACATCGAGCTGCTGATTATGATCGGCGTCGAAAGAAGACGCGAGTGAGAACCTTCCCGTAACAAAGGGCGTGAATGTGGGAAGGTAGAGGGTTTCGCGCAGAGACTCCGGATATATCTGCAGACCGTAGAGCGTTGTAGATAAATCGCTGCGCTCATAAACGAACACGAACGGGAGCGTTAGGAGGGACGGTGGAATGTCTGATTCCAGGATCGTTTGCGAGAGCGATACCCCGTTTGCCTCAAATGCGCGCTCGAATTCCGCGAGGGTGCGGACACCTCCGCGATCGCCAATATCGTAGCGGACGAGCGGCATTGCGCTGTCGCCGCTTACGTAGAGTGATCCATCCACCTCCTCAAACACGTATGCGGCGGGATCGAATTGCGCGAGAGTAGGAATCTTCGTGATGGATCCGAAAATCGATTTGTAAGCATCTGGGAGCTTCAGCGCCATGCGCCTGATGAGAATAGAAAGCGGTGTTTCTGCAGCCATCGCGCCAAGATCTGCGGAGCCATAGATATTCATGGTATCTGTGTATGGGTTTTGAATGTGCGCTCTCGCGCAAATGTAGTCGCGGAATGATTCGCTGAACGCTTCTGCCGCAAATACAATGGCGATATTCAAAGAGGAGAGGTCTATACCTTCCTCATGTGCCTCGTCGAGCACGTCCTTGATGAAGGGCGGATAGCCGGCAAGGATCACCTGCTTGTACGAGGGCGCAAGTCGCTGGAGGATCTTGAAGATCTCGGGCTTATTAATCCCCGGCGTTATCACCGAAATGGGCGATCCGTCGCGCGCGGCGCGTCGGAACGCTTCATAGGTAATAAGCCCTCCTATCCAAACGCCCATGCCAAAGCAGACGATTGCGAGTGTTGGCTCGGATTTAGATAGAGAGGAGTGGTCGAAAAAGCGGGCATGCAGATGTGCGGCTCGCTCATCAATGCTCTCCCCTCGCGCGAAATAGAAGGGCTCTCCTGTCGATCCGGATGTAGCGGTCAGGACGTGCGGAGAATGCAGTGAGCCGTTTGCAAAGAGTTCGTTATACGGATAGCGCCGTAGATACGATTGCTTAGAGATTGGAGGAATCTCGGAGATCTTTTTTACTGCTTCCGGACGTACCTTGTGATGATCGAGAAAGTGCTGATAGGCAGGTACCTCTCGGGCGGTCTTTTTAAAAAGCGAAAGGATAGAACGAGCCGAAGAGGGCAATCGGGTCTTTCGCGTCCGGATCCGGCTAGGCACACGGGCCATTATCCGGGAGTATACCCTACTTCATGAGGTCCGGCATGGATGTTTTGACGGCCGTTAGGAAGCGCGCGGCGTGCTCTGGCGACGGGACAGCGATCCGTAGCGTGTCCTTGAGGAGCTCCTTTGCATGAAGGTCATAGGCAAGCTGCTCGCCCAGGGCGACTCGTATCGATTGCGCCTCCAGAGATTCCTTGAGACTGCGGGCTTGCGGAGTTCGGATAAGCAGGAAATTTGCGGTGCTCTCGTACACGTGAATATCAAGAACTTTAAGTTCCGTAGCTAAATCATGACGTGCCGCATGGACCGCTTCACGACGCCCCGCCAGATGATCGCGCTCCGATAAGAGGAAGATCGCTCGAAGAGAGCTTTCATGAGCGATCGGCCATGGTAAGAGCGTATGTGCGAGCGAGGTTGCTACTCGTTCTGTTGAGAGCACATACCCTACCCTGCCGCCGGACAGGCCGAACCCTTTGGAGAGCGAACGAAGAATGATGCAGGACTCGTCTGCTACAGAGTCCGACACGGTGTTCCCCGAAAACTCGTAGTACGCCTCGTCCACCACTAGGATCGCACCGCACCGCTTCGCCTCACGTTGCAGCACTTCCATAGATGCTGTTGGAATTGAAGAGCCAAGGGGATTATTCGGATTACATAGAAAGACGGCCGAGCGGTCCGTCAGTGAGCGGACAACCGCATCCAGTGGAAATTTCCATGCGCCGTCTTCTTCGTCAAAATAAAACGGACGATAGTGAATACCCCGACGATGAAAGGTGGATTCGTATCCATAAAAGGTCGGCAGTGGCAGCAGGATGTCCTTCCCTGTAGCCTGACAATATTCGGCAATTGAAACGATACCCGCATCTGATCCGGGAGTGAGCGTTACGCACGCTGGTTCAAGCTCCGCGTACGTCGCTATCAGACTTCGAAGCGCATCGTAGTTCGGATAGGTTGAGAGTTCGTCACGCGTGGGAGCTGGTATGCGGGATACGAGTGCGTCATCCAAAAGCCAGTATGACTCGTTCTGGTGCAGACGAATCTCCATTGCTAGCGTCTCGCGAATGCGAGGAGGACGAGCGCCCCCGCTATCCACCAGAGGGACCACGGTGCACCAAAAATGGAAATGATAGTCGGTCCGAAGGACCACGGTAACGAGAGCTGCCCAGTCGCATGCGTCCACACTGTCGCAACCGCTATTGAGGTCGCGCAGCCAGCGGCAAGCGACTGTATGATGCCACCATTTTCGTACGAGTTCGCGATCACCGCGCGCACTAACAGGAAAAGCACTATAAGAAAGAAGACCGCTAAAATCATCAGGGGCACCTGCGTCATATCGGAGACCTCTCCTCCTATGAGGGCGGCACTGCGCGCGAGTGAAAGCGCAGGTAGTGAAAGAAACAGCGCCAATGAGAGCGCAGCCGCGCGTTCAGTTCCGGCGCGTAGACAATCGAGAGCGACGAATGCAGCAATGGCACCTAGTATGATCCAGTCTGTCGCGCCGTGAAGCGCAACACTCGTAATCATATCGAGCTGCATTGCTCTACTATACACCTGCGGCGCAGTCGGCGCGCGAATTTATCTACAGTCCTTCAGCACGCAATTTGTGGACGAGCTCTTTTGCGGTTTTCGAAAGCTTTTTTGGAAATTCAATACGGATGCGGACTAGAAGATCACCTCGCGAGCTCTTGTTATACGGTACGCCTTTGCCTCGCAATCGCACGAACTCCCCGTCGCTCACCCCGGCTTTCACCGTGAGTGTCGCCTCGCCGTCGAGGGTCTTGATGCGATATTCGCCCCCGAGCAGCGCATCGGTAACTTTGATCGGCAGCTCTGTTATGAGGTCGTTACCTTCTCTCGTGAAGCGGGGATCTTCCTTAACGTGCAGTTTAATATAGAGGTCGCCAGAAGGTGCGCCAAGAGCAGCTTCACCACGACCCGGCATGCGGATCATTTCACCGTTAGAAACTCCGGCAGGTACTTCGACGACGATTTCGTCCTGTCGCTTCAACACACCTTCTCCGTGGCAAGTCTCACAGGGCGACTCAGGCACTTCACCTCGCCCCGCACAGGTGGGGCAGGTTCGCGTGGACGTAAAGGTTCCAAAAAAGGTATTTCTCGTCTCCCGTATGGTTTTCTTACCATTACACGCCGGGCACGTCTTTCGGGCGCTTCCCTTTCGTGCACCGCTGCCGTCGCAGACGTCGCAGGCATCGATTTTCGAGATGAGTACGCGACGCACAGTGCCGAATATTGCCTCTTTGAAATCCAGCTCTATATCGATAGAGATGTCACGCCCGCGTCGCGCGCGACCGCCAGCTCCCCCGAAAAATTCGCCGAAAATATCGCCGAGGTCGAAGTCCTGGAAGTTCCCATTCTGAAAACCGCCAAACCCGTTCGCGAAATTTGAAAAATCAAATCCCTGGAACCCCTGGCCTCCTGCGCCGGAGAAAGTGCGCCCGTAGGTATCGTATTCCGCGCGCCGCTTTTTATCGCCGAGTACCGCGTACGCCTCACTTACCTCTTTGAACTTAGCTTCGTCTCCCTCCTTTTTGTCGGGATGATACTTGTGTGCGAGACTCCGGAACGCCTTTTTAATTTCATCTTCGGAAGCTCCTTTAGCGACGCCGAGAATACGATAGTAATCCTTCATGCCCCAAAGTATATGCAGATACCCATGAAGAGCAAGGAGCGGTACACCACGCCTTCACCGAGTTACTGCGCGTCCTTCGTGGAAGATTCGGGATTGTCGTCATCTCCCTCTTTTTTATTCATCGACGTCCCTATCTGACTCATTGCTTGCGATAGTGCGTCGGCGGCTGCCGCGATCGCATTCGGATCGGTTCCTGTCCGCGCTGATTTGAGCGCATCGAGCTTCTCTTTGACTGCATTCTTTACGTCATCGCCCACTTTGTCACCATGCTCTTGCAGCGCTTTCTCTGCAGCGTAGATCGTTTGATCTGCGCTGTTTTGCGCTTCCACGAGCGCGCGCTTCTTCCTGTCGTCTTCGGCGTGTACCTCTGCGTCGGACTTCATTCGTTCGATATCCTCTTCAGAGAGACCAGATCGCGCCTCGATTCGTATGGACTGCTCCTTTCCCGATGCCTTATCTTTCGCCTTTACGGAAAGAATACCGTTTGCGTCTATGTCGAAAGATACTTCGATTTGCGGCGTGCCACGCGGCGCGGGAGGAATGCCGTCAAGATTAAAGCGCCCGAGCGATTTATTGTCAGCGGCCATTTGCCTCTCCCCCTGGACGACATGGATCTCTACGGATGGCTGATTGTCCGAAGCGGTGGAAAATGTTTGAGAGCGCGACGTGGGAATGGTCGTGTTTCGCTCGATCAATTTCGTCGCGACACCTCCCAGCGTTTCTATCCCAAGAGAAAGTGGTATTACATCGAGGAGCAGCACGTCCTTTACGTCGCCCTGCAGGATGCCGCCCTGAATGGCGGCACCCAGTGCCACCACCTCGTCGGGATTCACACCCATATTTGGCTTTCGCTGAAAGAACTGCTCTACGGCCTTTTGGATGGCGGGCATTCGCGTCTGGCCGCCCACAAGGATGACTTCGTTGATATCCGAAACCGCGAACGGGGATGCATCCATGGCGCGTTTCGTGATCTCCATCGCGCGCTCTATGAATTCAGAGGCAAGCGATTCAAGCGTAGCCCGGGTCATTTTTATGAGGAGATGTCTCGGACCGGAAGCGTCGGACGTGATGAAGGGTATGTTGATTTCAGTGTCGAGCGCTGCGGAGAGTTCAATTTTCGCCTTTTCGGCGGCTTCGTCCAATCGTTGTCGTGCGAGCGGATCATTGCGCACGTCGATGCCGGACTCCTTTCGGAACTCGTCCGCGATCCACTCCATTATTTTCTGATCCAAATCCTTGCCGCCCAGGTGCGCGTCGCCGTCCGTTGACCGGACCTCGATGACGTCGTCCCCTACCTCCAGAATCGAGATGTCGAAGGTGCCTCCGCCAAAGTCAAAGACGGCTATCTTTTCATTCTTTTTCTTGTTGAAGCCGTACGCGAGCGCGGCTGCTGTAGGCTCGTTGATGATGCGCTTAACGTCCAGTCCCGCAATACGACCGGCATCCTTTGTCGCTTGTCGCTGCGCATCGTTGAAGTATGCCGGTGTCGTGATGACGGCTTCCGTTACGGGCTCTCCGAGACGTGCCTCCGCATCCTGCTTCAGCTTCTGCAGAATCATTGCAGATATGGCTTCGGGTGAATACCACTCTTCTCCCATCTTTACCTCGACACCGCCATTTTGTGATTTGCGCGCCTCGAACGGTACAGCCGCCTTGTCCTTCTGGACACCCTCCTCCTCGAATGAGTGCCCGATAAAGCGTTTGATTTGAAAAATTGTATTTTGCGGATTTGTAACTGCTTGTCGCTTTGCGAGGACTCCCACGAGTCGCTCGCCCGTCTTTGATTGTGCGACGATTGACGGCGTCGTGCGCGCACCCTCGGCATTTTCGATGATATGGGGCTCCCCGCCTTCGATTACGGCGACTGCTGAGTTGGTCGTGCCAAGATCGATACCGATTATTTTTGCCATAGCTCGTGGTGTGTACTTATACGTGATTAGTGTATATATCGCATCGCGGGTCGCTGTCAACCATTACCGGAAGAGGAGTACCTGTGCTGGTCGCACGAGGGTGTCTCCGAGCATCCAGCCCTTACGCATAACGCGCGCAATACTGCCGCTGTTTCCAGCTCCTTCAATCTCTCCGACGGCCTCATGTAACGCGGGGTCGAATGTCTCGCCGGCCGAACCAAAAGGCGCGAGTCCGCTCTTTACCATAGCTCCGTTAAGCTGGGCGTAGATGCCTTCCATACCGGTACGCCATGTCTCATCTACCGAACCCCATGTCTCATTATCCATAGCCATCTCGAAGCTATCGAGCACGGGAAGTATATTCCGTGCAAAACGCTCCAGCGATTCTTTTGATGCGCGTTCGGCATCGACAAGCGCGCGCCTTCGTATGTTAATACCGTCTGCCTTTGCCCTCTGCCACCCGTCGAGATACTCATCGCGCTCCTTCTTGCATTCTTGCAGCGTACGCCGTAGCGCGGCAATCTTATCCTTCGCGCCAGCGATCTCATTGGACTCGTCCTCCGGCTCAAAAGTAATGTGATCGTCTGCCCGATTCATAGTCTCCGTACGAGTATCTCCTAAGGTGCGTAATCTGCTGTGAAATGCACCCGCGCCCGCGAAGCAAATTAGCGCTTACTCCACTGTGGAGCGCGGCGCGCCTTTTTGAGACCGAATTTCTTGCGCTCCTTGGCACGGGCGTCCCTGCTGAGCAGTCCGCGAACTTTCAATTCCTTGCGTCGGTCGGCTTCCGCAGCAACGAGGGCTCTAGCGATGCCGAGTTGTACGGCCGTCGCCTGCGCCTTTTTGCCTCCGCCAGATACCTTTGCTGAAATTGCGTAGGTTGCCGAGACCGCTTTGAGCGGCGCGTGCACATGCTCGATCATGCTTTCAAGGGGAAAGTATGTGGATCCTTCAATGCCGTTTACGGTCAAGGAAATCGATTTTGCATCGGTGAGACGTACTCGGGCCGTCGCGGTCTTCCTTCTCCCTACTGCTTCTGTGTACTGCTTTGTAGCCATACTAATTATCGTTCAATGGTAAGTCGCTTCATTCGTCCGTTGCGAAGACGATTTCTAGGCAGCATGCGCTCAATCGCGCGGCGCAACGCCTCCTCCTTTCCATTGCGCTCAACGAGTGCTCCAAGTGTCTCACGCTTGAGGCCGCCCGGATGTCCCGAGTAGCTCGTGTACACCTTTCCGTGTCGCTTGCGCTCACTCATGTGGATCTTCCCCGCGTTCGACACTTTAACGCGGACATCAGATTGTATATGGGGCGTGTAGTCGGCTCCCGACTTCCCCATGAGCGCCTTTGCCGCTTCCGAAGCGATGCGGCCGAGGGACTTATTCGTTGCGTCGATGGTAAATTCCTGCATACCCAATTTAAGAGACGAATTCGATACGAGCGGATTCTCCCGTGCGGTTGCCGATCCTCCCCAGACGGATGATGCGCGTGTATCC
>CAZRXN010000019.1:0-13071 GCA_964604085.1 uncultured Candidatus Saccharibacteria bacterium | reverse complement strand
GCACCGTTGTCGATCGTAACCTGCGTTTTTCCGTCGGGGCCGAGGAAGGGAAGCGTGCCGTCGCGGCGGATGGCTTCGAGGCGCCGCGCGAGTGCGTGCGAAAGCACGACGCCTTTGGGTAGGTACTCTTCCGTCTCGTCGGTCGCGTAGCCGTACATGATGCCCTGATCGCCCGCGCCGCCGGTATCCACTCCCATGGCGATATCAGGCGACTGCTTGGCGACGCGCACGAATACCTCGAGCTCGTCCGTGTAGCCGATATCTTTGTACACCTGTCGCGCGATCGCTTCGAAATCCACTTGCGCATTCGTCCGGACCTCGCCGCCGATCATGAGCGTGCCATGGCTGCCGAAGCACTCCACTCCGGCGCGGCTCTCGGGATCCTGCTCGAGGAGGGCGTCGAGTATCGAATCTGATATTTGGTCGCAGACCTTGTCGGGATGTCCTGCGGTTACGCTTTCGGTCGTGTAGCGTGAAAGTAAATGGAACATACGATATGCACTGGTTTGGTACATGATAAAAAAACAATCTCCCTAGGGGGAGATTGTTCCTGAATGGCAGGTATCTTCCCTCGTCGGGCTGGATGGAGCACCACGTCGAATGACAGGTTGCCGGCGGCGCACGGAAGCCAGTTTCTTCTTGCCCTGCGAATCTCTTTTCTGCAAGGCGAGTCGCCGCACTCTTGATACGATATTCAGTTGTGAAGACATTGTAGCAGGGCACGCGCCGCGCGCAAATTTTTGTTTGCCGTAGGGCACTCTCGGGGCTTGGATTCGCGTAAGAGCTAGCGTAGTATGATCGTCATCTAGTGAGTCCCGCGCCTCCGCCGGCACTTCTTTTATGAAAAAAATCGTTACTATCGGGGGCGGTACGGGTAGCTATGGCGTCCTCTCCGGCCTCGCAACGTTTCCCGTCGACATCACGGCGGTTGTAACGATGTTTGATTCGGGCGGCTCTTCCGGCGTACTACGCGATGAATTCGGCGTTCTGCCGCCTGGGGATGTACGCCGCTGTCTCGTCGCCCTTTCAGGAGAGCGCGCCGGGATTTTGCGTGAACTTTTCAATTATCGTTTCAGCAACGGCACGGGATTGAATGGCCACTCGTTCGGCAATCTCTTTCTCGTCGCCCTTTCGAATATTTACGGCGGCGATCTGCAGGGAATCGAGAAGGCCTCGGAGCTTCTGGAGCTGAACGGAAGGGTGCTGCCGGTGTCGCTCGATAAGGCTCACGTGCATGCGACACTCGAGAATGGCCAGGAGATCGTAGGAGAGAAAGATATTTACACGCCGCAGCACGATGGCAATCTTCGCATCACGAGCGTCACGCTCGAACCTAACGCGCGCCTATATGAGGGTACCGCCGAGGCGATCCGTGATGCGGACGTTATCGTCATCTGCCCGGGAAGTTTGTATGCGTCGCTCGTACCGAATTTCCTCGTGGAGGGCATGCGCGAAGCCCTCGCCGCAAGCGCGGCAAAGAAGGTCGTGGTGTGCGACCTCATGACTCAATGGGGACAGACGAATGGCTACGGCGCCTCCGATATGGTGCGCGAGCTCATTCGATACAGCGGCATTAAAAAATTCGATTACGCGCTCTGCAATACGGCGCCCATGCGCAACGACATGATCGAAGCGTACGCGAAAGAGCGCAAATACCCGGTAGTGTGGGACGCGGGCCTCGAAGAGTGCGCGAGCACCGTTATCACGGGCGATTTCTTTTCCGAATCCGACATCGCGCGGCACGACCCCGAGAAGCTCGGCAAAGTGCTCGCCGATCTGTAGTCATGAGATCCTGGCTGTTCGCACTTGTGCTCCTGTGTGCGTCCACTTTTGTGCTCCACCTCGTGTGGGAGCGCGCCCATCTGCCGCTGTATAGAGGGTACGAGGCGCTCGCAACCGGAACGCTCCCGATCTACGTATGGGCTTCTGTCGGAGACGTGCTCTATACGCTCCTCGCCATCCTGCTTGTCTCGCTGTGCGCGGGCGGGCTCTCTTGGCTCGGGCGACCGGGAGCCGCGCGGTATGCGGCGCTCACGATGCTCGGATTCCTCATTTCGCTCGGTGTCGAGTATAAGGCCCTTGCCCTCGGCAGGTGGGCGTATGCGGAGACCATGCCGATCATTCCGCACCTTGGGGTGGGGCTTTCGCCCGTGCTTCAGATGACAGTGCTCCTGCCCGTATCCGTCTTCATCGTTGCGGTTGCGCTTCGCGCGCTGGGCCGTACACTGTAGCGCATGCATATGAACAGAAACACCCTATTCGGCATTATTGGCGTATTAGTCGTGCTCGCTCTCTTCGGCTGGTTCGTGTGGCCGCACGCGGCATCAGCGCCTTCGAGCGACGACGGCATTACCTGGCATAACGCTTCGGCAGATCTCATTACGCTGGATCTCATCCATCCCGGCGTGACGGTGCTGCCGCAATTCACCGTATCCGGCAAGGCGCGCGGCACGTGGTACTTTGAGGCGTCGTTCCCTGTGGAGATCTTGGATAAGGATGGCAATCGCCTCGTCGCGCTGCCAGCAGAAGCGCAGGGCGAGTGGATGACGGAAGACTTCGTCCCGTTCGAGGCGGAAGTGGACCTCGGTACGTACTCGGGCCCCGCGACGCTCGTGCTGCATAAGGACAATCCCTCCGGCGATCCGAGCAGGGACGCATCGATGTCGCTGCCGATAGTGGTGCAGTAGGAAAAGAGAGTGGGAGACGTATACTACCCGGGTGAATTCTGCCATAGAAAAAAAGCGGCGCGCGAGGCGAATCGTCGCCTACTTAAGGCGAGCGTACCCGAAGCCGAGGAGCGAGCTCCTGTACAGGAGGCCGTTCCAGTTCGTGGCGGCGGTCATGCTTTCTGCGCAGTGCACGGATAAAGCCGTCAATCGCACGACAGCGGCGCTCTTCAAGAAGTACAAAAGCGCGCGCGATTTCGCGAAGGCCGATCCGCGTACGCTCGAGCGTGAAATATCCGCGATTCCATTCTTCCGAAATAAGGCGAAGCACATCATTGCCGCGGCGAACTTAATCGAAGAGCGCCACGGTGGCGCGGTCCCGAGGGATGCGGACGCGCTCGTGGCGCTCCCCGGCATCGGGTACAAGACGGCTCACGTCGTCCTTGGAGAGCTGTTTGACTCGTGGGAGGGAATCGCCACCGACACGCACGTGAAGCGTTTCGCGCTGCGTTTCGGCCTTTCCCAAGGCGGGGATCTTAAAAAAATTTCGAAAGACCTCGAGCGGTTGATACCGAAAAGAAATTGGAAGTATGTAAACAACGGTCTCGTGCTCTATGGCCGCTACGTGTGCCCGGCGCGCCCGCATGCGTGCGAGCAGCATCCGCTCACGAAGCTCTATCCGGAAGCTGCCACCAAGTGGCCGAAAGTCTCACGCAAAAAATAAAAAAGAGTCGGCGAAGGGCCGACTCTCCATTTTTTGTGCAGGGTGTTTTTATGCCGCAGTCGGCACTTGCTTGAGAAGTTCCGCAAGAGAGCGGAGTTTCTGCAAGCGGCGTAGGACGAATTCGATCGCCGTGTGAAGGGCATCTGCAACGTGCTGCAGGATGCCTCGCACGACGCTCGAGACGTACATACGCTTTTGCCGCGCCACGCGTACTGCCTTCGCGAAGATCTCTTTTCGCTCCGCCTCGGAGTCTATCGATCGAAAGACGTCCTTGCAGAGCTGGCGATCTTCGTCCGGGAGCCGGTACGGGTAGTTTTTCCGCCGGCACACCTTGGGCCGTTGGATACTCTCCAACAGCGGTTCGAGTAGAGTTTCCTCCATCTATCTCCCCGTTTACTCCTGTGAAAGGTGCGGAATGTACACCGCAGGAAAGTATGCCCCTCCCGGAGTACCTGCGCAAGCGCCTTCTTCACGAGAGATACAGGTCTTTGCCTTACGGCGTCCTGTAGTAGCATATGGGCATGGCAGGTAAGAAGAGGGTCGCGATTTTCGATGTAGACGGTACTATTTTCCGCTCCAGCCTGCTCCTGCAGCTCATCAATCAGCTCATCATAGATGGAGTGCTTCCGGAAGACGTGCGGAAGGAGTATTACAAGGAAGAAAAGAAATGGCTCGATCGCGAGGGCAATTACGAGGCGTACATCGAAGCGGCGGTCTCCACGTTTCGCGCGCACATCAAGGGAATGCACTACGGCGCGTTCGCCGATTCCGCCGAGCGTATGGTGGAGGCACAATGGAAGCGCACCTATCGCTTTACCCGCGATCTGCTCCTCGATCTGAAGGGGCGCGGCTACTTCCTGCTCGCCATATCGCACTCGCCCAAAACCGTGCTCGATAAATTCTGTCCGCGGCTCGGATTCAACAAGACGTATGGAATGGTGTACGAGCTCGGACCTCAGGATTGCTTCACTGGGGAGATCGCGGACGAGCACCTCATTTTCAATAAGGCGAATATCGTACGCAGGGCGATCGAGCGCGAGAATCTCTCCATGGCGCACTCTATAGGGGTCGGCGACACGGAATTCGACATTCCGTTTCTGGAAATGGTCGCGAAGCCGATCTGTTTCAATCCGAATATGCGCCTCTACCGGCACGCGAAGCGGATGGATTGGAAGGTGGTCGTGGAGCGCAAAGATGTGGTGTACACCATATAATCTTCACGAAAACCAGCCGAGGGTCGTATAGAATAGAGCCCTCCCTTATGAGCTATAACCATCATTCGTATGAAAATGCTTAAACGAAAGCGTAATGCGGTTTTTGCGGGAGTGCTTGCCGGACTCGGGGAGTACTTCGGCGTGGACGCGACCGTGCTGCGGGTGCTCTTCATCTTTTTCGTCCTGGTCACGGGAGTATTTCCGGGCGTGATCGCCTACCTACTTGCCATTATCGTGATGCCCCTTGAAGAAGGGACGACGGTTCATCATGCGCCGCCCTCCGCAGCCAGGTAGCCCGCAGGGGAGTGTTGGGCGCGTGCGGTCGCTCGTTTTGAAATACCATCGCGCGCACGGACGCGACACGCTGCCATGGCGCCGCACGCGCGATCCGTACCGTATACTCGTCTCCGAAGTCATGCTTCAGCAGACGCAGGTGGTGCGAGTGATTCCGAAGTACCGAGCGTTTGTGCGCGCATTTCCGACGGCTCGCGCGCTCGCAGAAGCACCTCTCTCCGACGTGCTTTCGGCGTGGAGCGGGCTCGGGTATAACCGGCGCGCCCGTTTTTTGCACGAAGCCGCGAAGGAAATCGTTCGACTGCACAGGGGCCGCGTGCCCCGGAGCGAGCGCGAGCTTCGTGCTCTGCCGGGAATAGGCGAGTACACCGCATGCGCGGTGCTCGTCTTCGCCTTCGATGCGCCCCATGTCCTACTCGAAACGAACATCCGTACGGTGATACTGCACCACTTCTTTCCCGGGATGCGGCTCGTCTCCGATCTCGAAGTGCAGGCAGTGGCGACGCGCCTCGCCAAGGGAGTGGATCCGCGCATCTGGCACTGGGCGCTCATGGATTACGGCGCGCATCTCAAGTCAGGCGGGGTGCGGCTCAATGCGCGCAGCCGGCACTATGTGAAGCAGTCGAAATTCAAAGGATCCCTCCGGGAAGTTCGGGGTGAAGCGTTGCGGGCGGTGAGAAATGTGTCGCGCACGGAGCGTGCGCTCCTCTCCGCGCTGGCGCGCTTCGATCCCGTACGGGTGCGCACCGCGCTCGCGGGGCTCGAGAAAGACGGGCTTATACGCAAGGAGAAGAGGGCGTGGCGTGTCGCCTAGGCGCCCTTATGTTGGAAAATAGTATATACGATAGTATGTACTATAGTATATACTATATAGTACATACCACGCGCGCAAAAGCCCGCGTATGCGGGCTTTCGTGGCGGAGAATCCGACGCTCCCTAGATACTCACTATCACGGGGATGACGATAGGTCGCTTCATCGTCCTTTGGAGTAGGAAGCGAGCTACTGAATCCGCGAGATCTTCTCGCGCAGCGTCGAGATCCGCAGAGCGCGGATTCCGCATGGACTGCTCCACGCTCTTGCGGATGATGAGTCGCGTCTGATCCATGAGTTCCTTGTTGTCTCGCAGGTACACGAAACCGCGGGAGATGATGTCCGGCGACTTATGGAGGCGCCCGGTGCGTCGATCTACCGTCGCAACGACAACGCAGAAGCCCTCTTGCCCAAGCGCCTTACGATCGCGCATGAGCACGTCCGAGAGCTCGGAAACCGTGTGGCCTTCGACCACGCGAAGCTCCGAGGGCGCCTTGTAAGGCGTGCGCGTAATTTTCTCGCCGCCCATGATCTCAATGACCGAGCCGTTGTCGGGCACGATGATGTGATCCTTTGGGGTCCCCATCTCTTCTGCGAGATCAGCGTGCACCCGCAGCATGTAATGGTAGCCGTGCACGGGGATGAAGAACTTCGGCTTGATCTGGCGGTGGATCCATGCGGCTTCCTCTCTGTTGCCGTGGCCGGAGGCGTGCACGTCAGAGGCGTGATAGGTGATGATGTGCGCTCCCTGGCGGGAGAGATTGTCCTTCAGCTTCTGCACTGCGCGCTCGTTGCCGGGAATGACCGATGAGGAAAGCACGATGGTGTCCGTCGGGGTGAGGCGGATGTACTTGTGCGACTTGTTGGCGATGCGCATGAGTGAGGCGAACTCGTCGCCCTGCGCGCCCGTCGCGAGGATGATGACCTTCTCCGGTGGGTAGTCGTCGAGATGGTCTACCGAGATCACAGTATCCTCCTTGTACTTCACGAGGCCCATCTGGCGCGCGATTTCGATGTTGGTTTTCATGCTGCGGCCGTCTATGGCGACCTTCTTTCCGTACTGTTCGGCGAATCCGATGATCCGGATGAGGCGCTCCAGGTGCGACGCGAACATGCCGATGATCGTGCGCCCCTTCATGTTCTTGATGATTTCTTCGAGCGTGCGGTACACGTTGCGCTCGGGAATGGAGTAGCCTGGCTGCCAGACGTTCGTGGAGTCCATGAGCAGTACGAGTACGTTTCGATTGCGGAAGATCGCGTACTCCTGATGCTCCTCTTCGGTCGGCTCTCCACCGTCGTGATCGAGCTTTATGTCGCCCGTGAAGACGACGTCGCCCCACTTCGTTTCGATGATGATTCCCATAGAGTCGGGAACGGTGTGCGTAACCGCGAAGAAGCGCACGGTGTGATCGCCGAGTCGCAGCGATTCGTCTTTTTCGACTTCCCGTATCTGGATCGCGGGCATGTGCGAGAATTCCTCCTGCCGCTTCTGAATCATCATGCCGGTGAGGCGGCGCGTGTAGATGATCGGATTGCCGATGCGGTCGAGCACGTAGGGAAGTCCGCCGATGTGGTCGAGGTGCCCGTGCGATACGAGGAGGCCGCGAATTTTATGCCGCCGCTCCTCGAGGTAGCCGGTGTTGGGCAGGATGTAATCGATGCCGGGGGTTTCGTCTTCGCGGAATTGGAAGCCGCAGTCGAGCACGAAGATATCGTTTCCGATTTCTATCGCGGTCATGTTGCGGCCGATTTCCTCGACGCCGCCGAGTGGGATGATGCGCACGACATTTTCCGCGGGAGGCGGGATGGGCGTGCCATTGGCACCGTTACGTCTGCCCGTAGGAGCTTGGTGCTCGACGCGTACGCGGCCGCGCCGCGGCCGCCGGTCGGCGAAGCGCACGCTCGAGCGACCTCTCCCGCCGCGTCGCAGCGGGCGTCCGTCTCCGGATCTGGCGTGTCCTCGCGGAGACGGTCCGTTTCCGGAGGAAGGGTGTGAATGAGGTGTATTCATAGTTGATAATTTCTAATAACGAATAATGATTGCTGTTACGTTTCTGATAATTTTTTGATGAAGTAATCGATCTATTGAAGCGTTGTGCTCGAGCGATCAAAGAGCGACCAGAGGCGCTCCGTGTCGGTGTACCACTGATAGACATTGGTGAACCGCTCGGAGGGCATCGAGAGGGCGGAAATCGTAATCCCGTGCATTGATTCCGGAGCGACGTATATGAACGTTGGCGAGAAGAGGAAGATCGCAGGGTGATCTTCGGACAACGTATCTATGAAAGAGCGGTAGAGCTCCCAGCGCTTCTTGCGATCGCTCTCGGCGCGCGCCTCGGACAGGATTCGGTCTGCGGAAGTGTTCGTGTAGAGCGCGAGATTCAAGCCGGGGTCGTTCCGCTGGCTCGAGTGCCAGAAGGCGAACAGGTCCAGTGTGCGCCCGACGACTTCGCCGAAGAGGACCGCATCGTACTCTCGCGGGCGAAGCACGTCCGTATTGAACTGATTGAGCGGGTACACGTGCACGTCTACCTGCACGCCCGCACTTCGCCAACTCTCGGCGATGCGGTCGGCGATGTGGACGAGCTCTTCGGTATCCGGCGTAGCGAGCGAGAGTGAAAGCGTTCGATCGCCCTTCGTCCACGCTCCGGTCGCCTCATCGAAGTCCCAGTCGTTTCGCGAGAGGATGTCGCGGGCCTCGCTGATGCGCGCCTCTGAAGACGTCGCCTCTTCCAGAGCGACAGGAACGCCGGGAATGATGCCTGGGGGAATCGGGGAGTCGAGCCCGGTACCGTAGCCGCCCAGGACCTCCTCTACGATTGCTTCCTTATCCACCGCGGCATTCAATGCTGCGCGTACGGCTGCGTCGGTCAGTATCGCGGAGTGATTCTGATTGAAGAACACGCCGAAGACGCGCGTAAGCGGAGCGGTGTAGATGTGCGAGTCGTCCGAAATGCCGGACGGGAGCGCGTCGGGCGAATCGGCCGCGAAGGCGTCTATCGAGCCCGCATGATATGCGGCGAGAAGATCGTTTTCATTCGAGAAGAAGCGGAATGTGAGCGAGCGCAGAGGAGGCGCACCGAGGGTGAAGTCGTCAAACGGGGCGAGCTCGTAGCGGACGGGTGAGCCCGTATCGTCTACATCGACGTCATGCACCAGGAAGGGTCCGCTGCCGACTGGGTGCGTATTGAGCGGATCGAAAGGGAAATCGTCCGCGGAAATATCTTTCCACAGATGCTCGGGTAGGATGCCGAGCTCCGTATTCTCGATGAACGGCGCGTACGCATTAGGAAGCGTGAAAACGACCGTATGGGTATCCGGTGCGGCTACCGAAACGCCCTCCCAGTCTGCGCGGCGCGGACTCTTGATATTCGGATCTTGGGCCTTGCGGATCGTAAAGAGCACGTCGGCAGACGTTACCGGGGTTCCGTCGTGGAATGTCGCACTTTCGCGCAGGTGGAACGTATAGCGCGTACCATCCTCCGAGATTTCATAGCTATCGGCAAGGTCGGGCGTATGGCTGCCGTCGGGCGCGGCTCGGGTGAGGCCGGAGTAGATGAGCGCAGATAGGTCTTCATCGGTTTGCGAAATGGCGAGAAGCGGATTGATGAAGCGGGGCGTGCCCACGGCCCCTTCCGAGAGCGAGCCGCCGCGGGAGGGGACGACCACCGAAAAAGCGCGATTGAATCCCACGAAGAGGACGAATGCGCTTCCGATCAGGAGCGCCATGAGGCTCCAGAGGAGCATCTTTTCGGCAGGCGAGAACGAGTGCACGAGCGAATCCAGCCGATGGAAACGCGGTATGCGCCGCTCTTTCATCAACGCTCCTGGGAGCCGCGCGGAGCGGCGAGAGCGTGTCTCCACTGGAGAAAGGGGCGCCGCCGGAATATCGGGCGCGTCGGATTCGTCAAAGGAATCTTGCATGTAATGTATGGCTGGCCGCCGGAGGGCGGCACGCGCGATGCGCGCAAACTAGCTGATAAGAATATTGATGAAAGCCGAGAGGGCGAAGAGGATACCGAACACTATCGTACTCTGGAAAAGCGTTTTTTCCAACCCCCTTCGGGTATGAAAACCGGAGGAGAAGTTATCCGCGCCGAACGCCCCGCCGAGGGAGGCGCCCGTGCGCTGCAGCAGCACCGCGCCGACGATGAGGACGGAGAGTACTATCTGCACATAGGGCAGAATCTCACGGAGGACTGACATCGCGGGCACGATAGCATGGAGGCGCGAAATAGTCAAAGCAAGGAAGGTACGAAATATTGACACTATTTTCCGCCTTCATATACTGTGTGCCACTACGTTATAAGTTCAAATTGTTCTCCCTATGAAAAAAACGGGCAAAAGTGATAAGAAAATCGGCATCAAGCCGCTGGGCGACCGGGTGCTCATTCGCCCCTCCGAGGGTGATGATGAGAAGTCTCCCGCAGGCATCATTATTCCCGATACTGCGCGCACCGAGAAGCCGGAGCGCGGCACCGTGGTGGCTGTGGGCGAGGGTAAGCGTACCGACCGGGGCGATATGTTGCCGCTTCGCGTGAAAGAGGGGGATACGGTCGTGTTCTCCAAGTACGGCTACGACGAGCTGAAAATCGACGACGTCGAATATTACATAATCGCGGAATCGAACATTCTCGCAGTCATTAAATAGATCACTATGGCAAAGAAAGTACTGTTTGATCAGGATGTGCGCGCGGCGCTGAAGCGCGGCGTGGATGTGGTCGCGGGCGCGGTCAAGGTGACGCTTGGGCCTCGCGGCAGAAATGTGGCGATCGATCGCTCGTGGGGCTCTCCCGTCATTACGAATGACGGCGTATCCATCGCGAAGGAGATCACGCTCAAGGATAAATTCGAGAACATGGGCGCCGCCGTGGTGAAGGAAGTGGCGAACAAGACCAATGACAAGGCGGGAGACGGTACCACGACCGCTGTCGTGCTCATGCAAGCTCTCGTGCACGAGGGCCTGAAGCGAACCGCTATGGGCGCAAATGCTGTCGCTGTGCGCCGCGGAATCGAGGCAGCGGCAAAGGATGCCGTAGAGGAACTGAAGAAAATGGCAAAGCCGGTTGCCGGCAAGCAGGATATCCGCCAGGTGGCGATCATCTCCGCAGAATCGGAGGAGCTCGGCACCACGATCGCCGAGACCGTCTCGAAAGTAGGGAAGGATGGCGTCGTTACCGTGGAGGAGTCGCAGTCGCTCGGCATCGAATCGGACTACGTAGAAGGCATGGAATTCGACAAGGGCTATGTGTCGGCATACCTCATCACGAATGCGGAGCGCATGGAGGCCGAAATGAAAGAGGCGCAGATCCTCATCACCGACAAGAAGATTTCCGCCATCAAGGATATTCTTCCGCTCCTCGAGAAAATGGCCCAGGCAGGGAAGCGCGATCTCGCCATTATCGCTGACGATGTGGATGGCGAGGCGCTTGCGACTTTTATCGTCAACAAGCTGAAGGGCGTGTTCAACGTGCTCGCGGTGAAGGCGCCGGGGTACGGAGACCGCAAGAAAGAAATGCTGCAGGACATCGCGATTACGGTGGGTGGTCAGGTCGTCTCCGAAGATCTCGGCATCAAGCTCGAGAACGCCGATCTTTCGATGCTTGGCCGTGCCGGACGCATCGTCGCGACGAAGGATTCTACGATCATCGTCGGCGGCAAAGGCAAGAAGGCGGATATCGAGCAGCGTGTCGCGCAGCTACGCGCTCAGGTGGAAAATTCCGACTCCAAGTTCGATAAGGAAAAATTGGAAGAGCGCATCGCGAAGCTCTCGGGCGGGGTCGCGGTCATTCGTGTGGGCGCGGCGACGGAGACGGAAATGAAATACCTCAAAGACAAGATCGAGGACGCGGTGAACGCGACCAAAGCGGCGATCGCCGAAGGTATCGTCCCGGGAGGCGGCGCTGCGCTGGCGAAAGTCGGAGAGAAGCTTCTGAAAAAGGTACACGCGGGAGCGCACGATGAGCACACGATCGGCTATCGCATTCTCGCGAGCGCGCTCTCGGCGCCTCTGCTGCAAATCGTGCGGAATGCCGGGCGCGATGACGGGCAGGTGATCCTGCAGGAAGTCGTCAAGAAAGGCGGCGCGATGGGATTCAACGCGTCCGCAGAAGAAGGCGACTCGTGGCTCGTGGACATGTATGACTCGGGCATCATCGATCCGGTGAAAGTAACGCGAAGCGGTGTGGAGAATGCGGCTTCTGCTGCCGCGGTGCTGCTCACGACCGAAGCTGCAGTCGCTGACGAGCCGGAAGAGGAAAAGAAGCCAGCGGGAGGCGCACCGGGCATGGGCGACATGGACATGTAAGTACGCTGCGGAACGGCTTTTTAGCGGCCGCCCCTTGGGGCGGCCGCTTTGCACAGAACGTCGGATTGACCCTCGCGAGGGCTGGTATTATGAACGAATGGCGCATGTGCGAGTACCCTCAATCGCAGTAGGAGTGATAGTAGCTGCGCTGCTCATTCTCGGTGCATGTACCGCAACGGAAGCACAGAGCGGGTCAGGGAATGAATTGTGCGCAGTCAGGGATCCGAAGTCCGATGTTAAGGATTCCGTTACCGATAGCTGCGCGGCTTGCGTGCAGGATCGGAACGGGTATTACCACTGGGTTGGTAAGACCTGTAAGGTTACGGCATCGTCGCTCACGGGTGCCGCGACCGGCGGCTCCGAAATCGAAAAAAAGTGCGAGCCCGACCCTTCGCAAAAAGTCGGAACATGCGCAATCGTATACGATGAGCTACCAAAAAAACCGGATTCAGGCGAGGATGTGCATGATATTCTTAGGCAGACCTTTGATTCGGATGCGAGCAAAAGCAGTTTGGCCCTTCCCGATGTGGCCAGTGAGCAAACCTCTAAGAAGAATGATGTAGGTTTACAAACTCCGACCGACAATGCTCCAAATCTCGAAAGACCCGGGGCATTGAGCGAAGCTATCGCACAAGAATCTTCTCAATTAGGGCTGCAATCTGCTCCCTCCGCCGAGCAGCGATTACAACAAGTGGCCGACAACAGCGCGTTTACGAGAAACTCGATACCGGATTCATCTGCGCCTCCACTTGTGCGTTCTGGTCTTGTGGGCTTGAGTCAGGCTCAAAATAATGTATTGCCTAATCCAGCGGGGAATGATGCTCGGCTTGCACTCGGAGATGCGCTTCCTCAAGACGCGGGATTGAATAGTCTTCCGTCAAGTGTTGCACAATCCGGCACCTCCCGACCTTCCACATTTATGGATAATGGTTCCCATCTGGATATTTCCGCTCCTCAAAATGAAATACCGTCTTTTAATAAAGAATCTTTGCAAGGTAATAGCGAAAATTCATCGAATATATTCCGTCCCATCCAATCGGTGATGGAACCAATT
>CAZRXN010000018.1:0-13240 GCA_964604085.1 uncultured Candidatus Saccharibacteria bacterium | reverse complement strand
GAAGAGGACTAGGCGCCAGGACGAATGTCCACCACGCTTCGGCGCGACGTGCTGCCGTCGAAATTTCGCTTCCGCGCCGTGCGGAAATGCACCACTCCTGCAGCGAGAGAGAACAGGGTGTGATCAACACCCAGGCCGATATTCCGGCCAGGCATGATGCGCGTTCCGCGCTGTCGGACGATGACCTCGCCTGCAGCTACTTTTGCGCCGTCCGCCCGCTTCACGCCGAGATACTTCGGATTTGAATCGCGCAGGTTTTTCGCTGTTCCGCCAGCTTTGGTATGTGCCATAATGAAAAAATCGCTCTACTTCGCTATGTCTAGCAGCGCCAGAATACAGGAAATACGGGGCAAAATCAAGGGCCTCATAAACGATCGGGCCATGGAGTGGGGCCTGCCGCTCATCGTCCTCTTCGTTGGGCTATCCTCCTTTGCTTTAGGGCGCATATCTGCTTCCGAAGCGGTACGGCCGATCGTTTCAGTGGCGCAGGCGGCTTCGCTTGCAGAGCCGCAGGGTCTCTATATCGGGGGGTTATATGTGGGCTCATGGAATGGACGCACGTACCACTACCCATGGTGCCCTGGAGCAGCACAAATAGCTGAAAAGAATAGGCGATGGTTCGAAACAAAAGAGGCGGCCGAAAGGGCAGGCTATAGGCCCGCAAAGAACTGCACGGGCCTTGAATAGTACGTGGCCGAATGAATTTCACGGAGTATACTGCCGCTATGCTCGTCGTCGACATAGAGGCCTCCGGAACCGAAGCCCATAAACACTCCATCGTGTCCATAGGGGCTCTCGATCTTGCGAACCCGACAAACCGTTTCTACGAGGAGAACCGCATTTGGGAAGGTGCTCACGTTATGGATGAGGCGCTTGCCGTCTGCGGCTTTACGAGAGAGCAGATAACCGATACGGCAAAGCCCACCGAGGCGGATGCCGTGCACGCGTTCCTGCATTGGAGCGAAAGTGTTCCTGAGCGGACGCTCGCAGGACAGAACGTTTCCTTCGATAGAGATTTTTTGAAATACGCTGCCGAGAGGGCAGGGCACACGGACTGGCCCTTCGCCCACAGGACGATTGATACGCATACGCTCTGCTACATGCACATGGTTACTCGGGGGCTTCAGCCGCCCGTCGCACACCGCCGCTCCGCGCTCGACCTTGATGCCGTACTGAACTACTGCGGGATTCCAATGGAGCCGACGCCGCACAATGCGCTTACAGGCGCACTGTCGCACGCTGAGGTCATTTCGCGCCTGCTCTACGGCAGGAAACTGCTTCCCGAATTTAGCGCATTTGAGATCCCTTGGGCACGCACGTAGCGTGTGGGTTCCATTGCCTATATACTGACGCTATGGAGGTCCTAGTCGTACTAGTTGTTGTCCTCATTCTGCTGGTCATAGTGCTGCGCCAGATAAACCAGTACGAGCGCGGTGTGCTCTTCACCATGGGCAAGTATGTTGGCATAAAGGAGCCGGGCTGGAGAATTGTCATACCGATCTTTCAGCAGCTCCGGAAGGTGGACATGCGGGTCAAGGCAGTGGACGTGCCCGAACAGAAGGCGATTACGAAAGATAATATCGCCGTAGGGGTAAACGCGGTCATCTACTACCGTGTCGCAAACGCCGATAAAGCTATTCTTGAGGTAGAAAATTTCATATACGCGATGTCCCAGCTGGCGCAGACGACGATGCGCAATGCAGTAGGGGAGGTGGAACTGGATGAACTTCTTGCAGAGCGCAATAAGATCTCTGAGCGCATCCGTGCCGTAGTGGATGAGGCATCCGACCCGTGGGGCATCAAGGTTTCAAATGTCGAGTTGAAGGATATTTCGCTGCCCGCGGATATGGAACGCACGATCGCAAAGCAAGCGGAGGCGGAACGAGAAAAGAGAGCGGTCATAATAAAGGCGGAAGGGGAGGTCATCGCTGCAGAAAATATGGCGAAGGCGGCCGCGACGCTCTCGGGATCGCCGGGGGCGCTACATCTGCGTACGCTGCAGTCAATAAACGATTTGTCATCCGACCAATCGAATACAGTCGTGTTTGCAGTACCGCTCGAGGTACTCCGCGCGCTCGGCGCGATAGGAGGGAAGTAGCGCGTCTTTGGGTGGGGACGGGCGCCTAACAGTAAAGAGCAGACTAGTTCCGCAATTCGTCCCCGCCGTGGAATTTTTCATGTATGTCACGGAGACGCTTGTTCGTAACGTGAGTGTAAATCTGCGTAGTGGCTACGTTCTTGTGGCCGAGTAGTTCCTGGACGCTGCGCAGGTCCGCCCCATGGCTAAGCAGGTCGGTGGCATAGGTGTGGCGCATCGTGTGCGGGGTAACCTTTTTTGAGAGTCCCGCAATCATTGCCGCGCGAGAGATCATCTGCTGGATCGAGCGGGGAGTGAGCCGCTTCGCCTCGCTCTTCTTTGAGCGTGCGCTAATGAAGAGTGGCTTATGAACATCATGGCGGGCGTCGAGATACGCCCGCAGCCACTCTGCGGCCCGGGGTGAGATAAATATTGTGCGTATGTGCTTGCCCTTGCCGAGTATGGAGAGCTCGTAGGTCCTGTCCGTCCGCTTGTCATTAAGGAAGGATACTTGATCCTGGTCTAGGGCGACCAATTCCGAAATACGCATCCCGGAGGAAAAGAAGAGTTCCATAATCGCCCGGTCGCGCAGACCGGAGACATTCTTAGTATCAGGAACGTGTAGAATTTTTTCTACGTCATGTATATCGAGAAATGAAATCGTCTGCTCGTCCTTCTGCTTGGCAAGCTTTACCTTGGAGGAGGGGAGAGATTCAATGTCGCGCTCCGCAAAAAAAGCGAGCAGCGCGCGGAGCGCGATCAGGTAATAGTTCTGTGATTTCTTTGAGAGGTATGCACCCCTCGGTGTTTTATATTCTCGGGCAAGGTAGAGGCGGTAGTCCCATATATGCTGCGCACTCAATTCCTTCGGGAGCATCTTCGGCTGCCCTATGTGCTTCAGCCAGTTGGTGAAGAGATGCAAATACTGGCGGTAATTTCTCTGCGTGTTATTTGAAAGTCCTTTCTCGATTTCACAGTAATCGAGAAAGGGTAGGAGATACTCGGCAATCGGCTTTTGCTGGGCCATGCATCCCAGTGTAGCGTATATGGAGCTTCGCACAATATATGTAAAACGAAGCATGTGGATAGGAAAAATGGGGCGGCTCCTTAAGAGACCGCCCCTATAGGATTTGGCGTACTATCCCCCATCTATGGGCGGAAAATGCGGCCGCGTCGGTGGTACTACAATGTACCATGTTCCAGGCACAATTGTTTCTGCATCGTCGTCGACGATATCCATTTTAATGACGCCGATAACGCCCGTATATATTCTCATGTCTCCAAGTTCCGTACTGTCTTTCATTTGGTGAGGCACTGTGGAGAGAAAATCATGCACAGTCTGGATCTGCTTGCCGTCTACAAGCAGGTTTACGACGCTCATGCATGATTTCTCGCGTACTGCGGCGTACAGTGTGTTTCCCGCCATCTGCGGACCTTCGAGCGCGAGCGAGACAAGAATTGCGTGCGCACTCTCTTGAGTTACGCATGCGATCCAGTGCCCTGGGCTGATTTTGAAGCTCTTTGTTTTTTCTTTGTATAGTCCGCTTACCGCGTATTCCGTTTCTGTCGGGCTGTAGCGTACCGATGCATCTGCGGACTGCACCATGCTGACCGCGGAGAACATTGTCGCGACTATGAGAAACGCGACGCCGATGATCTGTGGCATGTGAACTTCCCCTTCATTCCTTCATCCCGGAGCCGATAAGGCCCCTCCTGTAAGCACAATAGCGCATCGCTGGGACGACGGCGAGAGCCACTTAGAGGTACACCATGGGGTCCAGATAGGCACTCTGGGCGGCGACCGGGATTATGGCGCCCTTCCTGGCGCAGGCGGTTGTTGCCGGAATGCCGTTTTCCCGGTACCACTTCCCGATATCTTTCACCTCTACGCCGTCAGACGCGAATACGGTGAAGTGCAGGTGCGGCCCTGTCGCGTAACCCGTAAATCCGGAATAGCCAATCACCTCTCCGGTGTCCACCGTCTGATTCACGCGAACATCGATCTCTGAAAGGTGCCCGTAGAGGGTCGTAAGGCCGTTCCCATGCTTGATAAGTATCCATTTCCCATAGGAGTAGCATCCCCCGCCATCAGTATTGCCGGTACCGATTACCGTGCCAGAAAGTGCGGCCATGACCTGTGTGCCGATGGAGGCGCGCAAATCAACACCATTGTGCGTTCCCGACACGTAGAGCCGCTGGGAGTCGGAGGTTTTCCCGAAAAGCTGGGTTACGTGTACGTCTGCGAGTGGCCAGTGGAGAATGCCTTTTCCGGCAGGAGGGACGCGAGAAGGATCGAGGGTGTATTCGAGCTTCGACTCGAGTTCGTCGAGCGTCTGTTGGAGTGCCTCACTGGATGCTCTCTTTTCCTCGAGTAGCTGCTGGTAATTCGCCTCTTTCGACTCGGTCTCCGCAAGGAGTGAGGCTTGCTCTCTACGGCTGATATCCAAAGATTGCTTCTGCTGGCCAAGCGTACGCTCCGCCCCCACGAGATCCGTGTGCTTTTCCTCCGAGGATTGCTTATCTTCCGTGAGCTCTTGCTTGGCGCGCATCAGGTCATTCATGTGAAGTCGGAGCGCGTCCTGGAGAGTTTGTATGGTCTCGATATTCTCCCATGCATCAGAAAACGAATCGCTGCTCAATACGGTCTCGATCATCGTATTTTGATCTTGCTCGTTGAGCTCTACTACTGCTTTGGCGAGAGCGGCGTGACTTTCCTCGAAGGCATCTTGTGTCTGGTCGATAGTGCGGCTAAGTTCCGTGATCTCCAATTCGAGTGTATTGATATTGTTTTTTGTAACGTTTATCTTCGCTTGCATTTGTTTGCGAGATACATCGATGGATTGGACTGTATTTTGCAGTGTATGTTTTTGTGATCCGATCTCTTGGAGCTGCTTTTCGTACTGTGCGATTTCCGCATCGAGCTCTGCAATCTGCCGGTTGTGCTCGGCGATCTGCTCGCGTATTTCGTCGGCGCTTTGTGCGAGTCCGATATATGGAACAAAAAAAGCCGCGCAAAGCAGTAGGAGGCTAAGCGATAGAATCCAAAGCTTAGAGAGCGCTGGCTGCAGCGTCGAGACGCGCGATGGATTCGCTCGTCCCGATGACCGAGATGATAGAGAATGGATCGGGAGAACGGGACCTTCCTGTGAGTGCATACCTCACTGGCCAGAGTACCACACCTCTCCCCTCTTTGTCTGCGTACTTCATGATGATGTCTTTGAGATGCTCTCCGCTCTTGGATTCATGAACACTGCGCAACAGCTCCGCCACATTCTGAAGATGACGCTTTGCCTCATCTGCTGCCGTTCCCTTTTGGGGTATAGATCTAGGCTCCACTTGTGGCCTATTAAAAAAGAACTCGAGCTCACCCGTTTCTACGAGCGCATCGATATCCTGCCACACATGTATGCGCTCTTTAAGGAGCGGAACAAGTGCTTGAAGTGTGGTCGCTTCAGCCCGTATTCCCGCTCTATCGAGCGCTGCCTCAAGGCGCGCGCCAGCGGTCGCCTCAAATTCCTTTTCTGGGAGCTGCAGGAGGTACTGGCGGTTAAACCATTTCAATTTCTCGGCGTCAAAAATCGCCCCAGCCTTCTGAATCCTACCTATGTCAAATTCGGCAACAAGTTCGGGGAGAGTAAAGAGCTCCCGCTCACCGCCAGGATTCCAACCTAGAAGCGCTAAGTAATTGAGCAGCGCCTCTGGGACATATCCTGCATCACGGTAGAAATCGATACCTGCATGGTGCTTGCGCTTGGAGAGCTTGGATCGATCGGGAGCAAGTATGAGCGGTACATGTCCGTATGCGGGTCTAGGGTATCCGAGTGCTTCCTGAATCAGTATCTGGCGCGGCGTGTTTGAGAGGTGCTCTTCCGCGCGAAGGACATGGGTAATGCCCTCATCTGCATCGTCTACGACGACAGCCAGGTGGTACAGCGGGTCGTCTATAGAGCGGGCGATAACGAAGTCTCCGAGGTCGGAGGTGTCGAAGGTAACCTCTCCGCGGATCATATCGTCGAACGTTATGGACCTGCCGCGGTTCCGAAGCCGCACAACCTCAACGAACGAGCCAGGATCCTTTTTTGATGGCTCCTTCGATAGATATGCGGCATCGCTCCGAAGGAGCAACTGAATTTCCTCCCGGTGCCTGTCGATGTGCTCCGATTGCCGATATCGCTCATCCGGTTCAAGGCCGCACCAGGAGAGATCACGCCATATAGCGTCTTCGTATTCAGGCTTATTACGTTCTTTGTCAGTGTCTTCGATACGCACAATGAATGCTCCCCCACCCTGTTTTGCATATAGGTAATTAAATAAAGCGGTACGTACGGTACCGATATGCATGATGCCGGTCGGACTCGGCGCAATGCGGAGGCGAGGCGCACTCATATCACGTAGGCTCGTGGCGAAGAGCCGTCTCGATCAAGATATCGGCGATTTTTCTCGCGGCGCCCGGTCTCGCATATGCCCCGGCCGCCTTAGCCATGGATTCGCGAAGCGTGTCATCGCTCATGATTCGATCTATCTCGGCGACGAGTACGTGTGGCGAGAGATTCTCCTGCTCAATGACCACCGCTCCTCCGGAGCGAGCGTAGGAGAAAGCATTTTCGGTCTGGTCATGCGAAACATCTATGGGGAGTGGGACAAGGATGCTTGGCTTCGACCACGCGGCGATTTCGAAAATAGTGCCCGAGCCAGCGCGCGCAATTACGAGGGAGCTGATACTCGCGGTCATGCGCATCGCAAGCGTATTTAGAAGGCCGAAGGGGCGGTATCGTTCCTCATACTTGGATCCGTGCAGGACGACTTTCGCAACACCGGAAACCTCCTCCAGATTTCCCGTTCCGGTCTGATGGACGATGTTGTATTTCTCGACGAGGGTCGGCAGCGCGTCCAGGAGTACCTCGTTTATCGCTCGCGCTCCCTGCGACCCGCCCATGATGCAAATGGTCGGCACGTTGGGATCGAGCTTGAGGAATTCGTGCCCTCCTTCATCGGCCAGCCGTTCGATCTCTTTCCTAATGGGGTGCCCGACACGAGCCATACGATCACGGAGACGTTCCGGAAAGTAGGTCGCAGCATCGGGGTGAGCGAGCGCGATCCATTTTGCGAATTTCGCCGACCAGCGGGATACGCGGCCGGGACTCGCATCAGCGTCATAAATGATTACAGGGATGCGGAGGAGGCGCGCCGCAAAGAGCGTCGGGAATGCCGCGTAGCTGCCCGTCGAAAAGATCACGTCCGGATAGATGGAAAACAGCCGCACCGTAGCGCGCATGATGCCCCAGGCCGTTTTAAAGAGATCTAGAACGTTGAGAAGGCTTCCGTAGTGGCGTCTCTTCCCCGCTGAAGTGGGCAGGTATTGAATGTCATGTTCCGCGAGCGAGTCTATGTCGAAGGGCCGCGGACCGATATAGAGGAGCTGCGGCTCGAGGAGAGATTTTTCCTCCACAATATCGTCAATGCACTCGGCGACGGCAATAAGAGGATAAAAATGACCCCCTGTAGAGCCGCCGGTAAGTACAATCTTCATGTAATCGGCATTGTACCACGCAGCTACCTGCGGGTATGGCGGGAAATATTGAGTAAAATACCAGCGCTACCGAGGGAAATGAGCATGGCGCTGCCGCCCTGGCTCATAAAGGTGAGGGGTATGCCCGTAAGAGGGGCGATGCTCAGCATGGATGCAATATTGATAAATGCTTCGCTCACGAAGAAGGCAGATATCCCGACCGCGACAAGTGATCCGAAAAAATCAGGAGCGCGCGCGGATATCCAAAAACCGCGCAGGGCGAGCAGCAGAAACAATCCGGTTATCGTGCTCGTTCCGAGAAATCCAAGCTCCTCTCCTGCGACGGCAAAAATTGAATCGCCCATTGGCTCCGGCAGATAGGTAAACTTTTGCACGCCTTGCCCGAATCCCCTTCCCCATAATCCTCCAGAGCCCGTGGCGATAAGCGATTGTCGTATCTGATACCCTTCGCCTTGCGGGTTTCGGCTCGGATCGATGAAGGTGAGCACGCGCTCCTCGACGTGCGGATGCGTCCAGGCGAGCAGGGCCAACACGATGCACCCGGTGGCACAGGCCGCGGCAATGCCTCGAATACTCGCGCCTGCCGCGATAAAAATAAAAAGTACGGATATACAGATGACGCCCAGCGTCCCGACGTCTGGCTGGAGGATGAGCAGTAGTGCAGGAGGCGCGAGTGTACCAAAAAAAGCTGCCAGTCCCTGCCACGCTCCTACCTGCGTCCTGAGCATGGCAAATAGAGCGCTTGAGAATAGTATCGCGCCTATTTTCATCGTCTCCGCGGGCTGGAACGTAAAGCCGAACAGTTGAATCCAACGAAGGCCGCCACCGTGCAGCATGCCTATGCCAGGAATAAAGACCGTGGCGGTTATCAGCAGGGAGAGCGCATACAAGTATGGCGCAAGGCGCCGCCACAGGCGATAGTCGATGAAGGTCGTGGCTGCGCACGCAACCAGACCCAATCCAATGCCGAGCACGAAGTGGTTGAAGACAACGGAGGATGCGTTCGTGTGGCCACGTGCGAGAGATCCGAATGCCGCAGACGTAAACGTGAGCATGCCGAGCAGCAGAATAGAAAGAAGGAGGAAGAGCAGCGGCTTATCTATCCTCGTCCTGCGCATAAGATCAAAGTGCGGCTATTGAGAGTGTGACAGCAAAAAACGCGCAGACGACGGAAAGGATCCAGTACCGCATGACAACCTTATATCCGGGCCATCCGACGGCCTCGAAGTGATGGTGAAGTGGTGCGACACGGAACAGCTTCCTGCCCCAGAAGCGCTTGGAGAGTATTTGCATAATGTCGGAGAGCACTGTGGCGGCGAGGAGCCCCCCGGTGAGCGGAAGGACGAAAATACCGAATCCCCCGCCTAGATTGTCGGTCATGAATGCTATCACGGCGAGCGTCAGTGTCAGCGCCATCGTGCCTGTATCACTCATATAAAAACGCGCAGGCGGCACATTGAACCAAAGGAATGCGAGTATGCCGCCCACGACCGCCGCCGTAAACGCGGCAAGATCGATTTGCTGCTGTATGAAGGCGATAATGGCGTACGAAGCGAATACGGTGCCAAATACCCCACCGGAGAGGCCGTCTATGCCGTCGATAACGCCGGAAGCGTAGAGTGCAAGCGACGTTATCACGAATAGCGGTATGATCAGCCATCCTATATAGAGCGGTTCAGCAAACGGAATGTTCACCGACGTAACTTCGAGCTTTGCGTAGAACCACCAGCCGATAAAAATTGAAAGAACGATGACCATGGCAAGGCGGATCGAGAGCGGAACACCGCTGCCATCCTTCGATATGACGCGTAAATCGTCTGCCAGCCCCGCCAAAGCGCCGATGATCAACGTCGCGAACGGAATCCATGTTTGGTTACGGCTAAGGAAGTCGAGGGGCGCGAAGCTGGGGAAAAAGAGCGCAAGGAGCGCGGTGCCCGCCGTTACCAAGAGAACGCTTCCCCAGATCACGATGCCCCCCATGCGCGGGGCGCGGATTTCGTTCCCTTCGTGAAGCCGGTTGAACTCCGCGGCTGCACTCCCATCAAGCGCGATTTTCCCTGGTATTTTCTTCCACGCTCGATACTGGTAGAGGTAATGCGTAAGAATGGGCGTGAGGGCTATCCCGATCGCGAATGTCGCGATAGCAGGAGCGAGGGCGCGGACCAGATCAGGTACCATGCCGTTCATTGTACTTCGTCGCGGGAGGGCTCAAAAGCGTGTTCGGTTGGAAACGTGCGCTGTGCGGCAGAAACGATCTTGAGCATATCCGAAAAGCGTCCTTCGACGCTGGAACCAAGCACGACGGCGGCGAGGCGATGCTGGGGAGTACTATCGAAGACGACGGCTAGATTGCCTCCAGCGAGGTCAGTAAAGCCAGTTTTTCCCAACACAATGCCAGGAATTTCGGATAAAGCGTCATTTGTATTCTTCGCGAGCACGGGAGTGCCGGAGAGTGGCTGGAAGAGACCCTCGGACTCGATGGTGGAGGCGAAGAGGAGCGGTATCGAAGTGGCGTGCGTGAAGAGTGTCCCAATGTCGCGCGCAGAACTCACCGAGCCGGGCTGGCTCGGGCTCGCATCAAGGCCGCTCGCATTAAGGTAATACGTGTGAGTCATACCCCACTCGCGCGCCATCGCGTTCATGCGGGAGACGGCCGCTTTCCCAGGAGCACGTCCCGGGTACTGTGCCTCAAGTATAGCGTCAGCCGATTCTGCAAGCGCCTCCGCGCCTACATTTGAAGATGCGAGCAGCGTGTAGTCGATAAGATCTGCTGTGCGCCATACCTCTCCTGTCGCGATGCCTCCTTCGCCGCGCAACACGGCACCCGGAGTGATCGTCGTGGTGCCGTTCGGATCCAGTACGTCTTCGATAGCGAGCATGAGCGCGACCTTCGTGATGGATGCGAGTGGCAGTTGTGCGTCGGCGTTTTTTTCATACAGCACATCTCCGGTGCTCATGTCATACACGTACGCACTGTTTGCCTCAATTTCGAGCGCATCGAATGCACTGGTATCCACCTTCGGCGCCGCTGCTGCTGCGGTGTGAGCGAGCGAAATAGATTCCCCCGCGTGCGTCCAGGCGTAGGCACATACTCCGGCAAAGGAGAGAACGGCAAGGGTAAAGAGAATCGTGCCGTAGTGCCTTGTAGGATCACTCCGCACGGTCGCCGCTCTCGTCTGTATCTGCTCGTTCATGATGCTCCGCGCGTTCCAGAAATGCCCGTAATTCGCGCGTGATTGTATCATAATCCGGCAATTCCTGAACCGCGCGTACGCCGAGGTGAGCCAGGAGCTCTACCGTCGGCGTGTAAAGGTATTCCCGCGCGTCCGCGGGGTTTGCCGTGCGTTTTATCAGTCCTCGGGAAAGAAGCGTCCGTATGGTCGAGCTTGAGTTGACACCGCGGATATATTCCACAGCTGCTCTCGTCGCAGCTCCCTCATAGAGCAATATAGCGAGTACTTCCAGTCCGGCATCTCCTATCCCGCGTTCGAGCTCCTTTTCTTTGAGCCGAACTACCGCTTCACGTCCAGCATCTGAAACGGCGAGCGCCGCTTCCCGATCCGTCGTAACGAGCGCGAGACCGCTCCCCTCCAGCATCGTGCGGACTTCGTCGAGTCCTTCCAAAAGGGTGCGAGTGTCCACGGCAAGTGCGGTGGCAAGCGATTTGAGCGATACGGGTGTTCCCTCCGAAAATAGGATGGCCTGTATGTTAATGGCTAACGGCCGCAGCGCACGCAAATGTGGTTGCTGATCATCCATAGCGTGGTGCACCTAGTTCATCTGATTCAATTATCATGTCGCTGAATAGGCGCTCTTGAGAGACAGATACACTGCCGCTGCGCACGAGTTCAAGTACCGCCAGGAAGTGAACAATAAGATCCTGCTTGTTTGCCGCTTTCGTCAGCTCGCTCCATTTCGTGCGGAACGAGCGAGTGAGGCGTTGCCGGAGATTTTCTATTACCTCTTCAAGGGCGATAACCGGTGCTACAGATGCTTCGACCATGCTGCGGAATGTCGGTAGCGTCGTGAGCATGCGGCGCAATGCCGCGACCAACGTCTCCCGGGAAGCTTCGCCCGGAGCAAACTGAACGATCGCATCTCGAAGCGCAAGATCCGGAGCTCTTTTGGGGAGCGGCAGGGAGCGCTCCTGCCTGCCGCGCAGCAGGCGTGCCGTGGCGCGAATGCGTGCATAGTGCGCCAGGCGACGCTCGAGCTCCTTTATGTCATGCTCTTCATCAGTGGAGAGGACCAACTCGGGCAATAGCGTCCGAGATTTTATCAGGAGTAACGTGCTCGCTACGAGTATGAACTGGGAGGTCTCTGCTATGGGGAGCTTTGGGAGGGACTCGACATAGGCGAGATACGCGTCGCACATCTCCGAGAGCGCAATGTCGCTTATCGAGAGTTTTCTCGACTCAATGAGATCGAGCAGCGTTTCGAGCGGCCCTTGGAACGCCTCCGACTGCAGTGTAAATCCACCATTCATGCTACTTCTTTTTAATTTCAAGTCCGAGTTCGTCTAGTTGTCTTGATGATACTTCCGATGGGGCACCCATCATAAGATCTTTTCCTTCCCCGGTTTTGGGAAAGGCAATAACCTCGCGGATATTCGGTTGGTTCTCCAAGAGCATGACTATGCGATCGATTCCCGGTGCGAAACCGCCGTGAGGTGGCGCACCATATCTGAACGCTTCGAGCATGTGTCCGAATTTGGAGTGCTGTTCTTCCTCCGAGATGCCGAGCAGATCGAATACTTGGCGCTGCAGCGTAGCGTCATGAATTCGAATAGAGCCGGACGAAAGCTCATATCCGTTCAGAACAAGATCATAGGAATCAGCGCGAATCGAATACAGGTCCTCTCCGGCAAGGAACTTTTCCCTGTCCTCCGGCTTGACCGAGCAAAACGGATGATGAGCCGCAGCGATGCGGCCATCCGCGTCTTTTTCAAACATCGGAAAGTCGACAATCCACACGAATGCGAGTTCATCAGGATCGTTCTTATCCTTACGCAAGTCAGGTTTATCCGTACCATAACGCTCAATCGCTTCAGCATAGGTGAGCACGGGGAAAGGTCGTTCACTGATCTTCTTGGATGGATACAGCGCCTCGATAAGTGCGATAAACATAGCCTCCGTGTACGAGAGTACGTCATCTCTTTCAACGAATGACATTTCAAAATCGAGCTGCGTGAATTCCGGCTGACGATCTCCACGTGTATCCTCGTCACGCATGCAGCGCGCGATTTGGAAATAGCGCTCGAATCCAGCTACCATGAGGAGCTGTTTAAACTGTTGGGGCGATTGCGGGAGAGCGTAAAATTTACCTTTTTCGAGTCGTGAGGGAACGAGGTACTCACGCGAACCTTCCGGCGTCCCCTTCATCATGATGGGAGTTTCTATCTCGACGAAATCATTCCGGTGCATGTAGTCACGAAAGAACGTAATGATACGATCGCGTGCCCGGATAATGCGCTGCATGCGCGTGGTTCGCAGATCCAGGTAGCGATACGCGAGACGCACATCCTCATTGACTCCAAGCGTATCGCCGTCCACCTCGAACGGAAGTACCTCCGCCCGGTTCAGTATGTCGAGGGCCTCTATGGCGATCTCAATATCTCCGTTGGGTTGATCGAC
>CAZRXN010000017.1:0-13352 GCA_964604085.1 uncultured Candidatus Saccharibacteria bacterium | reverse complement strand
CCATTCTCTCGCATTCTACTTTGGGTTCGAGCCGCACTTCCTCGTACTCGGCGCGGGAATCGTAGAGATTGTGATCGGGCTTTTCTTCCTGCTTGGTATAGAAATACGCTTCACGGCGATCTTTCTCGAGTTCTGGCTCGCGCTCTCGCTCATATACTTCGGAGAAGTAGTCTGGCCGCACATCATCCTTATCGGTATCCCGATTGCCTTCGCGCTCTATGGGTACGACCGCTACTCCCTGGAGGGGTACTTCTTCAAACGTGGCGGTCGCGAGCCGGTATTTTGACCCATGCACCGGACCGAGCACTCCGCTGACAGGGAGAGGTATTTGTGCTATGATGTGTTAATCAGGCGCAAAGACGCACGCGAGAGAGCCGCCGGCTCTGGCGCAACCATCACATGAGACAAGTATTTACCATCGTCGCCGTGGCAATTGCTGCGGTCGTCGCCGCGGTACTAGGATTCACGTACCTGCAGGTGAGCGAGCAGCGGACCGCCCTCATGGCGGATCTCGAGTACCGCACCGAACTGCTCGCGGAGAGCTTGCAGGAATCCGTCGCTCCCGCCTATGAGGATGGCTCCATGGCATCCATGGAGCGCATCGTCGAGAGATTCGCGGGACGCGAGCGCCTGATCGGTATAGCTGTTGTCGATAGGCGCGGCGAGATCTTGGCTGCATCGGAAGGCGTGACCGGCGAGGATCTTCTCGGCGTCCCTGCAATTCAGAGCGTACTGCAAGACGGAAAGGAGAATGGCGCGTACGTGCGGCGGGCGGAGGGTGGCCGCTACTACTTCGCCGAACCGCTTCCGTCGGGGGCGACCACAACTGCCGCGCTCGTCGTCGTCCAGGATGCTACCTACCTGGAGGCGGCCGTTTTTGATACGTGGTGGAGCAATCTCGTCCGCCTGCTCGTCTACGTGCTCTTCCTCGCGGCTGCGGTCGCACTCCTCATTCGTTTTGTCGTGCTTCGCCCGCTGATCCGGCTCGCCGACTCTGTGAAATCGGCGCGTACCGGACGCGGAGGAGCCCAGGCGCTCGATCCACTGCGGCACAATATTTTTTTCATGTCGCTCGCCCGGGAAATTTCGGAGATGGCGAAGAGCTTGGGCCAGGCGCGCAGCGCGGCGAGCGAGGAAGCCCGTTTGCGACTGCAAAAAATCGACACGCCATGGACGGCGGAGAGGCTCAAGGAATTCATTAAGGCCTATTTACGTAATCGCCCCATGTATGTCGTATCGAACCGAGAGCCCTATGTGCATACGATAGGCAAGAGCGGTAAGCCGGAGGTATCCGTTCCCGCGAGCGGCATGGTAACAGCGCTGGAGCCGGTGATGGCGGCATGCGGTGGCATGTGGGTCGCCTCGGCAAGCGGCGACGCGGATCGGGAGACCGCGGATGAGAATGGCAAGCTCGAAGTGCCGCCGGACGATCCGCACTATACGCTGAAGCGTATCTTTCTCACACCTGAAGAGGTGCAGGGACACTACGACGGCTTTTCAAATGAGGCGCTCTGGCCGCTGTGCCATATGGCGCATACGCGCCCCATTTTCCGCCAGGAAGACTGGACCATGTACCGCAAGGTGAACGGTATGTTCGCCGAGCAGCTGCTTGCCGAGCTCAAGGACGTACAGCGGCCTATCGTGCTGATCCAGGACTATCATTTCGCTCTCCTGCCTGCGATGATCAAGGCGGCGCGGCCCGATGCGCAAGTGGGTATCTTCTGGCACATCCCGTGGCCCTCCGCAGAGTCGTTCAGTATATGCCCGTGGCGCAAGGAGATACTCGAGGGGATGCTCGGTGCCGATATTGTCGGCTTTCATACGCAGCAGTACTGCAACAACTTCATAGACACGGTGGGAAAGGAAATTGAATCGCTCATCGATTTCGAACAGTTCTCGATCAGTCGCGACGATCACCTCACCTATATAAAGCCGTTTCCCATTTCGATCGCCTTTTCGAACGGCATGTCGGGTGAGTCGCATCCGCCCGTGTCTCGCGAGCCGCTCGAGCGGCTGGGCATTACCTCCAAACTCCTGGGTCTCGGTGTGGATCGCATGGACTACACGAAGGGAATACTGGAGCGCTTTAAGGCAATCGAATTCCTGCTCGACGCACATCCGAAATACCGCGGGCAGTTTACATTCCTGCAGATTGCGCCTCCTTCGCGCGAGGGCGTGGAGAAGTACCGCGAGTACAACGAGGAGGTGCGCGCCGAAGCGGATCGCATCAATGCGCGATTCCGGAAGAGCGGATGGAATCCGATCGTACTCGAGACGCGGCACTACACGCACCGTGAGCTCGAACCGCTGTACCGGCTGGCGAACGTATGCGTGGTTACCTCGCTTCACGACGGTATGAATCTCGTTGCGAAAGAATTCGTGGCGGCGCGCGACGATGAGGCGGGAGCGCTCGTACTTTCTCAGTTCACCGGCTCCGCGCGCACGCTGAAAGGGGCGCACGTAGTAAATCCGTACAGTGCGGAAGAGACAGCGGAAGCCATCCATGCGGCGCTCTCCATGTCGCCCGCACAGCAACACCGCCGTATGAAGGACATGCGTAGTATGATTCGTGACTACAACGTGTACCGCTGGTCCGCCGAGCTGATCAAAGCCGTCGCAAGCGTGGGCTGATATGAGATCGGCTTTCGGTGCGCTTCCGTCACTGCGCCGCGCTGCGGCAAAGCGCGGGGCGCTCCTCATGCTCGACTTTGACGGCGTCCTTGCGCCGATTGCGCAGACTCCGGGCGGCGCGCGGATGCGCTCCAGCATGCGGCAGCTGCTCCGCAAACTCGCGCGGCACTTCCCCGTAGCCATCGTGAGTGGCCGCGAACTTGATGACGTGAGGCGCAAGGTCGGCGTGCCGGGATTGATCTATGTCGGCGGTCATGGCGCATCATGGCAGGTGGGCGACGCGCGCCGCATCGCGCACCTGCGCAACAATGAAATGAGCGCGCTCGACGGCGTGAAGCGCGCGCTGCTGCGCTGCGCTAAAGAGCGCCCGGACGTGCTCTTTGAAGACAAGGGGCATTCGATCGCACTTCACTATCGAAGGGTAGCCCACTCCGACATGCGCTCGCTCGCCCCTGCGCTCGAGGAAGTGGCGAAAAGTGCGGAGAGAGGACGCATCCTACGCGTTATCCGCGGCAAGAAAGTATATGAATTCATGCCGAAGCGCTTCTCCAAGGGCCAGGTGGTACGCGAACTGTGCCGCAGGGCGGGGAAGCCAGATAAGGAGCCCCTCTACATAGGAGACGACATGACCGATGAGGATGCGTTCAAAGCGCTTTCCCGCGGAGGCGCGGTGCGGGTAGGCAAGACCAACGGCAGTGCTGCCTCTTTCTATCTAGCGCGGCAGTCCGACGTAGAGCGCTTTCTTGCTGCGTTTCTCGCGGAGTGATAGGTCCATGTGTATAAGAGGCTTGCCGCAGACGGCGAGTGCCGCATACTTCTGGCAAAGGTCGCTTTACCATGCATAGGTGTTACGTGTCATGAGATACCTTCATCTGATCGCGTACGCGCTCGTCGTCATCGGCGCACTCAACTGGCTCGTGCTCGCCCTTTTCGGGTGGGATATCGGACAGCTCCTCGGGGGCATGGATGCGATGCTCGCTAAAGCCCTATATGTGCTTGTGGGGCTTGCGGCGATCTACCTGGTCGCGACGCACAGGAGCTACTGCAGAGATTGCGCAGTAAAGCAGGCGATGTAGTTTTGAGGAGATGCCGTGCCCGGCTTTCGCCGGGCGCGGCTTTTCCTTTCGGAAGTTATTCTGCCGCCGGATAAGGTTTTCCGATTATGACGGCTTCTCTTTTTCGCGTGGTGCGGTACCGTTGTGTGAATGGCGCTCCTTGCGATTTCGTTCATAGCCGGCGTTCTCTCGACCCTCGCACCCTGCATCCTGCCGCTCCTTCCTGTCGTCGTTGGCGGATCGCTTGACGCTACGGTGAACTGGCGCAAGGCGGCGACCGTTACGCTCTCCCTCGCAGTCTCGATCATCGCATTCACGCTGCTGCTCAAAGCGAGTACGCTGTTCATATTCGTCGATGAGGCGATATGGATGCGCATCTCCGGCGGCATACTCGTTCTTCTTGGACTGTTTTTTCTCTTTCCGGAACTATGGGAGCGTGTGCCTGGACTTGGGCGTGTGCAGGGGCTCTTCGTTCAGGGTGTTTCAAGCGGCACAGGGGCGCGGAGCATAGTGGGCGATATCATCGCAGGAGCCGCACTCGGACCGGTCTTTTCCAGTTGCTCGCCGACATACTTCATAATCCTCGCGACGATTCTGCCAATCGCACCCGCTGCGGGAGTGCTGTATATACTTTCGTACGCCGCAGGCCTCTCGATCGCGCTGTTTTTGATCGCGCTCGCGAGCCAAGCCGTGCTTTCGCGTTTGAATGCAGCTGCCGACCCCCGCGGCGTCTTGAAGCGCGGGGTAGGACTCGTGTTGCTCGTCGTGGGCTTACTCATTTTCACCGGTCTCGACAAGCGCGCGGAAACGGCGCTGCTCTCGGCGGGAATGTTTGACATTACGGGCATAGAGACGGAGCTCCTCAATGCGCGCGGCATGGATGGAGCGGTGCCGAATGGGCCGGTGAATGGCGTGCTTTCTCCGGAGGAGAAAGCACGCGTACTGAAGAGGGCGCCCGAGCTGGTCGCACCGGATGGATATCTGAATACTGGAGGAGAGCCGATCACCATCGGGCAATTCCGCGATCATAAGGTCGTGCTCGTGGATTTTTGGACGTACAGCTGCATAAATTGTCTTCGTACGCTCCCGCACCTCGCCTCATGGTACGACAGCTATGAGGATGAGGGATTGGTGATTATCGGGGTACACACGCCGGAGTTTGCATTCGAACACAAAAAGGAGAATGTCGAGCGCGCGCTCGAGAATCTGGGTATACGCTATCCAGTGGTGCAGGATAACGAGTATCAAACATGGAATGCGTATGGAAATAACTACTGGCCTCGCAAGTACCTTGTGGATATAGACGGCTACATCGTCTACGACCATGTGGGGGAGGGCGGATACGAGGAAACAGAAGAGGCGATACGGCGTGCGCTTGAGGAGCGAGCGAGCCGCTTGGGGATTTCAGGCCAGCTGTCTGAATCAGCGGCTCCGGAGCCTGCGGATCTCTCCGGCATTGCCTCCCCGGAGACATACTTCGGGGCTGCCCGTAATCAAAATTTCGGCAACGGCATCCCGGGGGAGACGGGTAGCCGCACGTTCAATCTCCCGCAAAATACGGTTCGCAATTACCTGTACCTGAATGGGCCGTGGCGCATCACCGACGAATATGCCGAGAGTGAAGGCGCTAGTTCTATCGTGTACCGCTTCGATGCTCGCGACGTCTACCTCGTGGCGAGCGCACCAGAGGGCGTTGAGATCGAAATCCTACTCGACGGACACGAGGTGGGCGCCGATGCGGGAGCGGACATAGGGAGTGGCGGAGCGGGTACGATCGATGAGGAGCGATTGTACAAGCTTGTACACTTGGAGGAGCCAGGCGTGCACACGCTTGAAATTCGAGTGAGCGGGCCGGGGCTTCAGGCGTATACCTTCACGTTCGGGTGACGCTCCGCGCGAAGCACTCCCCGCTTCGCGAGTAGAAAAAATAGGGAACACGCGCCCGCTTCCCGATAGTATATACTATAGTACATACTATAGTATATACTATCGACCGGAGATGAGAAGTGTTCGTTACTTGCCCGCGAGGATACCCTGCTGACGGATCGACAATTTTACGGTACCCTTAGGCGCATGGCATACACGCCCTCCGACACGATATTGAAGCGATACGCCGATATTCTGGTTAATTTCGGCCTCGGCTTCGGAAAGGGCATCAAGAAAGGAGACGTCGTCCGAGTAACGGTAAACGAAGCGGCGCGGCCGCTCTTCATGGCGGTGCAGCGCGCGATCATCGACGCAGGTGGGCACCTGCTCTCCAACTATTTGCCCGATGACGAAACGGTAGACAAGCGTTTGAGCGTCAATCGATACTTTTTCGAACACGCGAAGGATCACCAGCTCGATTTTTTTCCGAAAAAGTACCTGCGGGGGCTGGTCGATGAAATGGATCACTCGATGTTTATCCTTGCAGATACGGATCCCCACGCGCTGAAGGGGGTCGATCCCAAAAAGATCATGCGCCGCGGCGTCGCAATGAAGCCGTTTATGGATTGGCGCACGGAGAAAGAGCACGCGGGCAAGTTCAGCTGGACGATCGCGCTCTACGGCACACCCGCCATGGCAAAAGAAGCGGGTCTTTCGGAGCGTGCGTACTGGGATCAGATCATCAAGGCCTGCTTTCTCGATAAAAAGGATCCGATCGCAACATGGAAGACCGTCTACAAGGAGATCGAAGGGTATCGCCGGAAACTCTCGGCACTGTCCCGCCGCACCAAGCGTCTCCATGTCTTCGGCAAGGACGCGGATCTCTGGATCACGCTCGGCGAGAAGCGTCAGTGGCTCGCGGGAAGGGGTGTAAACATGCCCAGCTTCGAAATTTTCACATCGCCTGATTGGCGAGGCACCGAAGGTTGGATTCGGTTCAATCAGCCGCTATACCGCTACGGAAGCCGGATTACCGGTATCGAGCTCCACTTCAAAAAGGGGCTGGTGGTGAAATCGTCCGCCGCGTCCAATGAGGCGTTGCTGAAGCAGATGATCGCGACGCCTGGTGCCGATAAGATCGGTGAATTCTCGCTGACCGACAAACGGCACTCCCGTATCACAAAATTCATGGCGGAGACACTCTTTGACGAAAACATGGGCGGTCCCGAAGGCAATACGCATCTCGCACTCGGCCGCGCCTATGAGGATACGTATGCGGGGGATGTCTCGAAGCTCTCAAAGACGGAATCCCGTCGCCTCGGCTTCAACGATTCTTCAGTTCATACGGACATAATTTCGACGACTAGGCGCACGGTCGTCGCGGAGCTTTCGGACGGCAGCGAGCGCGTCATTTACGAAAAGGGCATGTTTGTCCTCTAACTGCACATATCGTATGGATATCGAACAAGCGCCAAAACAGTTTTGCGAAAACGTAACAACCGCTTTCTCGAAAGAGTTCTTCGCGACGGGGCTGTCTTCCGGGGGCACGACTATTGTCTACGCGTTTACGCCGGAGCACATGAAGCGGCTTGTGCAGCACCTTGCCTACAATCTTGAAAATTACGAGAAGCAATTCGGTACGATAGACGCCGAATGGAACCCCAACGTGAAGAGTCCGATTCAGGCGGGCGATCTCTCCGGAGGCGATAGCTCGGGAAAGGCGAGCGAGTAGCTCATTGCGCCTTCATCTCGGAGTGGTGAAAATTGTCCTCTGGCCCGTGCGCGTGCCTAAAGGTCGGCATTACGAGCAAGTAAATACTTTCACACGTATGTTGTGGACCATTGCCGTTATTCTTCTCATACTGTGGGTGCTCGGACTCGTTACCTCGTATACGCTCGGAGGATTTATCCACATCCTTCTGGCGCTCGCAATCATTGCGGTATTGATTCGCCTGATTCGTGGTGAAAATCCGATTCAATAGCACCATACCCGGGTGTGCTACAATCTGCGCATGGATCTTGAAGCGCGCCCGGGGATTTGGAAATACGCGGTCGGATGGACTGCCGTCTTCCTATTCCGCTTGATACCGTTCCGGCCGCCGAATGTCGAGCCTATGCTGGCTGCGGTCATGCCGTATGCGAAGGGTTTTGGACCCGTTCCGAGCTTCCTCTTTGGCTTCTTCGGTATCGTGGCCTATGACGCCGTGACCTCCGGCTGGGGCGCATGGACATGGGCAACGGCGATTTCATACGGCTTGCTCGGTCTCGCCGCGCATGCCTTCTTTCGTACGCGCGCCGCAAGCGTATTCAACTTCGTAGCGTTTGCGGTCGTGGGGACGATCGCCTACGATGCGGTAACGATGCTTATCGGGCCGATCTTTGCGGGCCAGCCGCTTATGCTCGCGCTTGTTGGTCAGATTCCTTTTACGCTCCTTCACCTCACAGGGGCGGTACTCTTCGCTTCGTTGGTGAGTCCCGCGCTGTATCGCTTTCTCGCTCCTGCTGTACCTGTAAGGGATCGCTCAGCGGCGCCCGTGGCCGCGAAGCGCATCTAGCGCTCTTCCGAAATGTGCTTGCGTCGGCTATACTTTACGTTTAATGCACGTCGTTCGAACGCAACAGTTCGACCGAGACTCCCTGAAGCGCCTTTTCGAGCTCGCGGATGAGTTGGAAGGGAAGACGAGCGCAACGCTTTCCGGCAAGATTCTCGCATCGCTCTTTTTCGAGCCATCCACGCGCACGCGGTTTTCATTCGAATCAGCCATGATGCGGCTCGGCGGGGACGTGCTTAGCGCCGAGAACGCGAACGACGCATCTTCTTCCGCCAAGGGGGAGACGCTCGAAGATTCAATACGGGTTATGGGGCAGTACGCGGATGTGATCGTGCTGCGGCACCCCGACGCGGGCGCCTCGGAGCGGGCGGCCTCGGTCTCGACGGTCCCGATAATCAATGCAGGGGATGGCGCTGGCCAGCACCCGACGCAGGCGCTGCTCGACCTGTATACGATCGAGAGGGAGCTGGGGTCGGTGGAGGGAAAGATAGTGGCCATCGTGGGCGATCTCAAGTATGGCCGCGCAGCCCGCTCGCTCGCCTACTTGCTAGGCAAGTTTGAGGGCGTACAGCTGCTCTTTATCTCTTCGCCGAATTTACGCATGGGCGACGACATCAAGGAGTACCTCTCCGAGCAACGGGTCGCATACGAGGAATCCGAAGCGCTGGAGCCGGCGATGCGGCGCGCCGATGTGGTCTATCAGACCCGCGTGCAGCGCGAGCGCTTTCCAAGCGAAGAAGAGTATCGAAAATTTTGGGGACAGTACGTCATAGACAGACCGCTTGCTGACTCGATGAGAGAGGGGGCGATAATCATTCACCCGCTTCCTCGGGTGGGCGAGATAGCCCCCGAAGTGGACGACTCGCCGCATGCGGTGTATTTCAAGCAAGTTGGCTACGGGCTCCTCGTGCGTATGGCGCTACTGCGAGCCGTACTGGGAAATGAATCGTATGGAATCCGACTCTAAGAAAGACGACTGGAAGGAGAGGCTCTCTCCGGAGCAGTATCGCGTGCTGCGACAGAAGGGAACGGAAGCTCCGTTTTCCGGTGCGCTGCTCCATGAGAGGAGGCAGGGCATGTATCGCTGCGCGGCATGTGGCGGCGAGCTCTTCGCGTCCGATGCGAAGTTCGACTCCGGCACAGGTTGGCCCTCGTTTGATCAAGCGCTTCCTGGTGCGGTGCGCCTCGTAAAAGATGATCCTTCAGGACTTGGCCGCACCGAGGTGATCTGCAGCACCTGCGGCTCGCACTTAGGTCATGTGTTCGACGACGGGCCGCAAGAGACCACAGGCAAACGCTACTGCATCAATTCAGTGTGCCTCGGCTTCGAGGATGGAGATAAGGCGGCAGGTGAAAGAAAGAAGGCGCACTAGCTTTGCTAGTGCGCCTTTAGTTTTGCCGCCTCCATTGTTTTGGGTAGGTCGGCAGGGGCGCCATCGGGGGGAGTGGCGAACCTTGCTGCGGACGGGGGGCCGCAGCGGCCTGCCGACCAGGGCCGGACTTTCCGGCCCCCGGCGACAGAGTCGCCGATTACTCATGCCACTATAACACGTCTCCTCAACTCATGCAATGACCGACCTACCGTACGGATCTGCGTGGTATTATGCGCCGATATGGCAAGCGAGCAGGAGATTCGTGAGGAGCGAATCCACAAAGTTGCGCGTATGCGCGAAAGGGGCATCGAACCCTATCCCGCAGCATCCGGACGGGATCTGTCATGTCGTGAATTCAAGGATCGATTCGATGAGTTAGAGCGCTCAAAGGAGGAGCATACAATCGCGGGTCGTGTTCGCTCGACGCGCGGTCAAGGCGGCATAGTGTTCGCGGATATTTCCGACGGAGAGGCACGCGTACAGCTCGTTTTTCAGAAGGATGCAATGGACGCGGCTCTTTTTGATCAGTTTGTCGAGTTCGTGGATCAGAGCGATTTTATTGAAGCGGGGGGTGTCGCAGGTCTCACGAAGCGCGGCGAGCAGTCGCTTATGGTTTCGACTTGGAGAATGCTCGCAAAATCTCTCCGCGACGTGCCCGATGAGTGGTACGGCCTTAAAGACGAGGAGAAAATTCTACGTGAGAGGTATCTCGATATTCTCCTGAATGAGAGCGTACGAGAGATGTTCGTTCGGCGTGGGAAATTCTGGCAGGCGATGCGCGATTTCTACCTAGCTCGGGGTTTTCTCGAAGTGGAGACACCTGCGCTGGAGAATTCGCCGGGCGGCGCGGATGCGCGGCCGTTCGTTACGCATCACAATGCGCTCGATATCGATGTCTACTTGCGGATTTCCGCTGGTGAGCTATGGCAGAAACGGTTGCTCGTCGCAGGGTACTCGAAAGTGTTCGAAATCGGGCGCATTTTCCGCAATGAAGGGCAGTCGCGCGAGCACTTGCAGGATTACACGCAGCTCGAATCGTACGAGGCATATAACGACATGAAGGAGGGGATGGCATTCATCCAAGACCTGTACCGCTCTGTGGCACATGAAGTATATGGCTCCACCGCGTTCGACATACACGGGCATAGTGTCGATTTGGCGGCACCGTGGGCGACTCTCAATTTCGGAGAGCTCGTACAGGAGCACTTCGGTATCGATCCGCTTGCGTGCACCGAAGAGGAAGCGGTGCGAGCAGTGCGCGATGCGAAGATTGAAGTAGGGGAAGAGTTGAATCTCTCGCGCGCAGTCGATCACCTCTGGAAGTCCATCCGCAAGTCTATTGGAGGACCCTCGTTCCTTACGGGCATTCCGGCTTACCTGGAGCCGCTCGCCAAGCGCGCGACCGATGATCTCCGGGTCGTGGAGCGAGTCCAGGTAATTCTCGCCGGGAGCGAAATGGGTAAAGGATTCAGCGAGCTCAATGATCCCCAGGATCAGCTCGCACGATTCGAAGAACAGCAGCGACTGCGAGATAGCGGCGATGACGAGGCACAACGCCTTGATCTGGAATACGTGCGCGCAATGGAGTACGGCATGCCGCCCGCATTCGGATTCGGCGTCTCGGAGCGGCTGTTCGCGTTTTTAGAAAATCGTCCGGCTCACGAGTCGCAAATCTTTCCGCTCCTGCGGCCCAGGCCCCAGGATTCATAATTGCTTCACAGATACCGGATATTCTTTGTCATTCGAGGACCGTGCGAGAGATCAGGTCTCGTACGCGCTTTCTTACCTCACCTCCTCGTACTTTAGGGCGCGCATGAGCGCGCCCACTTTTTTTGCTATATACTCAACGTGATGAATGCTGGCGCTCTATTCATTCTTGCCGCCGCCGTTCTCTGGGGTATAGATGGGGTGCTGCGCCGGGCTCTGTTTGATCTTCCGCCTTCCGTTATAGTCTTTTACGAGCATCTGATAGGAGCGATGCTGCTCTTGCCATTTCTTATCCGTGCATGGAGCCGTGAGCGCTCGTTTACACTGAAAGATTGGGGAGCTCTCGGACTCGTTTCGCTGCTCTCCGGGGTCCTCGGGACGATCTTTTTCACCGCAGCTTTGCTCAAGATTCACTACATTTCGTTCTCCGTCGTGTTCCTGATTCAGAAATTACAGCCGCTCTTTACGATTTTTACGGCCGCCTTCGTTCTCGGTGAGAGGGTCACGGGACGATACGCTCTCTGGGCGGTGATCGCGCTCGTTGCCGGCTTTTTCGTAACGTTCCCGCATGGAGTCGTAAACAGGGGAGAGGACGGAGCGTACATTTTCGCCGCGCTACTCGCCTTTGCCGCCGCAGCCGCATGGGGGTCGTCCACCGCCTTCTCGCGACTCTTACTGCTGTCGCACTCCAACACTTCCATTACGGGACTTCGATTCCTCTTTACGGTTCCGCTCGCGCTCGCTGCGGTACTGATCCTGGGGGATGCGCCGGGACTTGGTTCGTTGACGGGCATTCATATCGCCGTCCTGATCGCAATCGCACTCTCGACGGGCATGGTGTCCCTGTGGATTTACTACAAGGGTTTGCAGACTACGCCCGCGTCAGTATCGACGATTCTAGAACTTGCCTTTCCGCTCACTGCGATTTTCATAGATTACGCGCTCTACGATACCGTGCTCGCGTGGAGTCAGCTTGCGGCGGCAGCCGTGCTGCTTTTTGCCATGTACATGATCGCCTCACAGAGGCGCACTATCATCCGCTATGAGCAATAGCATGGGGATCCCCCCGCGCTAGATTCGGGCACGGATCGTCGAACATAGTCCACACATGGAAAAGAAGATAAACGAAAATGCAGAGCCGCGTACCGCGGTCTTCGGAGGCGGGTGTTTCTGGTGCACGGAATCGGTTTTCAAAATGCTCAAAGGGGTGGTGCGCGTCGAGCCGGGATATGCAGGTGGTGAGTCTCGAAATCCCACATACGAGCGCGTGAGCCAGGGTGATTCCGGCCATGCGGAGGTAATACGCGTTACCTACGACCCCGCTGTGATTTCGTATGAGGATCTCCTAACGGTCTTTTTCGGCTCTCACGATCCCACGACGCCCAATCGACAGGGTAATGACGTGGGGCCCCAGTACCGATCGCTTATTCTCTACCGAAGCGATGAGGAGCGTGAAATCGCACAGCGTACGATTAAGGACATTCAGGCGACCCTGAAGGGTGAGCGAGTCGTAACGGAGGTAGTGCGGCTTCGCGACTTTTATCCGGCGGAGGAATATCACCACGATTATTACGCGAAGAACACATCGGCACCGTACTGTCAGCTGATAATAGAACCGAAGCTTGAAAAAGTGCGCAAGCGATTCACAGAGCTTCTTGCGGCGCATGGATAGGAGTCGCTTCGAGGCACTCATCGCAGAGGGCTTCGAGATGCTCCCCATGCGTATACGCGAAAAGATTCGCAATGTCGCGCTCCTTATGGAGGACGAGCCGTCGGAGCAAGATCGCACGGCGCAGGGGCTCGCCCCGCACGAGACGCTCCTCGGGCTCTACAAGGGTGTGCCACTCTCGGAGCGCGGAGAGTCTTATGGGGTCGGCGTCTTCATGCCCGATACGATTACGCTCTATCGTCTGCCGATCCAAGAAGCGGCCGCAGAGGAGCGTATGCCGTATGAGGAGGCCGTTCGAAAGGTGATCGCGGAAACCATTTGGCATGAATTTGCGCACCATTTCGGAATGAGTGAGCAGGAAGTGCAATCGTGGGAGCGAGCGCGCTGGGGGGAGTAGCGGAATATCGTGATTCTGGTATATTGAATGCGGTGCGTGGGCATACGCCACACGACTCCTTTCGGGAAACTTGGCGGCACCTACAGTGCCGCCCTCTTTTTT
>CAZRXN010000016.1:0-14244 GCA_964604085.1 uncultured Candidatus Saccharibacteria bacterium | reverse complement strand
AAAGGAAAACATCCGGGTTGTGGACCGGGACCTCTGGGTGGATGTACAAGGATTGGGGCGAGACATTCTACCCGCCGGATCTACGGACCGGCCACCTCTCGTTTTTAGCCCGTGCATTCAACACGGTCGAGATCAATACGTCTTTCTACCACTTGCCGAAGAAACGCGTATTCAGCGGCTGGCGAGAACAGGTTCCTGAAGATTTTCTATTCGCGGTAAAGATGAGTAGATACGTAACGCACCGCAGGCGCCTGGAGGATGCGGCACAACCGGTGGAGAAATTCCTTCGTCGTGCCAAAGCGCTCGGAAGCGCGTGCGGCCCGATCCTCGTGCAGCTGCCGCCCTCACTCGCCTTCAGCGAAGTCCGGCTTGACTCATTCCTCGCCGACGTGCGGCGCGCCTGCGCGCGAGCCCAGTTCAAACCGCGTTTCGCGCTCGAACCGCGGCATCCGAGCTGGTTTGGAGAGGGGCTCGCATACACGCGTCGCGCGCTCGCCTCGGAGCGCATCGCCATCGTCTTCGCTCATTCGAAGTCGATGCCACATGCAGATCCGGATGAGCTGGAAAATCTCACCGCGGATTTTACGTACGTCCGGTTCCATGGGCCAAGCGAATTCGCCGCTTCTCGCTACGGGAGGGCGCGGCTCCTTCCGTGGGCGGCGCGCATGGCCGCCTGGCGGAGGAGGGGGTTTGAGGTATTTTCCTACTTTAATAACGACCGGCACGGCCATGCGGTGGTGGATGCGCACATGCTTGAGCGGCTTGCGAAGAATGCGCTAAAGACGTAGTCTCACGAGAGCAAACAGAGAAAGGGGAAGCGTACATGGGCGCACTACAGAAGATTCGGTCGGTGCCCGCAGTGGGGCCCCGATGGGGGAGCGCGCACCTCCTCTACATTAACAGAGGTCTTGTCATGCTCGGCCGTACCCCCTTTAGGGACCTGCGACGCGGCACACTCATTCGCATAGAAGGGGTGCCTATAAAGGTGCGGCGCGAGAAATCCATCCTTGCAGAAGTGATTTGTCTCTACCGTCGGAGTTCATGTTGTCCGACCAAGGATAACCTCGACCTTCGGCATGGCATATCCGTGCCGCTTCTTGATATGGCGCAGCCGGGCACGGCCTTTGTCCGAATCTATATCGAGTAGCACCTTGGGGTCCCGACGATAGCCGGGACCCTTCGCTATAGGACGGCGCGAATATAGGAGGCCAGCTCCCCCAGACCGGGAATGATATTGAATACTGATAGGATCCAACCGCCGAGGACAGCTGCCGCGGCCGAACCCACCACGAACGCGGCCCCATAGAGAAATCCATTAAACACGGGCCGCACCCAGGATGGCCTGTTCTGCTCGCGTATGGCATGTACATCGCGCCCTAGGCGATGCATTTCCCGCCGCATTTCCTCATCCATGAGGCACAGTATACCCCGCAGGATGCCGGGATGTTCCGCGCATGGGAATAGGTTTAGGCAAACACGGCCGCAAGGCGCGTCGAACCTTCGATAATACGATCGAACTCTTGCTTGGTGATCCTCTGGTGTCCGGGGTGCCGCTCTTTCAGGTGATCGGCCATGTCCTCGCTCATCTGGCGCTTCAAAGTTTCGACCGCATGTGCCCGATTGGGCGCTTCGACCGTACGCATATCGCCGCAGGAACAGGTCATTTCGTATTTCATATAAGTCCGCGCGTACGCGGAGGCCGACTATACAGGAGTCCTATGAATGAACGGTGAGCCTAGCGCTCCGGGTCGTACCAAACCGCCTCTATGTTGTTGCCGTCGGGGTCGAATACGAATGCAGCGTAATACTCCGCCGAGTACTCCGTGCGGTATCCGGGTGCGCCATTGTCCCGCGCGCCGCCGCGGAGCGCCGCTTCATAAAACTTGTGTACCGCCTCTTTTGAGGGTGCGGCAAATGCGATGTGCACCGTTTCTTTATGTTCACGTTGGCTGATCCAGAAGGAGGTGTGGCCGTTTTCGATGAATCCGCAGGCTTCGCCGGGAAAATCGAGCGCGTCGTTTAGAGCGTAGCCGAGCGGCGCAAGCGCCGCCGTGTAGAACTCTTTGGAGCGATCGTAGCTTCGCACCGGTATGGAAACGTGTTCGAGCATATGCGGGCAGATCGGAACCGTAGCCAGACCGCCCGTGGTCCTTAAATTCAGTATACCGTGTCAGATCGTGAAAACATGGTGAAGAATTCTTGCCGTGTGTATAAGCGCTTTCACCGCTGTTCCATTTCGCTCTGGCATGCTCATACAGGTAGGCGCGCGGCAAGCGCCGCTTATGAGCGCCTCACTGGTCGACCGTTATTTGCTCCCTAAACAATCCGCGTATGTGGCAGCAATGGGTAAATGCGCTCCTTGGCCTGTGGGTGATCGTCGTGCCGTTCGTGGGCTTTTCCTCGAACGCGATGACGTGGACACTCGCGATCACGGGTATCATCATCGCCCTCTTGGGCTTCTGGGGAGCGGTTGAGAATTCGCCGGAGCGGACGTCTGACAACAGGCGCCTCCAGCATCAGTCGTAAGCTCGGCTGCGAGCATCGACAGCGAACCCCGCCCTTTTTCAGGGCGGGGTTCATATGTGGCATCATTAAAAATCAAGCGGTGACGAGCAGTTCGGGATATGAGTTGACCACATCGCGCACTATGTTTTCGATGGTGCCGCTCTCATCCGCCAGCTGCAGTCGAGAGAGATGCGCGCGGTGCGGCTCTGCAGCGATCCCGTCTTTTGCGCTGGCGCGTTTGAGCTCCGCAATTGCTGACTCGGTCAATTTTGGCATCGCTTCCTTAAGGAGCGCCCGGACGCGCTGAACGAAGCTGTGCACGTGCATCGTCCCATTCGCGAGCCGCACAATATCCATGGAGTCAGAACTCATGTCAACCTCCTTTGATAGCTGGATTCAGTATGCGCCAGGGTGCCCTATGCGCAAGCGTCAGTACTGGAGCAGCATGTATCCGCTTCCGCCAGCGTAGCTGAACAGATCGTTGATTCTCATTTGGATTTGAGTCAGGAGTCGGATGATCGCTTCGATGCGTGCCGAGAGCGATGCATCAAGGTCGAAATCCGAATCATCGCTTGAAGTTGCCGTGGAGGTACCGTTCGTGTCAGTGTCGGGAGTCGTAGTCGCGGTAGAGGTGCCATTCGTTTCGTCCGGGGTTGTCGTCGCGATCATCTCCAGCTGGCCGCGCCCGACGCCGTCGGGGTGTGCCGCCGAATGCACATTGACGTATATGTCGCCGGCGCGCAGTTCCGCAAGGAGATCGTCCAGTGAGTCGATGAAGTCGCAGTTATCGGTAAGTGAGGATTCCATTATCTCTCCCGTAGAGCTCGCGGTCGTGCTCGATGCCGTAGTCGTTCCCAGCGAGAGCGGCACGATGATCGGGCCGTTTTCGCCGCGGGGCGCACAGTGCAGGTGCGCCGCGGTGAGCGGCTCGCTACTCGAAGCGTGCAGCGTGTACGCTATACCTCCGGAGGATAGAACCTCGAGCGTGGCCTCTCCGGTCGTTGTCGCATTTTCGACGGGCGGAACTTCCTGCGCCGGATCAAGCTGTGTGAAGAAACTCTCGCCAGCTGCGAAGGCCGGGGATGCTAATAACAGAAACATGCCGACGAGGGCCGCAGCACCAAGCGCATGCGTTCGATCGATAAGAATGCTTTTCATAGGGGATATTGAATTAGTGAATAGGTGCGCCCTGGGGCGCATACGCATCGGATGCTAGCAGGATTGTTTTTAAGGACCCGTGAAGTCGTTGGCAAAAACATGAAGGCCGCCCGGTGTGTGTGCCGGGCGGCCTCCCTCAGTGCTTTTTGCGGCTCATGCGCCACGCGCCTTTGGGAAGCGTACATTCCACTCGCGTGCCTGTGCCGGTGGGCTCTATCGAGAACTTTTCCTTGGATGAGAATCCGAGCCCCGGAATGGGCTGCAGTGTCTTTCGGTACTCGAGGAGCCGTTGCTTGTTGAGCTCTTCTTTCACCCTGATGAACGAGCGAAGCTTACGCGCCTTCAGCTCCGCTATGGCGCGTTCGGCATCGTGTACCACGACGGAAACCGGTGTTCGGTACCAACGGAGCACGCCCGCGCCGCGGGCCGGCACCGTTTTATACGTGCCGCCCTCGGTGAGCAGATCCCGATTCTTCAAGGCGTATGTGCGCACTGATGTCGCAATTGACAGCAGTTCTTTCTGAAGATCGGCGACCTCTTTGTGCGCGCCCTCCATAAGCACGGAAATATGCTCTTCCAGGTCCCTCTCCACCGCTTCAATGGCACGTAGGATTTCCGCCATGCGCAGCTCCTTTGCCGCGAGGAGCTCTAATGCAGAGGCATTCCTACTGCGATCGACTTCTTGCTGTTGTGCAGACACAATTCGTATCCTCTTCCTGTTGCTGCGTCTCGGCGTACGCTACCCGCTTTACCTAAAGCGCAGATGAACAGAGTGTGGATTTACGCCCTCGTAGTGCGCTGTGTCCTTTATGTCCTTTAGAATCGGCGCGCAGCGTCTTGACGGATGTAGCGTACCCGATATCCTTCAAACGGATTAACTTATCAGATAGCGGTGCATACCATGACGTTGTTACAGAAGACCTGGACCGCAGGGATAGTCATCTTTGCCGTCCTGTTCTGCGGATTCTTCTTGGGAAACCAGCGTCTCGCGTTTGCAGATAGTTTGGGGGGAGACATAGTCTGCCTCGTATTCGATATTAATAATGGAGTCGGCGTCCCGCTCCCGGTGCTAAGTGGTGGGGAGTGCCAAAATGAGCCATCGGCTCCGTCGCAGTGCACGGACGGATTGGATAATGACGGGGACGCGCTCGTGGATCTTGATGATCCGGGCTGTTCGGACGAGAGCGATAATTCCGAGTTCAATCCTCCATCAGAGGATGTTCTCGCGCTCTGTATCGATGAGTCCGATAACGATGGCGATTCTCTCATTGATCTCGACGACCCTGACTGCGGCGCCTTTATCCCGACACTCACGGTTACGAAAATCGTTGTTAATGATGACGGCGGCGAGAAGGATGTCGCAGATTTCGCCTTGTTTATAGACGGCGTGCCGACGCTCTCGGGGGTAGCTACCTCGACGAGCCCAGGAGGGCACGCTGTTTCCGAAACCGCGGATAGCGGCTATACGGGCGTGTTCGGGGGTGACTGCACGGCGGATGGAAGCATCACGCTCGCGGCTGGCGATTCGAAGACCTGCACGATCACGAACGACGACATCGAAATTCCTCCGGCACCGCAGTGCAGCGACGGAATCGACAACGACTCGGATGAGCTCATCGACGAGTTGGACCCCAGCTGCCACTCCGATTTCGATCCTGAAAATTCAGCCTCCTACGACCCCGAAGGCAGCGATGAAAGCGCGGCCGAGACGCCGAGCACCACGGACCTCTGTCCGAACATCGAGGGGCCGCAGGCGGAAATACCGAGCGGTAAAGGGCTCGATTCCGAGGGCGACTGCGTCGACGACGAAAGTCCACAAGAAGGCGGCGGAGGCGGAGGTGGGGGAGGCGGTGGAAGCGGCTCTCCCGGAGGGTTGATTTTCTTCACTGCTGCGCCGTCCTCGACGGAGCCGCAAGGTCAAGTGCTCGGCGCGGCGACGAGCACCGTGGAATCCTGCGATGCCTATCTGTCGGCATTCTTGCGCGCCGGTCGCGAGAATAATGAGGATCAGGTTCGCAGATTACAGCGCTTTCTACGCGATTTTGAGGGCATGAAGATCGCAGAAACCGGCGTATTCGACGATGAGACGGTCGCTGCGGTACATGCGTTCCAACAGAAATACGCGGCCGACGTGCTCTATCCCTGGGGCATTCGAACTTCGACCGGATACGTGTATCTCACCACGCGAAAGAAGGTGAACGAGCTGTATTGCCGCGGACTGTCGCAATTTCCGCTCTCGAGCCGGGAACAGGAAATTATTGCCCGAAGCAGTACGGCTTCGGTCGTATCCGAGGTGCCGGAGCAACATCAAGTTGAGCCAACGACTCCTGCGAGGGAGCAGGAGATCGAAAACGTGCAACCGACCTCGTCGCCGCAAACGGCTGCGGCGGCAGGAACAGGGGAAGGGAGTCCGACCAAGGGCATATGGCGCTTCATCCTTGACGGATTGCGTAAATTGTTCGGCAGGTAGAGTAAGAGTGCCGTGTTAAACACAAAAAACGCCCGTTCGGGCGTTTTTGTTTTGACATGCATGAAGACGCTAGTATGATCATGAAGCTTCACTTCTGCTCGAGGCAGTGAGGCGGGTCCAGAACCACAGCTTTCGCTGGTTTCCCTAGTGTTTTGGGCCCACCTCACTGCCTCGGATTGCACGCATGTGCAGGTGCGCTGCGTACGTCGGCCGCCGCGAACATGCGTGTAAGTGTACCACATCATTTGACAGTGGATTGCTTCGCGTATTGCACTGCGCATATTTTGCGCAGCGCGATTGACACGCTTCTTCATCCTAAGATAATGATCCCTATGATGCGCGCGAGCGCGTCATAGGGAAACCAGCGGATGTATGTCCGCCTTAACCCTATTCTCGCTGGCGAAGTAAATAAACGGCACCCGCATGGTCGGCGTGCCTTTTTGTTGTGAGATGGAGCGTATGGCAGGACGCGCCCGCGAGGTGCGCCTTGCCGTGAACTGCATCAGTTCACACATGGTCGATGATTTGCCCATCGGGCATCTTATAAAAAATTCTAATCCAAACACGCTATGGAAATAAAGAAATTTGCAGCAGTAGCGACATCGCTTGCGATGCTCGCACCGGCGGGCCTCGCGCTCGCTGACGACGACTACAGCAGCCGCGTGCACGTGCACAACAGCAATCGTGCAGTCGTTATCAACTCGACCGACGCAGACGCCAATACTGGCGATAACTGGGCGGGCGGCGCTGAAGGCGGCAATGGCGGCGATGCGGGCTGGGGCGTAAATGTCCTCACCGAGGATACTGGCGCGACCGGCGGCAATGGCGGCAATGGCGGCACTGCTGGCGAGGGCGGCACCGTAGATACGGGCAATGCCTCGGCTGACGCAGGAACGATCAATGCCGTTAACAGCAATGTTACGAGCGTACGCGGCGGCGGTTGCGGCTGCGACGACGACATTGATGATGTGCATGTCTCGCGCAGCGTCCACAACTACAATCGGGCGCTTCTCGTGAACCGCACCGATGCGGATGCGGACAGCGGGGACAACGCTGCTTCCGGCGCGGAGGGTGGTAACGGCGGAGACGCCGGCACCGCGGTCAACGTCCTTACGGATGACACCTCGGCAAAGGGCGGCAATGCAGGCAACGGCGGCAATGCTGGAGCCAAATCTGGCGGATTGGTCGTAACTGGTCGTGCGGATTCGCGCGCGGGAACGATCAACGTGGTGAACACGAATATCACTCGAGTTCGCCGCTAGTCTGACGAGGGTCGGGATGCTACAGCGTCCCGCCCCCGGAGATGCGTGTTCGTAGAGCATGCATCTCCGGGGATGACTCCTTCGGCATCGCTCTTCTATAGAGATCTGTTTCTGGAAAGAGGTCTCTACCAAAGGAACTATGCATCGCATTCACATACAAAAGATGGCTGCCATGATCCTGACGCTCATGGTGTGTTTCCTGCAGGCTGCGCCCGCCGTCCTGTATGCAGATGAGCCGATAGATACCCCTCCTCAAGACAGCGTGCCCCAGGAAGAGGAAATTGCACCGGAGAGCGCAGTCGTTATCACGGGGGACGCAGAAGCCACTGTCGAAGTCGAAAATGCCGTAAACACGAACATAATCGATATCGCGCTGGCGTCCAGCACGCCGGAAGAGCCGGAGTCGTCGGAGCCTGAAGATCCCACGCCTCCGGCCCCGATACCGCTCCTGGTGGCGGAGGAATCAATCGAAGAAGCGACGAGTACGGCGACGAGCACCATCGTCAATGAAAACAGCGCGACCACGACCAACACGGTGGAATCTCTCGCGGAGAGCGGGGACAATACCGCTTCCGGCTCTGGAGGGAGCGCCGTTTCGACGGGGGATGCGATAGCGCAAGCGACAGTGCTGAATATCGTCAATACGAATATCGTGAACTCGAACGGCCTTCTTTCGTTCCTCAATCTTTTCGACTCCTCTTTCGATCTGCGATCGCTCGACCTCTCGTACTTCTTTGGTGATGTTGGAAAGAGCGGCGCCTGCTCGCTTGCCGCATGTGCGGGTGAGTACGTCATATCGAATACGAACGAGGCGACGACGACAAACGATGTCATCGTGCGTGCGCATACAGGCGGGAACGTAGCGAGCTCAACGGGAGATGCCCTTATTGAAACGGGGAATGCATACGCATCTGCGAACGTGCTAAACATGATCAATACGAACTTCGTCGATTCACACTACCTGCTCGTCGCGCTGAACAATTTCGGAGACTTTTCCGGCGATCTCACGCTCCCGAATGCCGACTTTTTCGAACGGTTGCTCTCGCGCAGCGATAGCACGCGACTTTCCGTCGAAAACGAAAACTCCGCATTCGTAACGAGCACGACGACGGCCGTAGCCGATAGCGGGCACAACGAAGCGCAAGGGGACGGGGCGGACATACACACGGGAAACGCGCTGTCGCAGGCAACCACATTCAATCAAGTAAACACGAACGTAACGGGAGGATCGTCTGTGTACATGCTCATCAACGTATTCGGCGATTGGAGCGGCACGATAGACGGATTGCCAGACGGGCTGACCTGGGCCCGTACGCCAAACGGCATCGTCATCATGAATGAGGGCGGCTCCGGTGAAAGCGGAGGCGACCCCTTGACTGTCATGAATACGAATACGGCGCACTTGGAAAATGATGTCGAAGTATACGCGCTCACTGGCGACAACAAGGCGGCGAGCGCCTCCGGCGACGCGGCGATCAGCACGGGCAACGCATACGCCTCGGCAAACACGGTGAATCTCGTCAATACGAACGTGATCGGTCAGAACTGGATGCTTGCGATGTTTAACATCTTCGGGAATTGGGACGGAAATCTTTCGTTCGGACACCCCGATCTCTGGATCGGCGGCGTGGCGGAAACGTCGAATCCTACGGCCCCGGGAGCTCGCGTAGCGTATCACTTCACCGTCTCAAACAACGGCGACGCTGCTGCGACGAATGTCGTCTTGAAGGCGCTCTTCGATGAGACGCTTCTCTCTTTCGACCATTCAGATTTTGACGATGAGATCGGTTGGAATCTTGGCACGATTCGGCCGGGAGAGACGAAAGATTTCGTCTATCGAGCCACGGCGGGCCATCCATCGCTGGGTATGTCTGCCGCAGTGCCGCTCATGGCCACGCTCTCTAGTACCGAGCATGATGCAGATGAAAACGACAATACCGAGGAGCTGTCCATTCTGATCCAGCAGCCCGATTTCGGATCTGTCGGCCAGAGCCCCTTCGAGCTGCGGCCAGATGTCCATATGACGAAATCGGCATCCACAGCGGCAGCAGTGGCCTCTTCGACGGTGGATTACACGATCACCATAACGAATGAGGGCGACAGTGCGTACCGCTCGCTGCTCACCGATACGCTTCGCTCTCCGGATGGGGAGGTCGTGTACGAGCGCTCATGGGATCTCGGAGAAATACCCAATGGCGAAGAAATCACAATCGACTACACCGTCGCCTTCGGCACGGATACTATGCCGGGCACCTATACTAACGAGGCGCGGCTAACCGCGGAGGCAAATAATGCCGGGCCCGAGTACGAGCGGCACATCACACCCGTCGAGGCGAGCGCTACCGTGGAGATCCTCCCACTTCCGCAGGTGCTGGGCGCGTCGACGGCGCGAGCGTGCACGCCTCTCTTGAACGCCTATCTTGCACAGGGAACGGAGAACGATCCAGAACAAGTGTCGCTATTGCAGCACTTCCTCAAAGAGTCCGAGAATGAGAGCGCGCTCACGATATCCGGCGTGTACGACGATGCGACAAAGGCCGCGGTGATGCGCTTCCAGAGTAAGTACTCCGTCGAGACGCTCGATCCGTGGGGGATCGCGAAGCCGACCGGTGTCGTCTATTTCACGACGCAGTGGAAAATAAACGAGCTCGCGTGCGAGGGTCCGCAGGCATTTGCACTCTCGCACGATCAGCTGGCGGAAATCCGTTCATACCGCTCTTTCGCTCTGGGCGGATCGACGCGTGTCGCATCGAAGGGTGTAGAGCCGGAGCGGTTGGAGAAACGAACCGTTCTGTGGATGAGGAATTCTGTGTCACCTCACTTCGAGCTCTTCCATACGGTTGGCGACGAGCACGAGGCAAGCTCCGACATTTCTCTCCTAGAGCGGATGCGGTTCCAGCTTCTCGATGAGGTGCTTTCCTTCGCTGAGGCAGCGGATCGTTAATCTTCATGTGTACGATACGAAAGCACGTATACTGATGCCTATGAAGGGACCCGTCTTCGCGCTTCTTTTTGGGTTCGCGCTTTGCGTGGCGCCAATCGCTGAAGCCCAGACCTGGTTCTTCGGGGCGGACGAGATCGACGACATGATGGCGCAGATGCAGGGAAGTACCGTCATTACGCGAACGAGCGCCTCTTCCACAACTGGCGGATCTTCATCGAATGGCGGACACAGTTCGATTCGTGTGGAGAGTAACGTGCGTTCGACGAACGGCGAAGGGGACGTGCATATGAGCGTAACCACGAACGTGAATGGTCAGGTGGAAACCAAGACGCTCGATAGGCATATTTCGGACGGTGAGAGCGTCGAAATCGAAGTGGCGACCGGATCGAATTCCGAAGCCAGTGGCCGTTTTTGGACGCAGATCGGGACCGGCGAGCCTCCGGAGAAAACGGCAGAGCGTGAAGGATCGGAGAGCGAGGCGGAAACAGTAGGTGGCGGCGAATCGGATTCGGCAAGCCCCAAAGTGTTCGGGTTTTCTGCCGAATTTACGAGCTTCTTACGCACGCTTTTGGCTTTCTTCCTGCCTTTTTAACGTGCGATACTTCAGGAATGAAGCGACGATCTGCTCCTAGGCGAGGAAGGAGGTACGCGCGCATAGTTCGAGCAGCCAAGCGCGCGAATTGGAGCGCGCTCTTTTTCTCGGGGGGCGCTACGGTCGGCTTTGCCGCGCTCATCATCTGCACATTCTTCCTGACGAATTTCCAACAGACGCTCCTGCGCTCTTCGCATGTGGCTGCGGTCGTGAGTGCAATGCTCGTAGATCTCGCCAATGGCGATCGAGCGGCGCAGTCATTAACCGACCTTCAGGTGGATCAGCTCCTCGTGGCGGTCGCGCAGGCGAAGGCCAACGACATGGCGGAGAAGGGGTACTTCGCGCATGTCTCGCCGGAAGGCAAGGACCCCTGGTACTGGTTCGATGCGATGGGGTACGACTTCGCATACGCGGGAGAGAATCTCGCCGTCGACTTCCGTGATTCCGCTGCGGTCGAGTCGGCGTGGATGAAATCGCCTTTGCATCGGGAGAATATCCTAAACCCACGCTTTACCCATATCGGCATAGCGACGGCAGTCGGAGAGTTTCAAGGACACTCGACAGTTTTCGTAGTCCAAGAATTCGGCACGCCGCGCGCCGGTGCGACAGCAGAAGATCAGACAGCAAAAGAGCGACTGGAGCATACGCCTTCCGACCCCGCAGAAATGGCTGTGGCGCACGTAGATGCCGCGCAGGGCACAGAACGGGAAGCGGATGGGTTTAGTGCACCTGCTGTCGCGGGAGCCGCTTCGCCGCCGGTGCTTGCTGTGGCGCGCGAGGCGCCCGTGTGGGGGTATATCTTTGCGTTCCCGGAAGCAACGCTGCGGTACAGCTATCTATTCATTGTAGCGGCCATCCTGCTTGCGCTCGTCGTTGAAACGGGTTTCGAGCTTCGGCAACACCACCGTAAGGTTGCACTGCGCGCGGCGGCGCTGTTTCTCTTGGTTCTTGTGCTATTCAGCGTCAGCACCGTGCTATGGTCGGATCCGATACTTACGCCGTAGGGGAATCCTCTTCTAGGTCGAGCCCCGCGTCCTCCCATCCAGCGACGCCGTCCGAATAGTGGACGATGTTTGAGTAGTGTGCCTCTTCCAGAAGTTTGCCGAGCCGCGCGCTCGCCATGCAGGTCTCGGACGAGCAATACACGATTACCTCCGTATCCTTTGGTATGGCTTGGGCATCCAGAGCGCTTACCGCATCCGGTCCGTCCGGCATGGAAAGTGCGCCTGGTAAATGACCCTCGTCGTATCGCGCGCGCGCGCGGGCATCAAGAAGGAGGAGGCGCTCACCCGAATCAATTTTCTGTTTCAATTCATTCGTCCGAATAGTCCGCATGCGCCCATTGTAGCGCATGGGATCTCACCGCGTTCGATTCACATCTGCGGTGCGGTATCGCGGATATTTATCATCCAATGAATGCCGAAGCGGTCTATTAGCATACCGAACTGATCGCCCCAAAACTGTTTTTCGAGAGGCATGGTGACGCGACCTCCTTCGGATAGCTTTTCGAAATACGTAGTAAGCGTGTCGGATTCATCGCCGCTTATGCTCATGTGTACGGCGTTTCCGAAAGTCACCTGGGCGTCGGGTGCGGCGTCGCTTGCCATGAACATGATCGAGTCGCTGCGAAGTGCCGCGTGCATGATTTTTTGCGCGTATTTGGGGGAAGCCTCAATCTTCGCCTCCGCAAACGTTTGTAGCGAAAGCTCGCCACCAAAAATAGAGCGGTACCATTCCATCGCTTCGCGGCAATTTCCATCGAAGTTGAGATACGGAGAGAGCATTTTCATATATGTATAATATGGCTCGATTGGCTCTGAAGCGGCGATGAATCCGTTATACGGCTCCGTCCTGCTCCCTTTCAATGAGGGTGGATTTTAGCACTACTCCCCAGCGATACCCTCCGATGGTGCCGTCAGAGCGTATCACCCGGTGGCACGGAATAAGTAAGGCGACGGTATTCCGCCCGATTGCGGAGCCAACTGCGCGGCGTGCAGTCGGACGTCGGATGTCGTGCGCAATCGCACTGTAGGTCGTAAGCTGCCCGGGCTTCGTGCGAAGCAGCGCGTCCCATACACGCACTTGAAAATCCGTACCCGTCACATGTACGGGAACAGGGGAGTGTTTGGTATGCTTCGTATTCAGCTGGAGAAGCGCCGCGCGCTGGAGAGCATCGCTTTTGCGCACGAACCGAGCGTGGGGGAACTCGCGTCGAAGCGCCTCCAGCGCGAGAGCTTTTTGTGCGAACACGAGGCGGGCTATGCCCTTCGGAGTGGATGCGATAAATACGCGGCCCAACGGTGTCTTTACATGCTGATAGTTAAAGCGAAGATTTCTCCCGCCATTCTTCCGATCTTCGGCCTTTATGCGATGGATGATCGATCGTGCTCTTCTGCCGGGTTGCGACTCCATGCTGGCATTATACATTTCGCGGTCGGCAGCACATGAAGCGATAGTGCTATCATCCAATCATGTATCGCGCGTATGCGCTTGCAGTGATTCTCGTGACGGTGCTGGCAATGAGTGCGCCACGTCCTGCACTTGCCTGTAGCTGCGTACGGCTCTCTCCTGCGGAGCAGTTTGTGATGGCAGAAGCTGTGTTTGTCGGCAGGGTAGCGGACATAGACGACTCGCGCGATTTCATACGCGCGCTCGACGATCCTCGGCACAGGCTGATCGACCTGTACGTGTCGGAGCACTGGAAAGGTGTGGATAGCAACCTCATGACCGTCGCGACCGGACTCGGAGGAGGGGACTGCGGTCTCGACTTCCAGCCCGGGAAGGAGTACCTCGTATATGCGCATGACGGCTCCTGGTATGGAGCCGACCTTTCCACGGGTATATGTGACGGGACGCTCCCGCTTGTGGAGGCGGCATCCCGGCTCGACGCGCTCGGACCTGGAAGCGACGACTTCTCCCACACGTATGCGCGAGGGAGCGGACCGATCCGCGAAGGCGTGCTTTGGTGGGTGCCCACGTTGCTCAAAGATTCCGCAGAGTTCGTGATACGAGAGGCGGATCGCACTGTCGAACACTCTAGGGGTGTACTGCTCACGGGGAGCGCCAGTGAGGCGCTTCTGGTGGTCATGCTCTATCTGGCAGCGCCAATCGGGGTGCTGTATGCACTGGTTCGTTTTTTGTGGCGCAGGAAACGGTAGCTAATTCTCCTCCGAGTACCAATCTCCGGACATGACTTCGATTTCGGGATTGCCCTCATTGACGAGCGATGTAAACGCTGCGATATCTGAAAGGCCGTCCTGGCCGCGGTAGTGGTAAGGGTAGACCTGTCCGGGCTTGAAGTCGAGCGTCGCGC
>CAZRXN010000015.1:11053-14724 GCA_964604085.1 uncultured Candidatus Saccharibacteria bacterium | reverse complement strand
TCTTAATGAATGGCATTATATCTTCAAACCAAATAGATGTCAAGGTAGCGACAAGATACAAAAAAAGGGCGGCGACCAAGAGGTCGTCGCCCTTTCAAAACTCTTCTTCACCGCCCTTTAGGAATTGGCGCACTGACGAGGCGGTTCGTGAGCGCGGATTTCCATCTTTTCGAGATGGATCTCTTGCTCTCCTCCAGTCAGAGTCACCATCCTTTTGTACACAGCGAAGGATGTCGGCGAGAAGCACATGCTGGCGGAGACCAGGGCTTTCCTTCCTGTTGCCGGAACACCGACGACGGATACGCCGTCGGATGCGTACACCTTTACAAGAACCTCGCCCCTATGACCCTGATGGGTCATGATTTTGCGACCTTCGTTGCAGGCCTTGATCTCACTCTCGTCGATCCCGCCTCGAAACATCAGGCGCTGAATTGGTCGCTCGAGAAGGTACTCCGACAGAGCATCATCCATCGGGAGCTTTATCGTGAGAGTGACGCACGCGTGACCGGCAACTTGATCAGAAGGTGGCGGCGTTACAACCTCGTCGCCTCCTTTGTTAACGATGCCAATTTGCACATCGCCAGCGTAGGCGATCGGCGAGGACACCAGAAACAGAAGGAGGCCAGCCAGAACTGCCAGATATTTCTTCATTGCGCTCTCCTCAAAGATCTCTACCCGCATCTTGCGGTCAGTGTGCCCACTATACCATAGTATATAATTATGTCAATTCTTCATACATGCGTGTAGAAAGACAGCCGGCTTGCAAACTTGCAAGTCGGCTGTGGGGCCATCACCAGTCTCCGCTTTCAATCGAATAAAAATGAACTATCGATTCCGACGGGGATGACCGGCAGGGGCATTCATCGGGAGCCGGATCAAGCACTTCCCTATATGAAGGTATTGACAGCGCCGCGATCATCAGGGAAGCCATCGCCAATAACACTGCGATAAGCGCCAACGCTCTCGCGAGATAGTCGCGTGAACGCAGACGTGCCTCTGTCAGGAGGTCAGCGCTTGATCTATTTCCCGCTGCTGCTCCTCCGACAAAGGGGGATAGGCGTTTTGAACCTCTTCCCTTATCTCGGCTACTTTGGCCTCAATCGCATCCAACGCCTTAGCGTGAGTGGGCGGGCCTTTCCGGACAAGTTCAAGAAGATCAGCTACAGTTTTAGCCAAATTGACCATTCTCTCGCCGATCGATCCGTTTTCTACTTTTTTAGCCATTGTATCGTTCCTTTCATTTTCCGTTCACTTCGCGCAGTGTACTCGGCAACATGAAAACTTCAATGAAGGCGGCCTGCTGTTTACAGCAGGCCGCAATTTACCAATCCCAAGACTCGATTCGATACGGAGGTGAAGAATTGTGTCTTGCTCGTTCGACACGGGAACGAGACTCACTTTTCTCTTCCCGTACTCGCGCTAGCTCGACAAGAACTTTATCCAGATCGGACGCGAGTCCCTGGTAGCGTGCCTCACTCCGCTCCAGACGAGACAGGCACGATGCGCTATCCGCTTCTTTCCGCTCGTAGAGCAGGCGGAGTTGTCGGACGCGCCGGTTCGCATCAGCGAGCTCGCTTTTCAGGCCGGCAATTTCCGCATTTTTTCTCCTCTCAACGTCACGTACCCGTTTGTCGGAAAGTTCCGCGCTCTCGCTTGGCTCCTCAAGCGAAGCCGGAGGATGGAGAGGAGGGACTTTCTCGGATAGCTCTTCCGGTGGAGGATACTCCTCCGGGAATGAGACGTGTGGGGAACGCGGCTCCAAGGTCAGTGTTCCGGTTCTAGGATCGACATGGGGCTCGAAGTAGAAGAGTCCAAAGCCGCCTATGACCATGAAGGTTATGATGATGACAAGGAAGGCTTTCCTCATTCCATCCTCCTTTAGCGACCCGCGAGCGGGTCAATACCGTACGTGCGTGCAAGAACGCGCGTGCTCGTCCAATTCTGCGCGGACATGTCTACAATGGCTCGATAGAGGAAGAGTGAATTGATGCTCCACTCCGCCACGCCGAGCGAAAGAGTACCCGCATACCAGAGTGCAACCACTACCATGTACGCACCTAACGGCAACGCCGAGAATGTTACGTCCATAATAGATCTTTTCACATCAGTGGCAGTTCGTGAGAGGACCTGAAAGGTCTGTAGGTCGCTGTAGATGCACGCTATCCAGCCGGCCACGATCACCGAGACGTACATCACATCTTGGATCGAGATGTCCCAGCCCATACGACTCGCAATCCAAATAATCATGGGCGCGACAACCGGCCGCACAAAAGCCGTGCCGAATATGAGCAGGGCCAGCACCCAAGACGAGATGAGTCCCGCTGCTATGGTGTAGCGGATAATACGTGCTTCTTTCAGTGTCTCATCGAAGTGCTCCCTTCCGGGACGATCACTTCTCCGTCCAGCAGAAGCATCAGCATCTGTCATTTTTTCTTCCCTTTTCTGTCTCTGATCTGCAAAGATAATGCGTCATTATTACGCTTATGTCAAGAAATCGCCCCGATCAGCGTGATCGGGGCGACAATTATTTTGCATGTCTCTTCCGGACATGTCGGTAGAGCATGGCGAGACACATGATCAAAAGCACGTATACGAAGAATGTGATCGCGTGCTTCGTCGCCATGTACGTCTCCGCCGCCTCCGGCCCGGCTTCGCCCCCAGATACCGTTTTGGAGAACTGCCAAGCCGCTTCATTCAGCGGCGGAAAATTGAGCACGTCGAAAACATCGGGTGCGAACCATGCGCAGAGCACGGCAAGCGCGACGTTTCCCAACAGTGATCCTCCGATGATAACGAGGAATATCGCAAAAAATGCGAGAGATACCACCTGCCATTCACCGGGAACCGCTTTGAAGGACGCCGATAGACCGCTCGCAATCATGGGATGGGTAAATGAGACCGCCATCCATAAGATTACGAGCAGCAAAATCGAAAAAAGTAGGTGCGTGAGAAACTTGTGCATCCCACCCTCCTGATCCTGGGGTTTCTAGCAGAATGGTACCACTTAAACCGTGCGATGTCAATGCTACGCGTCCCCTGCCTCCGCTTTTATTTTGTCGAGCTCTGCGAGCGCCTCACAATAGCCGCGTAGTACATGTCGCATGCCGCCCATAAATACTAAAAGCGCGTGCTCAGATTCAGAGCACGCGCCTTTGCCGTCTATCGCACATAGGGAAAACAGACCGTCACCCCGGTGCGCCTGTTCCTCACGCATGTAGCGAGAGGAACCATGGGACCTGGAACGAGTACGCTCCCCGCATACCCATACGTTCCGAGCGGGCGAGGGGCGAGGCCATAATAGGACCTCGGCTCGCGGAAGCGAGGCACCGATGGGTACCCATACGCCCCGCGCAGATTGCGCGGCAGCGCTCTCCGATAGAGCTGCTCCCTCGCGTGGGGGTTCATGCACCCTTCGCCCCAATATCCACCGCAGTGGATCGGTTGAGCCGCCGCTGGCGTCGCCGCAAGCAGCAGTATCACCAGCTTGATGCTGGCGATACAAAACACAATATTGCGCATCCAACGTCTCCTTCTCCCTGTTGTGCGTATTCTCCAGCTCTGTTATACCACATATTTCTGAACTAGCAACTAATGCCGAGGCGGGAACTAGTACGTTTGTGCTACATCAAGCCAATAGGAACTCTCAGCAAATCCACTCGAATCCGCACTCT
>CAZRXN010000015.1:3045-10953 GCA_964604085.1 uncultured Candidatus Saccharibacteria bacterium | reverse complement strand
CCCACACGCTCGCCTCCACGAGCGAATAGTAGCCCGCGAGGGACATGATAAGGCCGATGCAGCTGCCGATCGTGGCGCATCGGTTGAGCCAGGCCCGATTCATACTTACTCGGCTATCTTGCCGATCAGTTCCGCCTCGAGAATGAAGCGGGCGTCCTTCGACGTGAGCGTGTCGCATGTTACGAGCGTGAGTATGTGTCCCTCCTTCGGCAGCGGAATAACCGACTCCGACGCGTTCGCCTGGCGGACGCCGATCACGCTATAGAGGTAGACGCCAGTCTCGCCGGAAACAGTAATCGTGTCTCCCGCTTTCAGCTCCGGGATCCGGTTGAACGCCTTGTACATCTGATTATGCACGACCGGCAAGTGCGAGCTGTGCGCGAAGACGACCATATTGCCGGGAGCGCCGAGCGGCGCCGAGTCGACATAGCGCGCCGGCCCGCTCTGGAGCAGCGCATCAAGCGCATCCACATCCCGCGTGGTCGGATTTTGCACCGGCAGGTCGAGATCGATCGCCGGGATCGAAAGATGCGTTGGGAGCTCCGCGGAAGCGGGCTCTTCCCCGAGCGTGGGCAGATCCGCGACGGCGATATCGTCCCTCCCCGGAGTACCATCCACGTAATACGGCACGAAGCCGATCGAATCCGCCGCGGAAAGCGTCATGAAAAAAACGAGCGTCGCAGCGGAAATGAAAGCCGCCGCCGTGCGTCCATGACCAGAGTGGTTCATATGCATATGCAGCATGGTAATCGCTCCATGAGGCAGAGATTAAGCTGCTGTACTTGACAATAATACATTATTATTATAGACTTGTCAAACCTTGCAAAAAGACCCATCGCGTGGAAGTATCAGCTTACTTTTCATTTTATGGCCGACGAGCAGCAAAAAGAGCAGAGCCCCGGAATGATCGCTACAATTCTCGCGATTATCGGGTTTATTATCCTCATAATCATAATTTTCTGGGGCGCTGCACACCTCTTTGGGCTCGCTTCGAACGGCCTCTCTTCCCTTTTCTCTCGATTCACCGACTCTGGATCTGACACCATCGAAGTGTCCCTCTCGCCGGAAGAAGCGCAGTCCGGACAGCCGCTCGACGTCTCATGGAAGCATGAGCCGGCAGATGGTGTGTACGGCACATACGCGCTCCTCTACCAATGCAATAATGGTCTCGAAATTCGTACGGTCTCACCGACCGGCTCGGTCGTCGCGATCCCCTGCGGATCCTCCTATACCCTTGCGACGCAAGACCACAACGCGCGTATCATCCCGGTCCTGGACGCGAACACCTCTTCACTTGAGGTGCCGCTTTCGATCGTCTTCATTCCCTCTGCACAGGACGACGCGAGCCAAGATGCGCGCGCAGAAGGCAGTGCCACGCTGACGGTCCACGCATCCTCGGGCAGCCAACCCCCGGCTACGAGCACCCCGAATACGCCGAGCACCCCCAATACGCCGAACACGCCTGCAACCCCGACGCCCTCCACACCACAGCCGACTCATCCGACCACGCCTTCCACGCCGAAGTACATCGATCTTTCGGTGCGCATCCTTGCCGTGGGAGTGATTGATCCTGTGACGGGCGCTTTCGTAGCGCGGCGGCCGAATGGCACCAATGAAATGAGCGCGGTCCGATTCGATATCGCCAATGTGGGGACGGCCACGAGCGGCGGCTACTACTTCAGGGCGCAGCTTCCGACCTCGCAGGGCGATCAGTACAGCTCACCGCTGCAAGCACCTCTCGCTCCGGGCGCGCACGTGGAGAACACTCTGCGCTTTACCCAGCTCTCACAAAGCGGCGGCCAGTTCACCGTAACGGTAGATCCGTCCAACATGGTCAGCGAATCCACCGAGAGCAACAACACCGCCTCGCAGTACATCCCGGCTCCGTACACGCCCTACCCCCAGCCGTATCCGTACTACTACCAGTACGACTACTAAGCTCACCATTCGCATAAAAAACAGCCCCTCTCGGGGCTGTTTTTCTTATGTCGTAGTATATACTATAGTACATACTATAGTATATACTACAGTAGTACCTTAGCGGTCCGGGCGTGTGTTCCCGATTTCCACCCTAGCGGAGCGGGAAGTCCCTTCACCTGCCCCCACCGCAGCGAAACGGGCATGTATCCTCCGCTTTCTCATCACCCCTAGCGGAGCGGGCGTGTGTTCCCGAGGGGGTTCGGAGCGCGACGGCGCGAGACTTCAGCCGCGAGCCAGCTGGCGAGACGGCGTACCCGAGGGAACACACGATCGCGGAGCGCCTAAATGTCGAGCGTCGCCTCCTTCGCGTGCGACTGTATAAAAGATTTGCGTGACTGTACGTCGGTGCCCATGAGCATGTCGAACACCTTATCGGCCTCCTGCGCGTCCTCCACCGTAACCTGCTTCAGGACGCGCTTTGCCGGATCCATCGTCGTCTCCCAGAGCTCTTCCGCATTCATCTCTCCAAGACCCTTGTATCGCTGCACCGAAAGTTTCGGCTGTCGCTTCGTGGCGACATTCTCGATCTCCGCTTCAGCTTCCGCCGCCTGCTCCGGCCCGAGCGGCTCCTCCTCGATCGGTGTCTCCTCACCTGCGATCTGTATCTTTTCCTCTTCCGAGTACGCATACAGCGCCTCCCGCCCCTTCATTATTTTGTAGAGCGGCGGCTGTGCGATGTAGACATACCCGCCGTCGATCAGAGGCCGGAAGTGGCGATAGAAGAGCGTCAGGATAAGCGTACGGATATGCGCCCCGTCCACATCTGCATCTGTCGCGATGATGATCTTGTGATAGCGCAGCTTCGAAATATCGAATACATCACCAATCGCCGTTCCGAGCGCGACCACGAGATTGCGGATCTGCTCGGAGCCGAGCATCTTGTCGATACGCGCGCGTTCGATGTTGAGAATCTTGCCTCGGAGCGGCAGTATCGCCTGCGTGCGCCGATCGCGGCCGGTCTTCGCCGTGCCGCCCGCCGAATCACCCTCTACGATGAATAGCTCCGATTCCTCGGCGCTCTTCGTCTGGCAATCAGCAAGCTTCCCTGGGAGCGCGAGCCCTTCCAGTGCGCCCTTCCGGAGCACCGAATCTTTCGCTGCTTTCGCGGCCTTGCGCGCCTTCATCGCGAGCGTGGCCTTGCCGAGGATCGCACGCGCGTCGTCCGGGTGCTCCTCCAGGAACGCTGCAAATGCCTCTCCAAAAACACTCTCGACGGCGCCGCGTGCCTCTACGCTCCCGAGCTTGCTCTTCGTTTGTCCCTCAAACTGAATTTCTGGGAGTTTGACCGATATGACCGCAGTGAGCCCTTCGAGCACGTCGTCACCGGTGAACGAATCGCTGTCCTTGCCACCTTTCGACACGGCGTTCAGCGTTCTCGTGAGCGCCGTCTTGAATCCCGTAACGTGCGTCCCGCCCTCGCTGTTGTAAATGTTGTTGGCAAAGGCCGATATTCTCGCGGAGATATCATCAACGTACTGAAGAGCCACCTCCACCTGCACTCCATCCTGCTCCTTCTCCACGTAAAAAATGTTCTTGTGCACGCTCTCCTGGTAGCGGTTCTGGAAACCGACGAGCGACTTCAAGCCGCCCTCGAAGTAGTAGGTTACCGACGGTGCGTCGAGTCCGAGCTCCCGCATATAAAACACGCCGACGTCGTCCACATCTTTCTGTTCGCGCAAATCCAGTATGGCTATGCGCATGCCGCGCACGAGGTACGCCTGCTGCCGCAGGTGCGATACGATCGTATCCCAGTGCCACGTCCGGTCGGGAAAAATAGCCGGATCCGGCGTAAAGGTGATGATTGTCCCCGTCTTGTCGGACGCGGCGATTTTTTTAATCTTTCCCACCGGCTTGCCGCCGTTCTTGTACGATTGTTCGTATTTCCCGCCGTCACGGTGCACTTCCGCGCGCACCGAGGTAGAGAGCGCGTTCACCACCGAGACACCCACACCATGCAAACCGCCGGAGACTTTGTATCCTTCGCCGCCGAATTTTCCACCCGCATGCAGAATCGTCATGACCGTCTCGAGGGTAGAGACTTTCGTTTTCGGATGCACCTCGACCGGAATGCCACGACCGTTGTCTGCAACGCGCACCGCACCCTCCGGCAGGAGCGCAACCTCGATATCATTCGCAAATCCGCCCATCGCCTCGTCTCGGGAGTTGTCGAACACCTCCCAAATCAGGTGATGGAGCCCGGCGCTCCCCGTCGTACCTATGTACATGCCGGGGCGCCGCCTGACCGCCTCGAGCCCCTCGAGAACGGTAATGTCCTGCGCTCCGTACGAGCCGCCGCTCTTAGGCGCTGTAGCATTCTTCTTATTTTTCGTAGGTGTAGCCATGGGGAAAAAAGAAAAAGCACGCGGCTCTTTCGTGCGTTAAGTATACCTCAAAAGGGCTCCGAATGGAAGCAAAAATGGGGAAAAATACGGCTCTATTTAGCGAATTTCGTACCCTTCTGCTTTGAGGGCCGCGGATACCGCATCCATGCGCCGATTAGCGTCTTCATCGAAGAGCGTACGGTCGAAGGATTGGAACACGAGGCGATATGCGAGGGAAAGCCGCCCGTCTTTTTCGTACCGGTCGAATAGGTAGATGCGCCGCAAAAGCTCGCCCGCGTGCTCTCGTATGAGCGAAACTGCCCGCTCCTCCGTCGCGCCCTCGGGAACCCACATCGCTATATCTCGCACGATAAAGGGGTACCGCGAAAACGGCTGGTAGCGCGTCGCGTTTGAGATCGGGTATGTTTTTTCCTGAAGGGAGGCACCCTCGTCGACGAGCTGCTCCACATGTATTTCCGCGACCGCCCCGGCGCGCTCAATCGGCACATCCGCTCTCTCGAGCGAGGAGAGCAGGCGCGTGAGTACGGCCTCCGGCTTCTCCGACTTCTTTCCGCCGGAAATGCCGACCGCGAGGTGCATTTCTTCCGTGTCGCGCCCCCACACGACACCGATTTCAAACAGTCTGACTTCAGAGACCCCGACCGCCTCCCGAATGAGCATATTGCGCTCCAGTGCGGCACCAATTCCCGGCGCGAGTGCACTCCGAAGGTACGGCAGATTGCTGTCCACCTTGTTGAGTACAGCACGCGCGCCCGAGGCGGAAAACGCGGACGTAATCACTTCCGTGAAGCCCTCATCCAGAAGAAATTGCCGGATGTATTCCGTAAGTGCGAAACGCGCGCTACCCTCGCGGGATGCTGAAAAGGGCGGCAGAGGCGATTCAGGGATCACGTCGTATCCGATGATGCGCGCAATTTCCTCGACCATGTCTTCCGCTCCCGAGAGATCCAGACGCTCGACCGGTACGTCGATACGGTATCCGGCACCCTTCTCGTATTCGAATCCAAGCCGACGCAACGCGTCTTCTATTTTCCCGGCATCGAACGACGTGCCGAGCCGCGCATTTACATCGTTGATAGAAAGATCGATCCACGCGCGCCGCTGCGGCGTCGGGTACTGATCTGCAATGCCCAGGAGGGTGCCGCCGGCGATATCTCCTATGAGCGCAAGCGCCGCTTGCATGCCGCGCGACGTGAGCTCCGGGGAGAGTCCCTGCTGAAAGCGGTCGGAGGCGTCGGTGCGGAGCGACAGCGCGCGTGATGCTCGCCGTACGGTGGGCCCGTCGAAATTTGCGGCTTCCAAAATGATGCGCTTTGTTTCCGGCCGGATACCAGCTGCCTCTCCCCCCTTGATTCCGGCAATGCCAATCGGCACGTCAGCGTGTCCGTCCGCGATCACGAGCATCGAATCTGAGAGATCGTACGTCGTGCCATCGAGCGCACGCAACTTCTCGCCCGCGCGGGCCCTCCGCACAGCGATTTCGTAACCGCCATCTCCCTCCTGAAGCGCATCCGCGTCGTAGGCGTGGAGCGGCTGGCCGAGGTGGTACATCACATAGTTAGTCGCATCTACAATGTTGTTGATGGAGCGCTCACCGATTGCCTCAAGCCGTGCGCGCAGCCACTCCGGGGACTCTCGGACTTCGACGCCCTCAATATGCGCCGCCATGAAGCGGGGCGATAATTCGGGTGATTCCAGTGAAATAGCGATCTTCGGCTCCCCTCCGGCAGCGGCGGCATCTCCAGAGAGCGGGTCGTCTTTCATTTCGAGGTCGAGAATGCCGGAAAGCTCGTGCGCTATCCCCCGGTGAGACAGAGCGTCATGGCCGCGATTCGGCGTTACCTTCACCTCAAACACGGTGTCGGAACCGTTCGCTTCCATGCCGTCAATCTCGAACGCATGGAACATGAGCGCATCGGCGATGGCCAAGTCGGGCGGAAGCTCGCGATCGAAAAAGGTTTGAAGCCAGGCGCGGGAAATCTTCATACAACGAGATCTAGAACTGATTCACAAACCGGAGATCAGCCGAATGCATGAGGCGAATATCGTCTATGCCCCAACGGAGCATCGCGAGTCGGTCGAGACCCATACCAAACGCGAATCCGCGATAGCGTGAGGAATCCACACCGGCGCTCTCGAGCACGCGCGGATGCACGAGCCCCGCTCCCATCATCTCTATCCAGTTATCTCGCAGCTTTTCCGGCACCCCCCCTCCCGTGAGACGCATATCGACTTCCACTGACGGCTCCGTAAACGGAAAGAAGCTCGGGCGGAAGCGGATTTCGGCGGATGCTCCGCGGAAGAGTTCGCGAAAAAAGTGGGTGAGCACCCACTTGAGGTGCGCAAGCGATATGTCTTCGCCTACGGCGAGTCCTTCGATCTGGAAAAACTCCGCCTCATGCGTCATGTCGGTCGCCTCATTTCGGAACACTTTCCCTGGGGCGATGAGGCGATAGGGAGGCTCGATCCCCCGCTTCATATGCGCCTCCATGGAGCGCACCTGCACGGGCGAGGTGTGCGTGCGGAGCACGTATCCCGGCTCGTCTTTGATAAAAAAAGTATCCTGCATGTCGCGCGCGGGATGATCCTTCGGCACGTTCAGCGCATCGAAGTTATACCACTCGCTCTCGAGGAGTGGGCCCTCCGCGACCTCGAACCCGAGTGGCTCGAATATGCCGTAGGCCTCGCGAATGAGCGAGGAAATCGGATGCATGTGTCCCCCACCGGGCATGGGGTGTAGTATACCCCGTGAGATAGGGGCGCAAATCGTCCAGTACAGGTATCGTTTTTATTATCTCATGGGGTATACCCCGTGAGATAGGGGCGCAAATCGGTGGAGCTAGAGTTCCAGCTCGTACAGCGCGCCGTCGTCCTCTACGATCACCTGCCCCGCGATGATCCTGAAGTCCGCACCTGGGGCGCTATAGAGCTCTTTGATGATGGGTGTCGGCCGGATGTCCGCCTCTGCGATAGAAATCGTGCCATCCTTCGTGCGATAGACAACGCCTCCCTGGAAAAGTGCCGCCGACGTCGATATCGCAGGTCCGCGCTCGATCGGAATTTCTCGAACGCAGTACGCCGACCAGAGGCAAAACGAGCTCGGCGGCGCGTCCGTCCTCATCCACCGCTCATACACGTCTCCGCCTTCGATAAAGAGCGCGATGCCGCCCGCATTGTCTACAGACCCGATCTCTGTCGTTGTAGCGATAGGCCGCGCGAATGCGGCGAGATATGCATCATATGCCTCATCACCGAGCACGCGGTCGGTTCCGGTCGCGGGAGAGGTGCGCACGAGCCGTGTCGCGTCCACCTCCTCTGGAACGAGAAACACGTCGGCTTCAGTAACGAGTTCCTGCTCGACAACGAGGGTACGCCGCCACACTTCGTCCGATTCGCGCTCCACGCGAAAGGCGTAGGACCCGGGCGCAAGGTTGCCTATGTAAAAGTTCCGGTTCAGATATCCGCTCACGCCGATCGGAGAGTCGTTCTGGTATACGGTTGCGCCACTGTAGGGCACCGACAGATAGATACCCCCCGTGCGCACGACGCCTATGCCCGGCTTGAAACGATAGCCGCTCGCATAGAG
>CAZRXN010000015.1:0-2945 GCA_964604085.1 uncultured Candidatus Saccharibacteria bacterium | reverse complement strand
AGCTGTGAATCCAATCCCGGGATCGAACTGAAGAATACGATCGTAAACGGCACGAGGATCCACTGCATGAGCAGCATGAGATTCTTCCACGCGCCGAACTCCGCGGGCCTCTTCGGCGCAAGGTAGAGCGAGAACGCTGCGGAAACGACGAGGCCGAACATGGCGGCAGTGAGGAACGTCCGCGCGACGAGCGGCAGATTGTACGAGAGGACCGTCGTATTGAATACTGCCCCGCCGACGAGCAGCGGGAGCCACCCGATGGCGAATAGGATGAGCGGATGGGTTACGAGCGACCAGAATCCTTCGAGCTGGACAAGCGCGGCGCGTACTTTTTTGGAGAGAGGAATGCGACGATTTTTCGTGAACGCGAAAAGGATGTAGGCAATGTTCTCGGCGCCATACGTCCAGCGCCGATGCTGCTTGTAGATGTTGCGCACCGTCTCCAGGAAGGTCGGTGCGGCGTTCGCATCCATTGACACGGGGTACGCGAGAGGCACGACTTCGTAGGCGCCGTCGAAGCGGACAAAAAGATTCCAGAAAATTCTCGAATCTTCCGATACGACATTGCGCTGCCAATAGCCGGCCTCTCGCAACGCCGTAAAGGGCATGGCGTGCGAGGAGAACGTCGCCAGCTTCTCCGGCCGCTCCTGCTGCACCATTTGCCAGAACGTGCTCGAATATGCGATCACGCGCGAGAGCATAGGCGCGTGCCAGATGTTGTTGTTATAGAGCGGCACCGGTTGGAAGGAGCTGCGCTCTTTGCGCTCCGCTGTGAGATAGTGCCACGTAAGGCAGGCGAAGTACTGCGGATATACGACCGTGTCTACGTCGAATGCCGATACGATCACGTTCTCATACGGTATGTGCTCGGTATCCAGTATGCGGGTGCGTGCTTCCTCGATGGCGAAGGAGGCGTTCGCCCCCTTTCCCGGTATCTCACCCGGAACCCCCTCGGGATGCACCGTCGTAATGACAGATAGGAACGTGCCACTCCACTCGCGCTCCAGTCGCGCTGCAATCTCGCGCTGCTTCTGCCCCGCCCGTGCTTCCGCAGCGAGTATGACGGCGATGCGCTTCGTATCCCATGCAGAGCCAGCAAGGCCCTTTATGCTCTCCGCGATCACCTCGTAGGGCTCATCGAAAAAAGGAAAGAGGACGAGGTGCACTATATGCTCATGCGGGATTCCGGAAAGCCGCGCTCGCCAATCCAGCCGCATGTTGTGCCGCAGACGTTTGAAATTGTAGCGAAGATGGATCGAAAGGTAGATCGTCTTGAGCAGCCAGTATATGGAAAAGAGAATCGTGAGGTATGCCGCCCAGGTGGGGCGCACGAATGAGAGGGATATGAGAAGGGCAAGCGTTGAGAGCGAGAGCAGCCCAGGAAGCATCTCGAAGAAACGGTAGAGCATCCGGTCGGAACCGGAGAGGTCGGTGGCGCGTGCCACGTGGAGATACCAGTAGGGGTCTCGTTCCTGTTTTGTTTGCATACGGGAGTGAGCCGGAGGCGGGACTCGAACCCGCAAACCTTCGCTTTACAAAAGCGCTGCTCTACCAATTGAGCTACTCCGGCGTTTGATCGCTCTCCTTCCGCTCCCCAGCCTGCACGCGATGCACGCTCACCTGCTTGAGGAATTCGGATCGCGTGTTTCGCCGTTCGAAGTTGTGCCGGTGCGACACGAGATCGGCAAGCCATAGCGCCCGCGATCCGGCGGCGTGCGCGAGCCGCGCGAATGAGCGCATCACAAATGCCAGCAGCATGCGTACGAGCCGGAGTGCGAAAGGCGGCACGTTCGAAAGAAGCGTGCTACTGTCGCCGAACACACTCTGCACGCGCAATGCTTGCAGGTCCGCCCGCCGGCGAAGCGGCGCGAGAATGAGCACGCCGCGCCTACTCTCCCAGTACTTCAGCACAAGAAGCGCCAGTATGGAGACGAGCGCGAACGCGAATACGATCCCCGCGGTAAACATATTACTTTACGGAGAGCCGCTCCATGCGCACGACCTCGATTTTTTCACCGAACTTCTGAACGCCCTGATCGAGCAGCTGCTTCACCGTGATCGAGGGGTCCTTTACGAACGGCTGTTCGAGGAGCACCTGCTCGGCGAGATACTTATCGAGCTTTCCCTGAAGTGCGACGTTCCGCTGCGCTTCCGCAATGGATGCCACCTCGCCCGCAAACACCTCTTCCGCTGCCTTCGTGTCCTCCGGAGATACGTCCTCCCGCGAAATAAACTTGGGCGCCATGGCGGCGACGTGCATGGCGACGTCGTAAGCCATTTTCTGAAATGCCTCGTTCTTTGATACGAAGTCCGTCTCGCACGCGAGCACGACTGCACCGACCACAGAGCCGCCTGCGTGCGTGTAGGCTGCGGCGATGCCCGCGCCGAGCGTCCGATCCGCTTTCTTGGAAGCGGCTACCGCGGAGAGCTTCCGCAGTACGACCTTTGCTTTTTCGATGTCGCCTCCAGCTTCCTCGAGCGCCTTCTTGCACTGCATGACGGAAACGCCGGTGGCGTCCCGGAGCTCCTTGATGAGATCAGTGGTTATTTCCATACACGCATTGTAGCCCCGGCGAGCCGATTTTCAACGGCGCCGCGACAAAAGATTACGCTTCGTCCTTCGTTTTGGCGACCTGCACCTTCTTTCCGGATTCGTAGGCGTCGGCAAGACGCTTCACAATGAAGCGGACGCTCTTGGCCGATGTATCGTTCCCGGGAACGGGATACTGCACCTGCGAAAAATCGCCATCCGAGCTCGAGAGGCCTACGACGGGAATCCCGAGCTGGTTCGCTTCGCGTACCGCGGTGCCCTCATGGCGCGTGTCCACGACGAGAAGCGCGGCCGGAAGATCGCGCAGACCCACGATGCCGCCGAAGCGCCCAAGCAGCTCGTCGATCTCTCGATCGATCAAAAGGCGCTCACGCTTCGTGTACTTCGAAAGCTC
>CAZRXN010000014.1:1414-14810 GCA_964604085.1 uncultured Candidatus Saccharibacteria bacterium | reverse complement strand
CGCGATCCTCCTCCGTTCACCAAACAGAGCACGAAAGCGGAGGTATTCGAGACCGGCATCAAAGCGATAGATCTCATGACGCCTTTCATCAAGGGTGGAAAAATCGGTCTCTTCGGTGGCGCGGGCGTCGGCAAGACAGTGCTGATCCAGGAGTTGATTCACAATGTCGCGAGCGAACACGGCGGCTACTCGGTATTCGCGGGTGTTGGGGAACGCGTACGAGAGGGTAACGATCTCTACTATGAAATGAAGGAATCGGGCGTACTCGACAAGACCGCGCTCGTGTTCGGGCAGATGAATGAGGTACCGGGCGCCCGTGCGCGCGTCGCACTTTCAGGACTCACTATGGCGGAAGCATTCCGCGACGAAGGAGGCAAGGATGTACTCTTTTTCATGGACAACGTATTCCGCTTCGTGCAGGCGGGCTCCGAAGTGTCTTCGCTTTTGGGACGCGTACCTTCCGCTGTCGGATACCAGCCGACACTTGCGGAAGAAATGGGGCGACTTCAGGAGCGCATCACTTCGACTACGGAGGGTTCCATCACTTCCGTGCAGGCGATCTATGTACCGGCGGACGACCTCACCGATCCCGCACCTGCGACAACCTTTTCCCACCTCGACTCGACGATCGTTCTTTCGCGCCAGCTCGCATCGCTCGGTATTTTCCCGGCGATAGACCCGCTCGAGTCCGGCTCGACCGCGCTTGCGCCTGACATCGTCGGCGAAGAGCACTATCGCGTAGCGAACGAAACGAAGCGCGTGCTCCAGCGGTATAAGGATCTTCAGGACATTATCGCGATTCTCGGCATCGAAGAGCTATCCGAGGAGGATAAAAGGGTCGTGTATCGTGCGCGTAAGATACAGCGGTTTCTCTCGCAACCATTCTCCGTTGCTGAAGTATTTACGGGCACGCCCGGTAAGTATGTGCCGCTCGCGGAAACCATACGCGGATTCGGCGAGATCCTGGACGGCGCGCACGACGAGAAGGACGAGCAAGCGTTTTACATGCGCGGTGGCATAGACGAGGTGGCATAGCGCTATGGTGATCGGAGCAAAGACCTTCCACCTGACGATCTCATCGGTAGGAGAGCCGCTCTTCGACGATATGGCGGCTTCTGTAACGCTTCCGGGGACAGCGGGTGAGATGACGATCCTGCCCGCGCATGAGCCTCTCGTTACGACACTCGCAAAGGGTGTGATCACCGTCCGCAGGGAAGGCGGAGAGACGCAGCAGTACGAGATCGAACGCGGCGTACTCGAGTGCTCCGATTCTCGCGTGATCGTGCTCTTGTAGCTAAGGTTTTCAACACGATCGCCGCGCTCTTCCAAGCGCGGACGGTACAATGTATAGCATGCGCTCAACCAGCGTCCTTCTGATGCTCATCGCTCTCCTTTCCCTGTCAGGGACAGTCTTTGCCGCCGAGCAGCCGATCACGAGCAACGACGATCTTTGCCAGGACACCGTTATTTCTCCTCCTGCTCGCGGGCAAACCAAGCCGGTGTTGACATCGGGCGCGCGCCGCGTGGAAGATCCCGCGCAGTGCAAGGAGTCGGAACTGTGTAAAGACGGCAAACCAGTGGATCCGAGCAAAGTGGGGACGATCACCTACTCGTCTGCCGACGGCAGAAAGGAGACGGTCATAAGTAAGTGCGACCCGCGGTACAAGCAAACGAAGGCACGGCTCTCGGCGGGTGAAGATGCGCGTTCTGTTTTGCGCGATCTTGCGGTACAAAATCTCGCGCGCAGTGCCATCACGCCGGGGCTGCCGGACAAAGCGCTTTCCGACTTGCTGGCGAAGAACTTCAATTTGAACGGAGCGCAGGCAGATGAACTGGTGCGGAGCCGCCGCGATGACGTGCTCGACCTGCTCCAAAAGCAGGCGGGAGGCGACGCGGAGGGCGCGGCAGCCGCAGCTCGCTCCCTCGGCCTCAATGAAGACCTGTCGCGCAATATCGCCCGTCTCTCTCCGGCTCAGCTTCTAAAGACGTTCGATTCCGTGTTATCGCAGGACGACATGCGCACCGCGAGCACCTTCGGCGTATATCCGACGGGTAGCTTGGCGGATCTCGTCGAGCGCTCTAAGCCGGCGATTGCCGCCATAGAGAGCGGGGGGCGCTACAACATAATAGGCGCGTGCTCGCGTGGCGACTGCCCCTATGGGAAATACCAGGTTATGGGTCGCAACATCCCCTCGTGGACGCGACGGGCGCTGGGCTACAGCATGACTCCGCAGCAATTCTTGAATAGCCCGGAGGCGCAGGAGAAAGTATTCGAGACGGTTTTCGGCGGCTACATTCAGAAATATGGGAATCCTGAATCTGCTGCGGCCGTGTGGTTCGGCGGCCCGGGTGCGCTCCGCAACGGCGGCGCGAGAGATATACTTGGCACCAGTGTCTACTCGTATACGCGCCGCTTCTCGCAGCTCTTCAATGGGGGCATCCCGGGTAACGTGGCTAATCATGCCGGAGTTCCGTCCGGCTCACCGTTTAGATTCGTCGGTTCTGCTCCGGGCAGTGGCCTTGCCGGACTGTTTAGGACCGTACCAATCGGCCAGCCAACGACGGTGGGCGTCCCGGCAGGCGGCAGCGGAATCGGAGGCATACTAGGCCGACTATTCGGAGGCGGCGGATCATCAGGAGGGGGTTCCTCGGGATCGGGTTTTAGCTCGAGTGGTGGTTCACCATTTGAATCCGACGATGACAATGATTCGCGTGTGGAAGACCCGCGCCCTGCTCCGGCAATCGCATCGGTTATTTTGCAAAAAAGAACGGTCCGCAGAGGCGAGGATATTGTGCTTGCGTGGTCGTCCGTCGGCGTACGATCCTCTCCGTCGTGCGTCGTAACAATGGAAGCCGACGAGGGCAGAATTACGCTTTCAGATAGTACGAATGAGGGAGTAAAAACGATCGAAACTGACGCCATGGACCCGGGCGCGGTAGTGTTTGCTGTGTCGTGTGTGGCACAGTCGACGGGTGAGCGTATCGAGGACGAAGCGGCACTGGAGCTCCTATAGTCCTGCGGGGTACAATACCCGCGATGTCGAGACGCTTTCAAAAGACAGCGGAGGATTTCACTTGCGAGCACTGTGGCCAGAAAGTGCAGGGAAATGGGTATACGAACCACTGCCCGTCATGTCTCTGGAGTAAGCATGTGGACGTGAATCCTGGAGATCGAAGTGCCTCGTGCGGCGGGCTGATGCAGCCGGTGCGAATCGAGGCGCATCATGGCACGTTCCGAATCATCCATCGATGCGTCATCTGCGGTCTCGAGAGGCCGAATAAAGCCGCGCCGGGCGATGCGCTCGACACTTGGCAGCAGGATTAGAGTCGCGCGGCCTTTCCGGGCCAGCGGGAGTACAAGACGGGGAGCAGTACGAGAGTGAGGACCATTGAGAACGAGAGACCGAACATGATCGCGAAAGCGAGTGGCCCCCAGAGCGCTGAGGCATGCGTAAGCGGGATCATCCCGATCACCGTCGTTATGGTGGTCAACACGATCGGGCGGAGACGAGAGACGGACGCTTCGATGGCTACCTCGCGCACAGACAAATCTGCCTGCTCCGCGCCGATCCGGTGCATTGAGTCGAGCAGGATGATAGCGTGATTAATGATGACGCCGGCGAGCGCGATTACGCCAAGCAGGGAAGTGAAGGACAGCGGCTGGTTCGTAAGAAAGAGCCCCACCATGACGCCCACGAGCGAGAGCGGGATGATAGAGAGAAGGTACAAGGTATGCCGGAACGAATTGAATTCAAGTACGAGTATGCCGAGCATCAGTACAATGCCCGCAATGAACGCGAAGAACATCTCCTTGAACGATTGATCGATGTCCTCGTTCTCGCCCCCGACATGCAGACGGACACCGTCCGGAAGCGAAAGGGAAGAGTTAGCTTTTTCTTGGAATGCGGCGATAACCTGGGGAGTGGTCGCACCCGCAGCGGTGTATGCCGTTACCGATTCGATTCGATCGCCGTCCTCGTGGCGAATCACCGCACTCGCGCGGCCGATATCGGTCGAGAGCACGGAGCCGAGGAGTACTGGACCCCCGGGCGTTCCTATCGTGAGTGCGCGTAGAGCCTCTAGGGTTGCGGCGCGTGTTTCCGAAGGATTGCCATAGGAGGGGTTCACGTTCAGCTTGACCGTAACGTCTATATCTTGGTCCTCCTCCCGGATCGTAGTGGCGGTAGAGCCGGATATCGCCGTGCGAAGGGTCTGTGCAACTGCAAGTGGCGAGAGACCTGCTTGAGCCGCCCGTACCTTATCGATTGTAAGCACGAATTCGATGCCTCGACTCTTCGTGCTCGAATCTACTTCGGCGGCGCCGGGAGTATCTTCGAGCAGCGCCGCGGTTGCGAGCGTCGCGACTTCGAGATCGGCAAGATCGTCACCCGAGAGCGTCAGCACAATAGGCGCTCCACTCGGTGGTCCTTCGGAGGGTTCATACACGCGCACATCGGCGCTGTTTATCCCCGAGAAATCTTTGCGCAGCATTTCCACGATTTCAGTGGAAGTGTGCGTTCTATCGTCTTTTAGGAGGGCGGTTATGTTTGCGAGGCGAGATCCGCTTTGAGGATTTTGGCTGAATGCGCTTGACGCGCCGATCGATGTTACGAACGATTCAATATCTTGCTCGGCGTATAGGGCTTCCTCCACCCGTCGTACGGCCAAATCCGTCTCCTCAAGCGGCGTCCCCTCCGGTTTCTCAATTTCGACATAGACGAAGTCGATGTCTTCAGAGGGGAAGAAGACGCTCCGGACTGCGCCCGTAACGGGGAGTGCCATCGCTATGATGAAGATGCCCACCATTGCGCCAAGGAAGAGGTTTTCACGTCTGCGGTCGCCGAGTATAGAGGCGAGGAACGAGCGGTACGATTCTTGGAAACGAGCGGTGTAGTGCTCCTGGATCTGCTCGAAGCGATTGAGCGAGCGCGACGTGAAGAGAATCGCGATGAGCGGGACGATGCCGAGCGCTACAAAAATGGAGGCGATAAGGACGAATATGATTGTGAATGGAATAGAGGCGATAAATTTTCCGACGATGCCCGAGATGAAGAAGAGCGGCACGAAAACGGCGACGGTCGTCATTGTGCCGCCCACGAGAGGCCACGCGTATTCCTCGAGAGAGCGCAACGCGGCTTCCATCTTCGTCGCATAGCGCTGCATACGTGTGTGGATTGCCTCTACTACGACGATGCCGGAGTCCACGAGGATACCGATTGCGAGAATCAGAGAAAAGAGTGAGATGAAATTGATGGTGTTGCCGGATGCCCATAGCCCGAGGAAGGCGATGAGGAATGAGAGTGGTATCGAGGCAGATGCCACGAGCGACTCCCGCCATCCGATCGTGAGAAAGAGCACGACCATTACGAGCACCATGGTCTCGAAACCGACGCGTGTGAGACTGAGGAGATCGTGTCGGACCTGCTCGCCAAGGTCGAATGACACGACGATGTCCGCGTCAGGAAGTTCATCCCTCTGTATCTCGTTTAGACGCTCCTTCACGGCGTCGGCGATGCGGATGATGTTGCCTCCCGACGTCTTGTGCACGGTAAGCGTCAACGACGGAGATGCCGGCTCGCCACCCGTAGAGGTGCGGGAAATCGAGGTGGCATCAGCGAGTCCGTTGAAAACATGCGCGATATCGCGCAGATACATAACCTCGCCCTGTGGCGTCCGGAGCGGGATGTACTCGACCTCGGCGGGACTCCGTAGGTCCCCTTCAAAGCGGATAGGATACTCGATGTTACCCACGTTTAGCGAGCCCACCGGAAGGGAAGCATTCGCACTGCGCAGTCCGGCGGCAACATCGGAGAGATTCATGCCGAAGCGCGCGAGCTCCGCTTGATCTACGACGACTTGGACTTCGCGCTGTGCGGTGCCCGACACATCGACGCGGGAGACGCCCTGCACGGCTCGCAGCTCTTCCTGCAGATCCTCACCAAGCGCAGTCATGGCCGCCGGTGCGTAGTTTCCGGCGACCGAAATGATCAAAATCGGCTGATCCGCGAAATTGATTTCCGATACGATCGGATCGAGTGCTTCGTCCGGAAGTTCCGGCCCCGCACTGTCCACCGCGTCCTTTAGATCCTGGATGGAAGCGTCGAGATCGGCATTGGAGTCGAATTCAGCGGTTATGACCGAGAGCCCTTCTCGAGAACTGGAGGTGAGCGTATTGAGATGCTCGAGATTGGTGAGCGCGTCTTCGATTGGGTTCGTCACCAGTAGCTCCACATCCGCTGCAGAGGCTCCCGGAAGTACGGTCGAGACGATTCCGATAGGGATGCGCACTTCCGGCGAGGATTCCTTTGGAATCTCATACAGGGCGTACAGACCCGCGCATGAGAGCGCGACGGCGAGCAGGATCGTAAACTGCTTTTTTCGAAGCAGGAATTTCCAGAGCGAGACCATGCGCGTTATTGCGACTGGAGAGACACCGTGTCGCCTTCGGTGAGGCCGCGCGCGTCGACAACGATTTTCATATCGAAGGTCGCGCCGCTCTCTATTTCGACCGATTCACCCGAGAGCTCTCCGAGCACGACTGGATGCGCACGGAGCGTGTGATCATCATTCACGGTAAAAAGGAACGCTCCCTCCGCGCCGAGTTTTACGGCGGAGATAGGGACGCGTATCGATTGTTCGGACTCGCGAGAGGGGTGCAGTGCCACCTGGACGGACTGTCCGTTCGTGAGGTGCGAGAGCGCCTCGTCTGGGAGCGCGATTCGGACCTCCACCTTTCCTGTTTGCGGGTCAATCGCAGCGGCGACGCGCGATACGACGCCTTCATAGGTACCTTGGATGAGCGCCGCATCGCCCGGAGAGATGCTGCTTCGATCATCTTCGCTCACCGTCGCTACCACTTCGAGCGCAGCATTATTAGAGACGACGGCAGCGAGCTGGAACGCCGTTACGTAGTCGCCAAGCTCGATACCCAAACTGTTGATGGTGCCCGAGATCGGTGCGCGGATGATGGTTTTCTCAAGAGAGGCAAGTGCCGCATTATATGCACCCTGTGCTTGTTTTATGGCTGCCTGCGCTCCGGAGACATCTTCTGGACGGGCGCCTGCCAATACTTCCTCTTCGGAGGTGCGCGCCGTCGCAAGCTGCGTTTCCTTGGCGGTGAGACCCTTCCTCGCTCCGGTGAGGGAGGCGAGCGAAGTGGCGATAGAGGTGCGAGCAGCACTCGCGAGGGCGGTATATCCCGCAAGCGTATCTTGCGGCACATTGTCTGTGGCTATCGCTCTGTTCAATGCATCCGCAATATCGTTGATGAATTGCTGGAGGCGCTCGGCGTCTCCTCGCGCGCGCTCCAGTTCAGCTTTGAGATCGTCTGCGGGCTCGAGCTTTGCCCCGCGAGACGCTTCCGCTGCCAGCAAATCTTCAAATTGAGGCCGATCCGCTTCGATACGCGCAGTCAATGCGGCGTCCGAGGTGAGCGGCTGAAAGAGGGGATCGCCGGTCCTCGGATTCAAAAACATGGCATCCAGTTTCGTATGCACGAGGTCGTCGTTGGTCGCGTACGCGCTTCTGATCGCGTTCACTGCGGAGACGCGCTCTTCCTCAAGTGCCATTTCAGCATTCGTTACGGAAATGCGTGCAAGCGTCTCGTCTTCCATTCTCGCCCCACTCTCCGTTTTTTGCGCCGCTGCCTGCGCGCTCTCTAGCGCGCCCTGCGCCTGCATAAGCGCTGCCCTTTGAGATGCGTTCTCCAGCTCGGCGAGCACCGCTCCTGCGGCGATCCTGTCCCCGAGCTCATATGAAAGTCGCGTTACGCGGCCCGCGGATTCGGTGCGCAGCTCGGCTTCAGAGCGGGACTGAACGATTCCGACCGCGGGAAGGGAAGCACCGTCCCCGGAAAGGGACTCGATTGATTCTACGAGAACCGCCCGCGGCGAGCGCTCCGTCGAAGCGGCCGCATCATTACGGGTAATCCGGTACGCTCCAAGGCCGAAAAGGGAAAGCACCACGAGCCCCGCGAGCGCGTATTTCCACCAGGTAATAAGAAGCGATTTCATATGGACGAATGAATATTGCGTGAAGATTTTAACATTAAACCATATGACAGTCAAATCGCGCCTTTTGCACACGGCGTGCACCTCTGGCATGCTACACTCGCTTGTAATGGCGTCGAAAAAGATCCTCCTGCTCCTCGGCCATCCGGATCCCGAGGGCGTGTGCGGTCTCCTCGCGGACGCCTATGAGCGGGGGGCGAAGGCGGCCGGCCACCAAGTAGATCGGCTCAATATCGGGGAGATGCAGTTCGATCCTATATTGCATAAAGGGTATCGCGAGGTCCAGGAATGCGAGCCGGATCTTTGTCGGTTCCAGGATTTACTTAATGAGGCCGATCATTTCGTCATCGTTTATCCGGTGTGGTGGTACGGCATGCCGGCGCTCCTCAAAGGGCTCTTCGACCGGGCATGGCTCCCGGGATCCGCATTCCGCTATATTCGCACCCCTGCAGGCAAAAAAACTATTTTCTGGCACCGGCTCTACCGTGGGAAGACCGCGCGCATTATCGAGACGAGCGGATCGTGGCCGCTGCTCGTCGCGCTCCTGCCCGGAAACGTGCACTCGCAGCTCAAGTGGGGAATTCTGTGGTTTGCCGGTTTTAAGACGCGTACCACGTGGTTCGGCCCCGCTGAACATCCGCCGGAAAGGAGGAAGACGCATTGGCTCAAGACTGTGGAGAAGCTCGGTGCTCGCGCGAAATAGTATTTACCATAGTATATACTAATACGGATCCTCGTTCAGAGGAACGGCCCTTTTCATGCAAAGCATTAAGGCGACCATTACTGGTCGCCTTTAAGCATGTTTTTTGAACTGGGTGCCTTGCTTGTCCGGCTGAATGCATCCTCGCGGGAGGGAAGTCCTCCCGGATCACCGCGCTCTCTGTTCGATAAACAGACCCTACGCTAGGCGTGTGAAGGAAGCTGTTGCCACTTTCCGCGAACCTTTCAAAACGTCCCTTGCGTTCATCATATCCCGTATCTCGTAAGAGAGGTTATGAATGTGGGGGCTGTAGTCACAGACCGGCTCAAGTGTATCGAGTATCTGCTCCGCTTTGGTAATCATTTCGGATTCAGGACACTCAAAGGTGATCGCAAGATAGCGCAACATTCGAACGTTAGTAACGTTAGGGTACCCAATGGAACGGAGCACACGAGTGATGGCGATTCCCTCCGTGTCCAGACTCGAAGGCGGTGGCCCGAACGTTATTGATAGTTCATAGGTTAGCATCGACAACCTCTTGTGTTGACTGCGTGCAAGGGAACTACGTTTCAGGTATCTTGTAAAGCCATGTCACTCACTATAGGGATTGTCGGATTGCCGAACGTGGGGAAGTCTACGCTCTTTAATGCGCTGACGCGCAAGAGCGTGCCGGCGGAAAATTACCCGTTCTGTACGATAGATCCGTCGGTCGGCATCGTTGCCGTTCCGGACTTGCGCCTGGACCGGCTCTCCACCATGTCGCACTCCAAGAAGACGATTCCCGCTATCGTAGAGTTCGTAGATATTGCGGGGCTCGTGCGAGGTGCATCCGAAGGAGAAGGTCTCGGTAATCAATTTCTATCGCACATCCGCGAGGTAGATGCGATTGCGGAGGTCGTGCGCCTGTTCGACGACGAGGACATTCATCATGTGCATGGCGAGGTGGATCCGCTGCACGATATCGAGATTATCGACATGGAGTTGGTGCTTGCGGATTTGCAAACAGCCACCAAGCGATTAGAACGGGTAGAGCGCGATGCGAAGGGAGGAGACGCAGACGCGCTCGCCGAACGCGATGCACTGCGGAAGATCGTCCCCGTGTTGGAGAGCGGAAAGGCGGTACGCACTGTATCGCTCTCTGAATCGGAGCGCAGTGTGATCATAGGAATGCACTTCCTCACCGCAAAGCCGCTCCTCTATATCTTGAATCGCAAGAGCGGCGCGGTGAACGTGGACGCCGAAGGGGGCGAACGGTGGCGCACGCTCAAGCAGTTCCTCGATGCCTCGGGGGCTGGCTACGTGTTCGTGGATGCGGGAGTGGAACAGGAACTCTCGGACGTGGGCGACGAGGAGCGCGCGGACTTTCGACGAGAGTTCGGTGTGGCGGAGGATGGACTCGATGCGCTAATCAAGGCGGGATACCGATTGCTCGACCTCATCTCGTTTTTTACGACTGGAGAAAAGGAGAGTCGTGCATGGACGATACGCGCCGGATCGACCGCGCCGCAAGCCGGAGCCGCTATTCATACTGATTTCCGCGACAAATTCATCCGCGCCGAGACCGTTTCTTGGGACAAGCTTCTGGAATCGGGGTCATGGGCGGCGGCGAGAGAAAAGGGGCTGGTGCGGGCAGAGGGGAAGGAGTATGTCGTGCGGGATGGGGATGTGATGGAGTTCCGTCACTCTTGACAGAAGCAGCATAGCATCGGGAGCATGCTATACTTTCATCATTAAGAATAGCCGCATATAACCATGCCGACGAACGCAAAAGTAGGCCCGAAAGACTTCTTCCTCTGGGCAGGAGCAATGGTAGCCCTGTACGCTGGAGTAGTTTCCTTTATCGCGCTCCTCTTCAACTACATCGAATACGCGTTCCCGAACGCGCTCGCCTATGGCTCGCCCTACAGCAGAGGCATAAGCTACCAAATGGCATCGCTCATCGTGCTAACGCCCGTTCTCCTCGTATTAATGCGTATGATACGCGGCACGATCGCGAAGGATCCCTCGCGGCAGGATATATGGGTGCGTCGTTGGGCGCTGTATCTCACGGTCTTTATCGCGGGCGCGACGGTCGTGGGAGACCTGATAATCCTCCTCACTACATTCTTGCAGGGGCACGAGCTCACCGCTGGCTTCCTGCTGAAGACGCTGGTAGTACTCCTTGTGGCAGGTGCGGCATTCCTACACTTCCTCGCAGATCTTCGCGGATACTACGGCGCACATCCCGGACGTGCGTCGATGATCATGTGGTCGGTCGGCGTATGTGTCGTGATCGCAATCGTGTCCGGTTTCTTGATCGTCGGCACGCCGTATCAGGCACGCATGTATCTGCAGGATCAGCAAAAAATTTCCGACCTGCAGGGAATTCAGTCTCAAATCGTACTCTTCTACCAGCAGAAGGAAGAACTTCCCGAGACACTCCTCGAGCTCGAAGACCCTCTTTCCGGCTACGCGGTGCCTACCGACGCCCAAACGGGGGAGCCGTATCGCTATGAGAAAACGGGCAACCTCTCGTTTTCCATCTGTGCAGCGTTCAATAAAGAGAGCAGAGGCGACATTGAGACCCGTCCCGTGTACGGCTTCGAACAGGAGAATTGGCAGCATCCTGCAGGCGAGCACTGCTTCGACCGCACGATAGATCCAGAGCGCTACCGACCCTTCGGCAAGCCCGTCCTCTAGCCGCACCTCTTATCGAGATGCGTTCGCAGACCGAGCGGACGCGTTCAGTGAGTACCTTTGGTAGGCGAGCGTGAGCCATGCGCTTGCGATGATGAACATCATAAGAGCCGCGAACCAGAACTGCAGTGTCGCGTAGGTTATCCCAAGGGTGCACATGCTGACGGTGGTGAGCAGGGAGGTGCTCACCGTCGGCTTTTGGTCGCGGTGGATGAGGGTGGGTACGAGCGCCACGAGCGTCGCGATCTGAACCCCGCCTATCACCCAGTCTTGCCACATGCCCGCAGTATATACCCTCCGCAAAGGCGCTATGATACTCTGGACTGTATTATGAAGCGGTACGACCACGCGACGATCGAAAAGAAGTGGCAGAAAATCTGGAGTGATTCTAAAGGGCACGTTACACGCGACGATGTCCCCTCCGAAGATAATTTTTACCTCCTGACGGAGTTCCCGTACCCGTCGGGGAATCTGCATGTCGGGCACTGGTATGCGTTCTCGGTACCGGACATTCTGGCCCGAGCACTGCGGATGCGAGGCAAGAATGTGTTGTATCCAATAGGATTTGATGCGTTCGGATTGCCCGCCGAAAACGCCGCCATCAAGCACAAGCTAAACCCCCGTGAGTGGACGTACGCCAATATGGAGCGGATGCGCGCCCAGATACGCTCAATGGGTGCCTCATTCGATTGGTCCCGCGAAGTCGTAACGTGCGATCCCGCCTACTATAGATGGACGCAGTGGCTCTTCCTGCAGTTTTTCAAAAAGGGACTCGTCGAGAGGAAACAGACACCAGTTAATTGGTGCCCGAACGATAAGACGGTGCTCGCGAATGAACAGGTCGTAAACGGCAGGTGCGAGCGGTGCGGTGCGGAAGTCGTGCAGAAGGATATGATGCAGTGGAATATCAAGATTACGGAGTACGCCGATCGCCTGATAGATGACCTGGAGCCTCTCGATTGGCCCAAAGAGATAAAAGAATCCCAAAAAAATTGGATCGGCAGGAGTGAGGGTGCCGAGATCGATTTCTTCCTGGACTTTGGCGACGAGGAAGTGAATGCCCGCACTGGCCCGGACGGCAAGAAGGCGCATATTACGGTATTCACGACTCGTCCCGATACGCTCTTCGGTGCGACCTATTTAGTCCTTGCGCCGGAACATCTATGGGTCACCCTTGCGTTGCGGCACAAAACGGTGCTCAAGAATAACGATGAGGTTCAAACGTATGTCGATCAGGCGTCTCGAAAGACGGAACTCGAGCGACAGACGGGTAGAGAAAAAACAGGAGTGCAGCTTAAAGGAGTGGAGGCCCTGAATCCCGCAACCGGGGAACGCATCCCGCTCTTCGTTGCCGATTACGTGCTCGGGCACTACGGCACCGGCGCAATCATGGCGGTGCCGGCGCACGATGAGCGCGACCGTGATTTCGCGCGCGCGTTTGACCTTCCTGTAAAACGCGTAGTGGAACCGTTATTTATTGGTCGGGACGGCGAGGGAGCGGTGCGCGAAGGGCTCGATTTCGTCAAACGGGAGGCGGTCTGCGCAATCGTGCGCAACCCAGCGGACGATACCTATCTCTGCATCAGCTGGAAGGGTGTTCACATGCATGGGCTTGTAACCGGGGGAACTGACGGAGAAGACTTCGTCGAAGCAGCGAAACGGGAAATACGCGAGGAAACCGGATACAAGAATCTCCGCCTCGTCGAGGATCCCAAGTGGTCGATACATACGCAGTTCTACCACCGAGTGAAAAAGGAGAATCGCTGGGCTCATTTTCATTTCGTCTTTTTCGATCTCGAGGACGAGGCGCGCGATCCTGTGGACGAGAAAGAAGCATCTCTTCAAGAGGTCCTTTGGAAGAAGAAAGAGGAGCTCAAAAACTTTTTCACGGTATTCGAGGGCGATTTCATACTTAACGTGCTCGAGGATAGCGAGTACGCGTACACCGGCGAGGGGATCTTGTGCGACTCGGGTGAATATACCGGCATCGAGAGCGGCGAAGCCTTCGGCG
>CAZRXN010000014.1:0-1404 GCA_964604085.1 uncultured Candidatus Saccharibacteria bacterium | reverse complement strand
TCGCCAGGCCAAGCGCACGCGCATCGGCATCGTCATCGAGAGCGGCGAAGCTCGTCGCGCCATTGCGGGGAAGTTCGGTCGCGCTAAAAAAACGTATCGTTTGCGAGACTGGATCGTATCTAGACAGCGCTACTGGGGAGTGCCCATCCCAATCATTCACTGCGAAACATGCGGCTCGCAGCCGGTGCCAGATGAGCAGCTTCCGGTCCTTCTTCCCGAAATAGAAGACTACCTGCCGACGGGGGAGGGGAAGTCTCCCCTCGCGAAAGCCACGGAGTGGGTAGAGACATCATGCCCTAATTGTGGAGGGAGGGCTGTTCGCGAGACAGATACGCTGGACACCTTCGTCGACTCGTCCTGGTATTTCCTTCGATACACCGATCCGAACAATAGCGAAACATTCGCCGATGCCAAGAAGATGGGCGCATGGATGCCGGTGGACCTTTACTCGGGAGGCGCGGAGCATACGACCATGCACCTGCTCTATAGCAGGTTTTGGCAGAAGGCGATGTTCGATCTTGGTCTCGTGAAGGACGCAGAGCCGTACGCGCGCCGAAAAAATCGTTCAATCATTCTTGGACCCGATGGACAGAAGATGAGCAAATCGCGCGGCAATGTCATCGATCCGGACGAAGTGGTCGCGCGACTTGGCGCCGACACGGTACGTATGTATCTTGCATTTATCGGCCCTTACAATGAGGTGTCGAGCTATCCGTGGAACCCAGATGGAGTGGTCGGTGTGCGGCGCTTTTTGGAGCGGGTATGGAAATTCGGTAGCTCGCAGACCGCAGACGGCATGTCTGACGTGGAATCTCTGGAGCCAACCCTCCATAAATCAATCCAAAAAATCAGCGGTGACGTCGATGCGCTCAAATTCAATACTGCGATCAGCCAGCTCATGATCCTCCTCAATACGATCGAGAAAGAAGGTGCTGGCAGCGCTCAATGGGGAGTGTTTTTGCGGCTCCTCGCACCATTTGCTCCGCATATTGCCGCAGAGCTATGGGAGAGCGCGGGACATACATCACCAATACATGAACAGCAGTGGCCGGAGTTCGACCCCGCTCGGATCAAGGAAGAGGCGGTGCGGATCGCGATTCAGATAGACGGCACTTTACGAGGAGTTACCGAGATCCCAGCGGATGCGTCTCGCGAGGATATGGAAGCAGCGGCTAAGGAGACGCTCGGTGAGAAGATCAGCGGCGCGAACATTCGCAAAACCATTATCGTCCCGGGGCGTCTGGTCAATTTCGTACTCGAGCGGTAAGACGCGGACCATCTTTCGTATCATCGAGCTCATAGCCCGACGCTTCGATTTGTTCCCGAAGGGCGTCTGCCTCTTGCCAGTTTTTGGAAGCGCGCGCTTGCTCGCGAGTCTCGACGAGCTTCGCAATATGTTCGGGG